>DATATA010000086.1:0-53565 GCA_036263775.1 Steroidobacteraceae bacterium | reverse complement strand
ATCGTCGAGACCCTGTTCTTGAATATGTTCTTCGGCGGCAAGCTGAAGGCGATGCCGCCGAAACTCTTGAGCGAGGACCGCCGCCACATCGTGATTCGGCCGCTCGCCTACGTACCGGAAAGGATGATCGCGCGCTACGCGGCGGCCCGCGCATTTCCCATCATTCCCTGCACCCTATGCGGATCGCAGCCCAACATGCAGCGCACGGCCGTGAAGAACATGCTGCACCAGTGGGAGAAGGAGTTCCCCGGCCGCATCGAGGCTATTTTCTCCAGCCTCTGCAATGTGGCCGGCTCGCAGCTGGCGGACAGCACGCTGTTCGATTTCGCCGGCCTCGAAGGCCGCCGCGTCGTCGAAGAAGAACTCGTGGCGGGGCTTCCCTGACATGTCGCCGGCGCGACGGTCCCGAAAGCGCGCCGTTGCCTGGGAAAGGCTGTCGGACGATCAGCTCTTAAGTCTGCGATTTTGCGACCTGAAGCTGGGGATTGACGGCACCGAGCTTCAAGGTGCGATCGAGCGGCTATACCGCGAATTGTCGATGCGCGGCATCCGCTTTCGCCCGCATTGCTGGTTGGCGCAGGAGTGGTTCTCGCCCGACGGCATTCCGGGCATCGCCATCCCTTTTTATCTGGCGCACAAGCGGCTGATCAACCTCGAGCGGCGCTTCATGCGCGAAGTGGAGGGCGGCAATCGAAACTGGCTCATGCGCATTTTGCGCCATGAAGCCGGACACGCCATCGACAGCGCCTATCGTCTGCGGCGGTTGAAATCGTGGCGCTCAGCCTTCGGACCTGCCTCGCTGCCCTATCCGGACACCTATCGGCCCCGGCCCGGCAGCCGGCGCTTCGTGCAGCATCTGGGAGCGTGGTATGCCCAAGCGCATCCCACGGAAGATTTCGCCGAGACCTTTGCCGTATGGCTCAAACCCAATTCGCCGTGGCGCCGGGAATACGTTGGCTGGCCGGCCTATGCCAAGCTTTTATACATAGATCAGCTCGCCGCGGACATCGGCCGGCTGAAGCCGTCGATTGCCGACCGCGGCACCTTCGAGGACGTGACGCACGAGACCGGTACGCTGCGCGAGCACTATGAGCAAAAGCTCGCGCGCTACCGCCTGCCGCGCCGTTCGGGCGCCGACGAGTTGCTGCTCAAGGTCTTTACCGCGGTGCCGCGCAATCGCGCAAGCCCAAAGGCGGCCAGCGTATTGCGTGACATGCGGGCGGTATTGCGCCAACGGATCCAGCGTTCGGGGGCGTTTAGCGAGTACCTTGTGCACCAAGTGCTGCGCTTGATGATCGAACGTTGCGAGGCCTTGAACCTGTACCTGCGCGCCCCGCGGCGCGGACTCAAGACGGAGTTGCTGTGGGTCGTGGCACGCCTCGCGGAATCCCACGAAGAACGCAAGCTGCCCCGAGTTGCGCTATGAGAGACGCGCCGTGAAGAAGGTTCGCGCCTTGGTGCTGGTCCATTCGACGCTGGTGCCGCCGGAGTCGCTCAAAGGCTCGACCGAAAAAGAGATCGAAGAATGGCGCACCGAATACGACGTGATATCGCATCTGAAGAAATCAGGCCACGAGGTCATGCCATTGGGCTTGAGCGACAGCCTGTCGGCGTTGCGCCGTGCCATTACCGAGTGGAAGCCGAGCATCGTCTTCAACCTGCTCGAGGAATTCGACGGCATCGTGACCTACGATCAGCATGTCGTGGCGTTTCTAGAACTCATGCACCAGCCCTACACCGGCTGCAATCCGCGGGGCATGCTCCTCTCGCGCGACAAGGTGCTCTCCAAGCAGTTGCTGTCGTATCACCGCGTTCCCACGCCGCAATTCATCGTGTTTCCCCGCGGCAAAAAGCTGCGAATCCCGAAGAACCTGCGTTTTCCGCTGTTCGTGAAGTCCTCCACCGAAGATGCCTCGTTGGGGATCGCGCAGGCATCGGTGGTCGGCGACTCGAAGCAGCTCGCCGAGCGCGTGGCGTTCATCCACGAGCAGACGCATTCCGACGCGCTGGTCGAGGAGTACATCGAGGGCCGCGAGTTGTACGTCGGCGTGATGGGAAATGATCGGCTCACGGTGCTGCCGGTGTGGGAAATGACTTTCGGGTCTCTGCCCGAGAACCTGCCCGCCATCGCCACCCGCAAGGTGAAGTGGGATCGCGGCTATCAACAACGCTACGGCATCACCACGGCGGCCGCGGCGGAGTTGCCCGACGGCACCGTGGCGCGCTTGGAGCAACTCTCGAAGCGCATCTTTCGAGCATTGCATTTGACCGGCTATGCGCGCATGGACTTTCGTCTGCGCGCCGATGGGGAATTATTCGTGCTGGAGGCGAATGCCAATCCGAACATATCGGCCGCGGAGGACTTCTCTGCTTCCGCGCTCAAAGCCGGAATGAACTACGACGACTTGCTGCACCGGATCATGCAGCTCGGTGAGAATTACCCTGCCGCGTGGCGCGCCGTCGAGCCTTGACTGCGCAAACAAGCTCATGGCCGCGTCCAGCGATTCAGCCACGCCAGCACGGTGTCGTACCACTCGATGCTGTCGGCCGGCTTCAATACCCAGTGATTCTCGTTCGGAAAGTACAAGAGTTCGCTCGGTATGCCGCGCCGCTGCAGGGCGGTGAACACCGATAAACCCTGCGAGAGCGGCACCCGAAAATCCTGCTGGCCGTGGATCACCAACGTCGGCGTTTTCCAGTTGGCCACATGGTCGATGGGATTGAACTTGGCGTACGCGGCGGGATTTTGATACTCGGGCCCGGAGAATTCGTGCTCCGGGAACCAAAGCTCTTCGGTCGAGTAGTACATGGCGCGGTTATCGAAAATACCGTCGTGGCTGACCAGGCACTTAAAGCGGTCCGGCCACTGTCCCGCTATCAAATTGATCATGTAGCCGCCGTAGGATCCACCCAGCGCACAGACGTGTTCGCCGTCGAGCCAGGGGTTGGATTTGAGCGCCGCATCCAAGCCGAGCTTCAAATCCTCGAGCGGCCTGCCGCCCCAATCACCGCTGATGGAGTCGGTGAAAGCCTGGCCGTATCCGGTGGAGCCGTGAAAATCGATCATGACCGCGGCGTAGCCGGCACCGGCGAAGGCCTGAGGGTTCCAGCGAAAGCTCCAGGCGTTGCCGAAGCTGCCCTGCGGCCCGCCGTGAATCAAAAACGCCACCGGATACTTGCGGTCGGCTTTGAAGTCGACCGGCTTGACCACGTAGCCGAATACATTTTCATTGTTCGAGCCGGCAAAGCTGAATTGCTGATATTCGCCGAACTTGCGCTGATCCATGAGCGCCTGGTTCAAGTGAGTCCACTGCGTCGGTTTACCGCCGGTGAAACCGACCGAATAGAGATCGGCGGGAGCCCCCAGGCTGCTGGCGGTATAAAACACTTTCGAAGTGCCGACGCTGAACCCTTCCACTTCGCCCGCGCCGGTGATGGCCGATGCACGGCCGCTCGCGACATCGACCGCCCACAACGGGCGTTGACCCAAATGATCGGCCGTTGCAAACAGGGTCTTGCCGTCCCGCGACCACGCAAAGCTGCCGATCGACCGATCCCAGTTCTGGGTCAGCGCTCGGTTTACGCCCGTCTGCAGGTTGAGCAGCACGAGATGAAATCGATCGGCCTCGAAACCCGGCCTATCCATCGCCAGGTAGGCGAGTTGCGAGCCGTCGGGAGAGAAGGCCGGTTGCGCGTCCCAGGCCTTGTTGTCGGCGGTGAGGTTCTTCGGCGGCGCGCCGCCGGCGGCGGACACCTGATAGACATCGAAATTCGTCGACCAAGGCTCGCCCTGGCTGCCGCGGACCGAGAAGGCCACCTGCGCGCCGTCCGGACTGAAAGCATAGTCCTCGCGGCCGCCAAACGGTTTGCCGGGCACATCGCCGATGCCGCCGGTCAAGTTTACCGGCGTGCCTTGCGCTGCGCCGCTGTCGTTTAGGCCCAAGGCGAAAACCTGCGAGCGCCGGCCATCGCTCCAGGCATCCCAATGCCTGATGAACAGCTGCTTGTACAAGACGCCGCTTGCGGGTGCGTGGGCGGCCGCGTCCAGGCGTTGCTTGGTGCAGGCGAGGTCCGCGCAGTCCGGAAAAACCTCGACGCTCACGAGGATCCGATCCGACTTCGGCGAGACGCGGAAGCTGCCCACATCGAGCGGCAGGTTGGTCACCTGGGTCGAATCGGGAACCGGCGTATCGCCGCGTGGACCCGTGCCGGCCGAGCTGATCCGCCACACTTGCATCGTGCCGCTGCGATTGGAGAGGAAGTAGATGAATTTGCCGTCCTTGCTCCATTCCGGAGAATTCGAGTTCGGGCCGCCGTCGGTGAGACGCAGCGGCGTTGCCCCGCGCTTGCCGGTGTCCAGCATCCAAACGCTGGTACGGCCCTTGTTCGCCTCCATGTCGGTGGTGCGTTGGGTGTACGCGATATGCTTGCCGTCCGGCGCCACGGCGGCGTCCGAGATCCGCTCCATGCGCACCATGTCTTGAACGCTGAAGGGCAGCACCGGATCTTGAGCAGGGGCGGCGGCAATTGACGCCGTGGCGAAGCATGCCAGGCTCAAAGCTAAAGTCAGGCGTTCTGGAAGCATGGGGGCTCTCTTAGTGGAGATACGATTCAATTATACGCCCGGCGGTGCCTCAAGCGCCGATCCGGTCGACATGCGGCAGCGCGTGACCTTCCTTCGCCGCGGCGTCGTGCCATTCGCGCAGCATCGGATCTTGCAGCGCAAACTCCATGTAGCTTTGCGATGCCGCGCGGAGCGCCGCGCCGTAGCTGCGAAAGCGAAACAACACCGGAGCGAACATCGCATCGGCGATGCTGAACCCGCCGAACAGCCAGTTGCCGCCGGCGCCAAAGTCCCGGCGGCACTCGGACCAGATGTCGTCGATTCGAGCGATATCGGCCTTGAGTTGCGCGGTGAGCGGCACGCGCCGATCGAGCGCGCGCACATTCATCGGACATTCGGTGCGCAAGGCCTGGAAGCCGGAGTGCATTTCCGCGGCCACGGAGCGGGCACGGGCGCGCGCGATCCGATCGGCCGGCCAGCCGCGGCCGCTCGCCTCGGCGGTATATTCGCAAATCGCGATCGAATCCCAGATCTTCACGGCGCCGTCGATCAGCAAGGGAACACGCCGCGACGGAGACAGCGCCGCGATTTGTTCCTGATGGCCGCTCGTGTCCAAATAAACGATTTGTTCTTGGAACTCAAAACCCGCTTTGCGCAAGAATAGCCAAGGCCGCAGCGACCAGCTGGAGTAGTTCTTGTTGCCGATCAGTAAGGTGGCCATGGCGCGATTCTAACAGCGGCGGGCGCCTCCGGGGTTTTGAATGAATGCAGAGTTGGTGCTGAGTTTCGATCTGGACGACACCTTGTGGGCCGTCGAGCCGGTGTTGCTCGCGGCCGAAAGCGCGATGCATGCGTGGTTGGAGGAGCGGCATCCGGAAATGATGCGCGGGCACGACCGCGAGTCGCTGCGTGCCATGCGCGCAAGGCTCGCTGAACAATATCCGGAACGCGGTTACGACATGACATTCCTGCGCCATCGCGCCTTGGCGGAAATGTTCGTGCAGGGCGGTCACGACCCCGGCCATGCCGACGAGGCATTCGAGGTTTTCTTCGCAGAACGCAACCGAGTCGAGTTGTACGAGGAGGTGGCGGCGTCGCTCGAACGCTTGAGCGCGCGCTACCGTTTATTCGCACTCAGTAACGGCAACGCCGATTTGCAACGCTGCGGAATCGCGCATTGGTTCGAAGGCCACATCACCGCGATCTCGGCAGGCGCCGCCAAACCGGACGTGCGCATTTTCAAGCGCCTGCTCGAGGTGGCCGGCGTCGCCGCGGCACAGGTGCTGCACATCGGCGATGATCCGCGGCTCGACGTCATCGGCGCGACGCATGCGGGAATGCATGCGGCTTGGCTCAACCGCAATGACAAGATCTGGCCTGCTCACCTGCCGCCGCCCGCGCGCACCATAAAGACGCTCGAGGAAATCGTTTAGCAGCCTAGGCAGGAGACTGCTGATTGTAAAATGCCTGAAAATATAGGCATTTTCTGACTCCAGTTCGCGCTTTTAATATTCACTTGCGCGTAGCGTAGTCGATAGGATGGTATCAGTCCGAAAAAAGGATGCCATATGCAAGCGTTGACTGCGGGACCTCTGGTTGCGGTAAGTTCGCTGCGGGAATTCTTTCGTGACGCATTTCACAGCGCCAGCGAACATCAGCATTTAGGACTAGACGAGCAAGCCGAACAATACGTCGTAAATCTGCTGACCATGTTCTCCCGTGCGGATGCGCTGTACGAGCGCACGCCCGATGGCCTGCGCATCAGGCCGTTGGCGCGGATGCTCGCGGATGCGCTGGAGGCGCCGAGCGCCGGCGCCCGGCAACGGGGGCTGCAGCGTCTGGGCGATGTGTCACTGTTCGTGGCTGGATTCTTCGCGCGCAGTTTCGCGCGCAAATTGATCGACATCGATTATCACATTGCCATGGGCGGCAACGCCTACAGTTCTCTGGCGGACACCCTGCAGCGCAGCTTGTCGGGCCGCTGCGTCGCAGGCGTGTACGCGCAGCTGGCGCAGAAATTCCAGGGGCTGGTCGATGCGCTGAATGAAGTGAGCGACATGTCCTATCGCTATACCGACGCAGATATCCTGCGCCTGTATGAAATCTGGATGAAAACCGGCAGCCCACGGGCGCGAGGATTGCTGCGTCAGTTGGGCGTGCAGCCTGTGGCCGCCGCGGGCGCGCGCCGCGAGCAGTAGGAGCGGGAGATGGTGCTGCGCAGCCTGCAAACTCTGCTCGGTCGCCTCTACGACGTCGACCTGCCCTACGATGTGTACGATTTTCTGGTCACGGACCGGACCTCGGTGGCGGACGGCGAGCGGCTGAATGAAAGGCGCGCACTGGAGGAGGAATTGCTGCTGGCCGAAACCGCGGATGGCGCCGGCGTGGCACTGTACCTGGATCCGGCGATTTTGAGCCGCCTGGAAGCGGCTGATCCGCATCGTGAGCTGACGGAAAGCAATCTGGCGGACTACTGCACGGCGCTCGAGGGCGTCAGCCACTTCGTCTATTCGATCTGGGGACTGCAACGCGATCTGCCGGTGTCGCTGCTGGAATTGGAAACGCAGGCCGAGGTGGACAAATACGCCATCACGGTATTTCTCCTGGCGCAGCAACTGGGCGGCGAGTCATATCCCCAGCAAGTGCATGCGCGCCTGTTCGACCGCGTCAGCTTCGATGCGCGCCTCGAGCCCGATCAGTATGAACGCTACCGCACGGCGCACGCTCTCGCGGCGCACTATTGCCGACGGCTGGAACGGCGATTCGTGAATAGGGGAGTCGCGAGGATCGAGGCGATGGTGCGGGAATTGCGCCGGTTTTACCGCTTGCGGCACGCGGCAAAGCTGCGCCACGCGCTGGGCTGATGACTCAACGTCATTCCTGCGGCTCTTCGTCCTTGTTGGCTTCCGCCTGTTTTTTCAATTTCAACCATTCGCTCAACTTGCGCAGATCCTTTTTCGCGGGCGGCGGCTTCTTGCCAAGCCGGCCGCTGTCGTACGGATCGTAGCCTTTTTTGGTTCCCAGCGGATTGCTGCGCACGGTCTCGAACGGCGTCGGCGCATCGTCGGCGAGCGACAGCGCGGGATGCTCGAGCTTCTGCAGCCGCTGCGTCGAGACTTCCAGGCCGAAGGCGCCGGTCGTCACCTGCCATTCCCAAACGGCGTTGCCGCGCTCGTCGAATTTGACGCGCCCGGTGGATTTATCGCCGCCCGCCGGCGGCGGGGACGGCTCCGCCGGCTCGCCGGGGGCGGGCTTGGCGGTTGGTTTTGACTTCTCGTTGCTCACGATACCCTTTGTAGGCGATGCACGAGTTAAGTCAAGACAGACCCTTCCAAAAGCGGCGCGGCGTCACATTTGCAGCTGAAATTGCGCCCGAAACAAGGCCATGGCCGTTTTGCCGTCGTTCCAATCGCCGCGCAGCACACGCTCGATGGCTTGCTCCAGCGGCAGCCATTTGAGCTCCAGCTCCTCGTCGGCATCCGGATTGGCGGCGCCCACATTCAGATCCCGCGCCAGGTAGAGGTGGATGATCTCGGTAAAAATGCTCGGTGCCGGAATGTACAAGCCCAAGGGCGTCCAGCGCCTGGCCGCGACGCCGGTTTCTTCCTGTAATTCCCGCACGGCGCATACTTCCGGCGGCTCTCCGGCATCGAGTTTCCCGGCGGGAATCTCCCACAAGAAATCCTGGACGCCGTGCCGGTACTGGCGCACCAGACAGACGCGATTCGCGCCATCGACCGCGACTACCGCCGCGGCGCCGGGGTGGCGCACGTAATCGATGTCGTATTCGCTGCCGTTCGAATAACGCAGCCGCTCGGTAGAGACCTTGATGACGCGGCCGTCGTGCGCAGGGGCGCTGGCGACGACGATGGGTTTCAGCATGAATTGATTCCTCGGACGAGTGTGTGATCTGCCTCCTCGCGCGGCGTCGTCCGACGCGCGATGCTCCGGGCAGTCTAGCGCATGTTGCGTCTGGATCTGGATATACGTACAGTACCGACCGCCTATGATGAAAGCCAAGCAAAACGCATTTGACGTGCTGAATACCGGTCAGCGCCGTGCGGCGACCTTCGGCAGCGCAGCCCCGGAGAAAGGCGTGAGCGCCGGTCCCCTGCTGATTCTGGCGGGCGCCGGCACCGGCAAGACCAACACCCTGGCGCACCGGACCGCTCACCTGGTGCTGAACGGCACCGATCCGGCACGCATTCTCATGCTGACCTTCACGCGCCGCGCGTCGCAGGAAATGATCAAACGCACCCAGACCATCGTCGCGGAGGTCCTGTCGGACCGAGGCAAGGCGGGCGATCGCAGCGTCGTGTCGCGCCTGCTCTGGGCCGGAACTTTTCATTCGGTCGGCGGCAGGATATTGCGGCTCTATGCCAAGCACCTGGGCCTGGACCCGAACTTTACCGTGCTCGACCGCTCCGATGCGGCGGACATCATGGATGTCATACGCAGCGAGTTGGGATACTCCGGCAGGCCGAAGCGCTTTCCGCGCAAGGACACCTGTCTCGCAATCTATTCGTACCGCGTCAATACGCGGCTGTCGCTGAAACAGACGCTCGACGAGCAATTTCCCTGGTGCAAGGAGTGGGAGGCGGACCTCACGCGCTTGTATCGTGAATACGTGGCGCGCAAACAGAAGATTCGCGCCTTGGATTTCGATGATTTGCTGCTCTACTGGCACGTGATGATGCAAACGCCCGCGTTGGCGCAGAGCTTGGCGAAGAACTTCGATCATGTACTCGTCGATGAGTACCAAGACACCAGCAGCCTGCAGGGCGAGATCGTCCACGCGCTCAAGCCGGACGGCAAGGGCGTGACGGTGGTGGGCGATGATGCGCAGGCGATCTACTCGTTTCGCGCCGCGGCGGTGGAAAACATCCTGGGATTCGCCGACCGCTACAAGCCGAAGGCCGAGATCGTGGTGCTGGCGCAAAATTATCGATCGACGCAGCAGATATTGGATTCCGCCAACGCACTGATGGCCGACGGGGCGCGTCAGCACCGCAAGACTCTGATGGGCCTGCGTCAATCGGCTCAGAAGCCTTTCTATGTGGCGCTGGACGATGTGCAAGCCCAGGCCGAATACATCTGCGGCAAGATCCTGCAGACGCGCGAGATCGGCGGTTCGCTGAAGCGTCACGCGATTCTGTTCCGCAGTTCGCACCACAGCGACGTGCTGGAAGTCGAGCTGACCAAGAAGAACATTCCGTTCGTGAAATACGGCGGGCTAAAATTTTTGGAAGCGGCGCACGTCAAGGACATGATGTCGGTGCTGCGCTGGGCCGATAATCCGCGCAATTCCGTGGCGGGATTCCGCGTCCTGAAGCTGCAGCCCGGCTTCGGCCCGGCGAATGCGAAGCAGGCGCTGGAGCACTTCGAGGCGCGTGGTTTCGAGGCCAAGGCTCTGGCCGATTACGACGCTCCGCAGCCGGTCAAAATGGATTGGAAGCGCTTCTGCGCCCTGTTCGAAAAGCTCGCCGACCCGGCGACGCCGTGGCCGGGCCAGATCGGCTTGGTGAAGGATTGGTACAAGCCGCAACTCGAGCGTATTTACGATTCGGGCTGGACGCGCATGGGCGACTTGGAGCAACTGGAAACCCTCGGCGCGCAGCAACCCAACCGTGAAAGATTCCTAACGGAGCTGACCTTGGATCCGCCGGTGGCTTCGAGCGATCAGTCGCAGGGTGCTTCGAAAGACGAGGATTACGTGATCCTGTCCACCATTCACTCCGCCAAGGGTCAGGAGTGGGATATCGTCTATGTGCTGAATGTCTCGGATGGGAATTTTCCCTCGGAGTTCGCGACCGGCAAGCCGGAGATGATCGAGGAAGAGCGCCGCTTGCTGTATGTGGCCATGACCCGGGCGCGCAACGAATTGCATCTGTGCGCGCCGTTGAAATTCGCGGTGACTCAACAGGCCAAGAATGGCGACGCGCATGTGTATGGCGCGAAGAGCAGGTTCATGACCGACCGGGTTTTGGAGAGTCTTGAAAAGATTTCCGTCCGAACCACCATCGGCGTGGAAAATCTAAAGGCTGACGAAGCGGCAACGGTCGACGTCGTCGCGCAACTCAAAGAAATGTGGTGAGCGCCTACGCGGGCAGCGAAGCTACCCGTCGGCACTTACCAACGGCGTGATCCGCCGCCGCCTCCACCACTCCCGCCACCGCCGCCCCCGCCGCCGGGCTTGCGCGGCGCACGTTCCTGCGCCTCATTCACCCGCAACGGCCGGCCTCCCATTTGGAAACCGTTGGTCTGCTGGATGGCGTTTTGCGCTTCACCCGCCGCCATGTCGACGAACGCGAATCCTCGCGGCCGGCCGGTTTCCCGGTCGTTGATGAGTTTGACGGATTCGACGTTGCCGTGGCGCTCGAAAATCGCGCGGACTTCGTCTTCGGTTGCGGTGAATGGCAGGTTGCCAACGTAGATCGTCGTCATTCAACTAATCTCACTGACAGAAGTTTCAACATCCAGACACCCGCGCGAGCTGCAGCGTCGAGCTCTGTACCGTCGGCCATTCACTAATTTGAATTAGGGAAACGACCTAATGGCCGATGCTACCCTTTGAGATAATTGTTGGCAAACCAGAGATATACCAGGCGAAAAGCGTTACTCAACCTCTAGATACGCGTAACCGTTGAGCTCGTTCTCATAGAATCGCTTGACCGCTTGCGCCTCGCTCAAAGACATCCGGCCCTCCTGCACGGCCCGCTCGCAATCCCGGGCGATCCCGGGATACAGCTCATCGGTGTCGTACTCCATGTACTCGAGCACTTTGTTGGCGGTGTCGCCTTTGACGATTTCCTCGATCCACCAGCCGCCGCCCTCCTGCAGCCGAATGTGCACGACATGGGTATCGCCGAACAGGTTATGTAGATCGCCCAGGGTTTCCTGGTAGGCGCCCACCAGAAATGCCGCCAGGAAGTAGGGCTCACCCGGATTGAGCTCATGAACTTCCAGGGTGCGTTTGGTAATCCTCGGGTGCACGAACTTGTCGATTTTGCCGTCCGAATCGCAGGTGATGTCGGCCAGCACGGCATTGCGGGTCGGGCGTTCGGCGAGGCGCTGGATGGGCATGATGGGGAACACCTGCCCGATGGCCCAGCTGTCCGGCAGCGACTGAAAAATGGAAAAATTACAGAAATAGATATCGCTCAGCATGTCCTCGATGTTATCCAGCTCTTCCGGAACGCGGTCCAGCTTGCGGCAATAGTCGCGCAGCTTGGCGCACGTCGCCCAGTACAGCCGCTCCGCCAAGCCGCGAAACTCCAGGCTCAAATAGCCGAGATTGAACATCTGCAGGGCTTGTTCGCGGGCCTGCAGCGCGTCGTGATAGCACTCGACCAGCCGCCGCTCGTTCACGGATCGATAGCTGTCGAACAGGTCGAGCACCGGCTGCGGCAGCTCTTCGGTGCCGTGATAGTCCTCATCGGGCCGGCCCGACACCTTGAATTGATCCAGCTTGGACGATCCCAAAGTATCGAAGACCAGCAGGCTGTGGTGCGCGGCGATGGCGCGGCCCGACTCGCTCACGATCATCGGATGCGGGACATCGCGCGCATCGCAGACGCTCTTGATGCGATACACCACGTCGCCGGCGTATTCGTTCAGGGTGTAGTTCATCGAGGATTCGTAATTCGTCCCGCTGCCGTCGTAGTCGACCCCCAGGCCGCCGCCGATATCGATGTACTGCAGTCCCGCGCCCATGATCTTGAGCTCAGCGTACACGTGCGCCAGCTCGTTGATCGCGTCCTTGACGCGGCGGATGTCCTGCAGCTGGCTGCCGGGGTGGCAGTGAACCAGCTGCAGGCAATCGAGCATGTTGCGCTCCTTTAAGAGCGCATGCAGATCCAGAATCTCGCTGATGAAAAGGCCGAATTTAGACTTTTCACCGGCCGATTCGCGCCAGCGTCCGGCGCCCTCGCTTGCGAGCTTGACGCGCACGCCGATCCTGGGCCGCACCCCGTACTTCTCGGCGTGCTTCAAAATCAGGTGGATTTCTTCGTAGTTCTCGACCACGGGAATGATGGTGCGGCCGAGCTTGGTGGCGATCATCACCGCTTCGATGTAGCTGTCGTCCTTGAAGCCGTTGCAAACCACGAGGCGCTCGGGCGCATTTTCGGTGATCGCCATGACCGCGAGCAGTTCGGGCTTGGAGCCGACCTCGAGACCGAATCCGAATTCCTTGCCGTAGCGGTACACCTCTTCGACCACGAGCCGCTGCTGATTGACCTTGATGGGAAACACCGCGGCATAGCGATTTTTGTAGTCGTTTTCCGAGATGGCCGTGGCAAACGCGTCCGCAAGATGGCGTAGCCGGTGCGCCAGAATATCGGAGAAACGGATGACCACCGGCGTATGCAGATCCCGCGCTTTGAGTCCCTGAACCACGTCGTACAGGTCGATTTCGCGGCTCGCATCCTGGTTCGGCCGGATAACGACATGGCCGTCGGCGTTGATGGAGAAGTATCCCTTGCCCCAGGCCTCGACTTGGTACAGGTCGAGCGACTCGGCGATCTTCCATGTGAGGTTCGAAGCGTTCGGCGCTTTCGCGGGCGTGTTCATGAGGCGCGCACGATAACAAATTGTGGCTGCAAGTAAATGGTGGGCTACGCACCTTTAGGCGATAGGGCGGCGCGGATCGCGGATCCATTCGCTCCAGGAGCCGGCATAGAGTTTGGCGCCGCTCAATCCCGCGAGTTCCAAGCTGAGCAAGTTGTGGCAGGCGGTGACCCCCGATCCGCACATGGCGGCCACCTGTGCCGGTCTTCGGCCGGCGAGGCGCTCGAGCCACAGCCGCTGCAATTCCGGCGCGGGCAGAAAACGGCCGTCCGCACCAAGATTGGCGGAAAAAGGATGATTCACCGCTCCCGCGACATGTCCGGCGACGCTGTCGATGGGCTCGACCGTGCCGGCGAAACGCTCCGGAGCCCGCGCGTCGCTCAAGAGAAAGCCGGGATCTCGCAGCTTGGCCGCGACTCCCTCGGTATCGATCACCGCGCCCGTATCGGCTTGCGGCGCTTGGGGGTAGCCGCCGTCCGCCGCTGCCGGCAAAGGCCTAGGCTCACCGGACTCCAACCGGCCGCCGATGCCGACCCAGGCCTTCATGCCGCCGTCCAACACCGCCACCGCGCCATGTCCCACCCAGCGCAGCAGCCACCAAGCCCTCGCGGCATACGCGCCCGCGCTCTCGTCATAGGCAATCACTTGGGTGGTCCGGCCCACCCCCAAGCGCTGCAACGTGGCCGCGAAGTCAGCCGGCGCCGGCAGCGGATGGCGTCCGGAAGTTGCGCTGATCGGCGCCGATAAGTCCCGGTTGAGGTCGGCGTAGCGCGCCTCCGGGACATGACTCTGCAGATATGCGCGCCGGCCGGCTTGCGGACCGGCGAGCTCGAAGCGGCCGTCGATGATCCGGAGGTCCGGCTCATTGAGCCGGTCGCGAAGGACGGCGGCGCTGATTAAGGTCGTGAATGCCACCAATCGAGCTTAGCGCGATGCTGGGTGAACTTCATCCGCTACAATCGAACCATGGCACTCACTCTCTATTGGGGCAGCGGCAGTCCCTTCTCGTGGCGAGTCCTCTTGGCGCTGGAGCACAAGGGGCTGCAATACGAGTCCCAACTCCTGCACTTCGACAAGCAGGAACATCAATCGCCTCAGATGCTGAAAATGAATCCGCGCGGCCGAGTCCCGGTATTGAAGGACGGCGACTATGTGGTGTTCGAATCGGTCGCGATTCTCTATTACTTGGACTTGAAGTACCCCCAGGTCCCGATTTTCGGACTGACGCCGGAGGAATCCGGCGTCATCATGCGCGTGATTTGCGAGTTTCAAGCTTATGCCGAGCCCTCGCTGCAGAAGATCGTCGGCGCCATCTTCTCCGATCAGGTCGCCGGCGATATCGACAACCTCACCGACGCCATGCACGTGGTCGGGCGTGAGGCGCGTACCATCGAGGGGCGCTTGAGCAAAGAAGAATGGATCGTCGGCGTCAATTACTCCGCGCTCGACATGGTCATTTTCCCTTGGATCCAACTGTTGCGGCGGGCGCTCGATCGCAGCGCCGCCGCAGAACTCGGGGCGCGCTTCTTGCCCATGGAACGCAACTATCCTGCACTGGCGCGCTGGATCCACCGCATTGAATCGCTTCCCGGGTACGAACGTACCTACCCGCCTCACTGGCGGGAAACTTGAATTGGAACTCAGGAAAACAACATGGCAGAAAAGTTATGAGCAGGCATGAAGTGCATGCGAAATTCGCGGGCAAGATCATCATGGTCGGTTTCGGCAGCATCGGACAGGGTGTCTTGCCTTTGATCTTGCGTCACATCGGCACTTCGGCGCAGCGCATCACCATCGTCACGGCCGAGGACAAGGGCAACAAGGAAGCCGCGGAATTCGGCGTGAAATTCGTCAAGACCGCCCTCACCGCGGAGAATTACCGCAAGGTACTGGAGCCCCTGTTGGGGGCCGGCGATTTCCTGTTGAATCTGTCGGTCGACGTGTCGAGCGTCGCGCTGATTCAATTGGCGCGCGAGCGCGGCGCCCTGTATTTGGATACCTGCATCGAGCCCTGGGCCGGCGGCTACACGGATCCTAATATGCCGGTCGAAGCGCGCAGCAACTATGCGATGCGTTTGGATGCGCTCAAGCTGCGCAAGGGACATGAGAAATCTCCGACCGCCGTGCTCACCCACGGCGCCAATCCCGGCCTGGTGTCGCACTTGGTGAAGCAGGCGCTGTTGAATATTGCCAAGGACACGGGCATCAAGAGCGGCGTTCCCGACAGCCGCGCCGGATGGGCTACGCTTGCGCAAACCTTGGGCATCAAGGTCATTCACATCGCGGAACGCGACACGCAAGTCGCCAATGTGCCGAAGCAACCCAACGAGTTCGTCAATACGTGGTCGGTCGACGGCTTCGTCAGCGAGGGCGCGCAGCCGGCGGAACTCGGTTGGGGCACGCACGAGAAGCATTTCCCGGCGGATGGCGGGCGGCACAAGGCCGGCTCGCGCTGCGCCATTTACTTGAATCGGCCCGGCGCCAGCACTCGGGTTCGCACCTGGACGCCGGCGGCCGGACATTTCCACGGATTTCTGATCACCCACTCGGAAGCGATTTCTCTCGCCGACTACTACACCGTGATGGAAGGCGATCGCGCCGTGTACCGGCCCACCAGCCACTATGCCTACCATCCCAGCGACAACGCCGTGCTGTCGGTGCACGAACTGGCCGGCCGCAACTGGCACCTGCAGGATCGCAATCGCATCATGATGGGCGAGATCACCGAAGGCATCGATGAGCTCGGCGTGCTCCTGGCGGGGCACGCAAAAAATGCCTACTGGTACGGCTCGCAACTCTCCATTGGCGAGGCGCGCGCGCTGGCACCGTATAACAGTGCGACCAGCCTGCAAGTTACCGCCGCAGCGCTCGCCGGCATGATCTGGGCCATGGAGAATCCGACCCGCGGCGTGGTCGAACCGGACGACATGGATTACCAGCGGCCGCTGGACATTTGCCGGCCCTATCTAGGCCCGGTGGTAGGCAAGTACACCGACTGGACGCCGCTGTATCAACGTGGCGAATTGTTCGGCGAAGACCTGGATACGACGGATCCCTGGCAATTCAAGAACATTCGGGTGGTTTGAGCGCATAGCTGATCGCGGCCACCGTAACGGTGGCCGCCCCTCCCGGCAGATCCACCGTCACTTCGTCCCCGAGACGCTTGCCGAGCAGGCTGCGTCCCAGCGGCGAATCCATGCTGACGTAGCCGCCCTCCATGTCGAATTCGTCGGGGCCGACAATGCGATGCCAGCGCAGGTCACCGGCCGCAGTTTCAATCTGCACCCAGGCGCCGAAGAAGATGCGCTTCGCGTCGCGGCGGCCCGCATCCGCTTGTGGGTCGACGATCACCATACCCTCGAGCCGCTTGCGCAAAAAGCGCACCCGCCGGTCTATTTCGTGCAGCCGCTTCTTGCCGTAGGTGTACTCAGCATTCTCCGAGCGGTCGCCCTGAGCCGCGGCTTCTGAAACTGCCTGCGTCACGCGCGGCCGCTCCTCGTGCCACAACCGATCAAGCTCGTCCTGCAGCCGCTTCGCACCCTCGGGGGTGATGTACTTCGAGCCGGGCGGAGTGGGCGGGCGATATCTTGACACGGTGCAATATTCTTCAAGCGAGTTTCAAGGCCGTGAAATAGTTCAAGCCGGATTACGCCCGACTGAGCAGTTGCTCACAGATTGCCGCAGGCTCGAATCATAAGCTCTGCACCCATGAGCGCTAAATACTACACCCACTTTATCGCGCAATCGGAAGACGCCATCGAGTACAACGAATATCGCGGCGTCGTGGAATTGCTCGGCGAGTCGGGAAGTGTGGAAGGCGATCGAAATATCGCGCGCATGCTGGCGCGCAGCTTCGACCTCGAGGAAACCGATATCCAAGTCCTACAGTGGCACCAATTGCACTAAGGCGACCGATCCCCTAGCGGGCTTTACTTCCCTTCATTGAAGTCCGCCTCTCATGCCCCGAGCTAACACTCGGGGCTTTTTTTTACCAAGTGGTAGACTTCGCGTGCACGCCCACCAAAAAGGGCAGGAGGGGAAGATGGGTAAATTTGCTTTCGCTTGGATAGCGGCCGCGGGGCTGCTGCTGTCGGGGTGCGGCTACAACAACATTCAGTCGGCCGATGAACAAACCAAGGCGGCCTGGTCGGAAGTGCTCAATCAATACCAGCGGCGCGCCGACCTCATTCCCAATTTGGTGAAGACCGTGCAGGGGTATGCCGCGCAGGAGCAGACGGTGCTGTTGGGTGTCACCGAAGCACGCGCCAAGGTCGGCTCCATCCAGGCAACGCCGGAGCTGGTGAACGACCCGGCGGCGCTGGCGAAATTTCAAGCGGCGCAGTCGCAACTGACGAGCGCCTTATCCAGACTGTTGGTGGTGGCGGAGAATTATCCGCAATTGAAATCCGACCAGAATTTCCGCGATTTGCAAGCGCAGCTCGAGGGCACCGAGAATAGGATCACCGTGGCGCGCAATCGCTACATCCAGTCGGTGCAGACCTACAATCTGGCGATCCGTTCCTTCCCGTCGAATCTCACCGCGATGATGTTCGGCTACAAAACCAAGGCGAATTTTTCCGTGGAGAACGAAGCCGCGATTTCCAAACCGCCCGCGGTCGACTTCGCGCCGCCGCCGGCTGCGCCCGCGCACTAAACCGTGCGCATCGCCCGCCTGGGGGCAGGGCTGATCCTGCTATTCAGCGTTGCGCTCGCCGGCGCCGACGTTGCCGTGCCGCCGCTCGCCGCGCGGGTCACGGACCTGACCGGCACTCTCTCGGGCGGCGCGGTGGCGCGGATCGAGGCGAAGCTTGCGGATCTCGAGGCCAAGAAGGGCAGTCAGCTCGTGGTGCTCGTGGTCCCCACCACGCAGCCCGAGGAGATCGAGCAATTCGGCATACGCACCCTGGACGCCTGGAAGGTTGGCCGTAAGGGCGTCGATGACGGTGCGATCCTGATCGTCGCGAAAGACGACCGGCGCGTGCGCATCGAGGTCGGTTACGGCTTGGAGGGCGTACTGCCGGATGCCGTCGCGAATCGAATCATCACGGAGACCATCACGCCGCGTTTCAAGCTGGGCGACTACGACGGCGGCGTGGAAAAGGGCATTGATCAAATGATCTCGGTGGTGAACGGTGAACCATTGCCCAAGCCGGACAAAAAATGGGAACGGCGCAATGGATTGGGCAACATGTTGCCGCTGCTGTTGGTGGTGGTTTTCGTCGTCAGCGGCGTGCTGCGGGCCATTTTCGGCAGGTTGTTCGGGTCGGTTGCCACCGGCGGCTTGGCGGGCGGAATCGTCTGGTTCTTGAGTCATGTCATTCCCATCGGCATCGGTGCCGGCGTGTTTGCATTCTTGTTCGCGCTGCTAAGCGGCGGCTCACGCACAGGTTGGTCGAGCGGCGGCCGCTGGGGCGGCATGGGTGGCTTTGGCGGCGGAGGCTTCGGTGGCGGCGGAGGATTTGGCGGGGGAGGCGGTTTCAGCGGCGGTGGCGGGGGAGGCGGTGGCGGCGGCGCCTCGGGGAGCTGGTGATGCGGATCGGGCGGCTCATCCGGCATGCAACGGCGACGCAGTGGCGCACCCGGATGCTTTTTCCCACCGCGACGCTCGACGCCATCGAACAGGCCGTCAAGCGTGCGGAGCAGTGGCACGCCGGAGAAATCCGCTTCGCCATCGAGACGGCGCTGACGCCGCGGCATGTCTTGAACGAGGTCACGCCGCGGGCTCACGCCTTGGAAGTCTTTTCGCACCTGCGCGTCTGGGACACCGAAGCCAATAACGGGGTACTGATCTACGTTCAACTGGCGGACCGCAACGTCGAAATCATCGCGGATCGCGGCTTTCAGGGGCGCGTCAGCCCGTCCGAATGGGAAGCCGTGTGCCGGCTCATGGAGGAGCATTTCCGTGCGGGCCGCTTTCAAGTGGGCTCAATTGCCGGCGTTGAGGCGATCGGCACCCTGCTGGCGCGCCACTTTCCCCAAGGGCTTAGGGCGTCCGCGCATTCTAATCAATTGCCTGACCGCCCGACTTTGTTGTAGATAGAACCATGCCTCAACCATTGCTCACTGCGTTTCGTAGATCCTTGGGCGTGGCCCTGGGTGCCGCGCTTGCCGCCGGCGCGCTCGGCCTCGCCGGATGCTCCTTGTTCCATCCTGTCCCGAAACAACCTCCGCCCGTGGCCAAGGTATTGCCGCCACCGAAACCTGTGCTGCCCAAACCGAAGGCCACGCATTACTTCAACGTGGATCCGGGCAGCGACATCGTCGGCTATGTGCAAAAGACCGTGATCGGCAAGGACGACACCCTGCCTGACATCGCACGCCGCTTCGATGTGGGCTACGAGGAAATCTTGACCGCCAATCCCGGCGTCGATCCGTGGCTGCCGGGGGTTGGGCGCGAGGTCGTCGTGCCGACGCAATTCGTGTTGCCCGCGGCACCGCATGAAGGCGTGGTGGTGAATGTTGCGGCAATGCGTATCTTTTATTATCCGAAGCACAAGAAGGGCGAACCCGAGACCGTTTACACGCATCCGATCGGAATCGGCAAGGTGGGTTGGAAGACGCCCGAGGGCAGCACCAAGATCGTCAGTCGGCAGAAGGATCCGATTTGGGTGGTGCCGAAGTCGGTGCGCGACGAACATCAAGAGAACGGCGAGCAGCTGCCGGCGCAAGTACCCGCGGGACCGGACAATCCGCTGGGCCAATACGAGTTCCGCCTGGGCTGGCCGAGCTACCTGATCCACGGGACCAACAAGCCTTACGGCGTCGGTATGCGCTCGAGTCACGGCTGCATTCGCTTGTATCCGGAAGACATCGCGGTGTTCTTCGACCTCATTCCGATCGGCACGAAGGTGACCGTGGTCAATCAGCCGTATCTGTTCGGCTGGCGCGGCGGCACGCTTTATCTACAGGCCTACGCGGTCATGGAAGATGATTCGCGCAATTGGAGCAAAGACCGCAAGCGCTTGCTCGCCAAATTGGTGCACCCCAAGGAACGCGGCAAGATCGCGCAACACGATGAGGAAATCGACTGGCAGCGCGTTGGCGATCTGGCGCATTCGCCGCGCGCCGTTCCGGTGCCGGTCACCGGCGGTCAGGACGGCGTCGACGCGGTGGTCGCGCAAAGCGTGCTGGTGGAGGACACGCTGCCGGAAGGCTCCAACTGGGACGGCCAGACGGGCCTCTTGGTCGATGAGAAAACTTTCAAT
Source organism: Steroidobacteraceae bacterium (assembly GCA_036263775.1). Taxonomy (GTDB): domain Bacteria; phylum Pseudomonadota; class Gammaproteobacteria; order Steroidobacterales; family Steroidobacteraceae; genus Bog-1198. The sequence continues at coordinate 33,228 of DATATA010000086.1, read as the reverse complement.
GATCTGCTCAACGGACGTGACAAGGCGCCGGTAGGCATTCCATGACGCGTGGGATCCTGGCGGGGCTGCTCGCCATGTCCACCGGCCTGCAATGCAGCGCGGCACCCGCGGATTCCGGTCCCATCGATCCGGGGTTTGACTATCACTCCTACGCCAATGTGGACCAGTTTCGCACCACGCACTTGGACTTGGACCTCCGGGTCGATTTCAAACTCAGGACCATTGCCGGGTCGGTGACGCTGGACCTGAAGCGCCTGGATCCACGTGCCACGCAACTGGTGCTCGACACCAGAGATCTCATGATCCTGGAGGTGACCCAAAAGTCCACTGATGTCCTGGGCGCCACGGCCAAGAATCAAACCATCAGTGTCAGCCGGCCGTTTCACCTGGAGAAGCCGGATCCGATTCTCGGCAGTGCGCTGGTGATCGATCTGCCGCCGTCCAAGAAAAGCGTCGAATCGATCAAGATCGACTACGAAACGCTTGAAGCCTCCCCGGCACTGCAATGGCTGAGCGGCAAGGAGACCGGGCGGCACAAGCCGTTTCTCTATACCGAAGCGGAACCCATTTCCGCGCGCGCCTGGATACCCCTGCAGGATACGCCGCAGGTACGGGCGCCCTACAACGCTAAAATTCACACCGATTATGGCCTGCGTGCAGTCATGAGCGCCGAAAATGACCCGAAAGCGAAGCGCAACGGCGACTACAGCTTCGTCATGCCGCAAGCCGTGCCCTCCTACCTGATTGCTCTCGCCGTGGGCGAGATCGAGTTTCGGGAAACGGGGCCGCGAACCGGCGTGTACGCGGAAAAATCCATCATCAAGGCAGCGGCCAGGGAATTTGCCGATACGGAATCGATGATTCAGGCCAACGAGAAGATGTTCGGGCCGTATCGGTGGGCGCGCTTCGACATTCTTGTGATGCCGCCGAGTTATCCGGAAGGCGGCATGGAAAATCCGCGGCTGACCTTCATCACGCCTACCGTGGTCGCGGGAGACAAGAGTTTGGTATCGGTGATTGCGCACGAATTGGCGCACTCCTGGGCGGGGAATCTGGTGGGCAATGCCACCTGGCGCGATTTTTGGCTCAACGAGGGATTCACCGACTACATGGAAAGCCGCATCATGACCGCGGTGTACGGTGAGCAGCGTTCCGGCATGGAAGCGGTGTTGGGCCTCGAGGACTTGCGGGCCGACCTGGCGAGGCTCAATCCCGCCGATCAAATACTGGCCATCGACCTGCGCGATCGCGACCCGGGCGACGGATTCACCTATGTCCCCTATGAGAAGGGCCGGCTGTTCCTGAACTACCTGGACTCGAAATTCGGCAGAGAGCGATTCGATGGCTTCCTGCGAGGCTACTTCGAACACTTTGCGTTCAAGAGCGTCAATAGCGAGCAGTTCCTGACCTACCTGCAGGAAAATCTGCTGGATCGCTTCCCCGGCATCGTCACGCGCGCGCAGGTCACCGCATGGGTCCTGAGTCCCGGCCTGCCGGCGGATGCGGTATTGCCCGTAACGACGATGTTTCAACCCGTGGATGAGGCGAGGGGCGCGTGGCTCGGCGGCAAACTGGCGGCGAAAAAGATCGGCGCGGATTGGGTCACGCAGCAATGGCTGCACTTTCTCGACGGCATGCCGGCGCTGTCGGCGGCGCAACTGACGGAGCTGGATAAGGCCTTCGGGTTCAGCAGGACTGCGAACGCCGAAATCGCGTGCAGCTGGTTCAAGTTGGTCATCGACGACGACTACCGCCTAAGTTTCCCGCGCCTCGAGGAATACATGACGACCATCGGCCGCCGCAAGCTCATCGAACCCTTGTACGAGGGGTTGATGAAGACGTCCGCGGGGACGGAAGTCGCCAAGCGCGTCTTTTCCAAGGCTCGTTCCGGCTACCATCCGGAAACCGTCAAGGCGATCGAAGCCATCGTCGAACCCAAAGAAGCGGCGAGCGAATGACCGCTGAGAGCACGGTGAGCGAGTGGATGAGAGTCATGCTCGAGGAAATCGCGCGCAAGCGGTCGGAGCAAGAAGAGATGCGCGCCGAGGAACAGCGCCGTCGCGAAGAGTCGAACGCTCGCTCGATCTGAAGGCGATTGTGTTACAGTTCGCGCCAGTCCACTGACGAATAGAATTTGGTGACGGCAAGCAAGCTAGGGCTACAGGTCGCCGAAGAACGCGGCCCCGATCAATCAATCTCGCGTCTGCCTACGGCGCGCACTGCCTTCGTCGGCCGCACATTGCGCGGTCCGGTCAACCGTCCGGTATTGATCAAAAGTTTCGCGGAATTTCAACACGTGTTCGGCGGCCTGTGGCAGCCCAGTCTCTTGGGCTACGCCATCGAACAATTCTTCGACAACGGCGGCCGCGAAGCGCTCATCGTGCGGGTGGTCAACGGCGCACGTTCCGCTACCTTGAGTTTGAAGGCGGGCGGGCAAGCTCTGCGGCTGCAAGCCCTGCGGCCGGGCACACGCGAATTTTTGCGAGCCAGCGTCGACTTCGACAATATTGCAGGCGATGAGCCGGCGGTTTTCAATCTGACCGTGCAGCGGGTGCGCGCTCAGGGCACCGGGCAGGTCGAGGACCAGGAGATATTTCACCGGCTCTCCGTGTCGCCCACGGATGAACGCTACCTGCCGCTCGCCATCGCGCCGTCCGCGCTGATTTCTCTCATCGGCGAAGTGCCGGCGCAGCGGCCCGATCGTACCCTGGACCCGGCGAGCTGCCTTGCCACCGCGTATGTGAACTCGAATTCCGATGGCGACGATGGCGCACCGCTTACCGATTACGACTTGATCGGCTCCAGCCTGGATCACACCGGCGTTTTCGCCTTGCATTACGCGGAGCACTTTAATTTTCTGTGTATTCCGCCCTTGTCGCGCGAGCAAGATGTAGGACCAAGCGTCTTACTGATCGCCGCGCGCTACTGCAAGGAGCGCCGCGCCCTGCTGATCGTCGATCCGCCGTGCGCCTGGCAAACGGCCGATGATGCCCTGGCTGGATTGCGTGATTGGAATTTCTCCGACGAAAACGCGCTGATGTACTTTCCGCGCGTTCTGGCGCACGACAAGCTGCGCGGACATTTCGAATCGTTCGCGCCTTGCGGTGCGGTCGCCGGCATGCTGGCGCGCTCCGACGAGGTCTCGCCCGTTTGGTTTTGCGCGGATCGCGAAGAGCCCATCTTGCGGCCGGGGTTTCGGCCTGCGTGCCTGGTCAGCGAGGACCGGCGCATAAGGTTTGCGGCCCTCGGCGTCAACACCATGCAGGCGGTTCGCTCGACCGCCCGCTTGAGTGTGCGGCCGCGCACGCTGGCCGCGTGCAACACCGCCAATGCCGATTGGCGCTATCTGAGTGCACGCCGGCTGGCTCTGTTCATTTTGGGCAGCATTCTGCATGGCACACGCTGGGCTGCTGCGGCTGGGACGTCTTCGCAGACCTGTGAAACCCTGATCACGCAAATACGCGTTTTTTTCGAAGGGCTGCATGCGGCCGGCACCTTCGGTGCACGGCGCATGGAGGATGCCTTTTTTGTGATTTGCGACGGGCGCGTCAACAATCCGGCCGCCGCAACCTTGGGCGAAATTCATTTCGTCATCGGCTTTGCCGCGAGCCGGGAGCATGAGTTTCATTGCTTCCGCATTTCGCATTCGGCGGCGGGCAGCAGGGTTCAGCCCGTGAGCCTCAATCGACTCAATTTTTCGCAGTACAGCCCTGCGGAATTGGAATGGGTCGACAGCATCGCCAATCAACTTCAGCCCTGAGGTCAGCCGCCGGCAATCGTTGCCGCAATACGCCGCTCCAATTCAGCCGCCGCCGAGTTGGGCCTCGCCGCTGCGGCGGGCGGCGCGAGCACTCGCGGCAGCGCCGGCAGTTCATCGAGGACGCCGCGCGCATAGTCGTAGCCGGCCCGAATTGCGCCGTCGAATGCCTGCCAGTCGAGGAGGTCGATATTGACGAGCGGCGGCTTCAACAGCACATCGGCCAATTCACGCTGCGTCCGCTCCGCCGCGGTGCTGTTGATCATGCCGGCATGCATCAGAACCTGAATGATGTTGACGCGGCGTTCGCCGAAGTTGCGATCCGCGCCCACATCGCTGCCGATCACGAAACCCGGCGCATGGCTCTGCATGACATCGACCGGCAAATTGTTGATCGCGGCGCCATCGACCAACACCCCGTCGTCGTGAAACACGGGCGGCATCACGCCGGGAATCGCGACCGATGCGCGCAAGGCATGGGAGAGGCGGCCGGCACGATGCTCCAACAAGCGGCCGGTGGTGAGGTTGGCGCTCACGCAGAAGTAGGGGTGCCGCAAATCCTCGATCTGCACGTTGCCGTATTCCCGCTCCAGCAGGCGCGACACCTTCTTGCCCCGCGTCAGTGCCAGGAGCGGAAAGGTGTAGTCGTTCACCGGATTGGTGTCGACGAAGCTCCTGCGATAGCGCAGCTGCATTTCCTCATCGCTCCAGCCCATGGCGACGCCTGCGGCGATGATGGCGCCGATGCTCGCGCCGCCCAGAAAGTCGATGGGCACGCGCGCTTCGCGCAAGGCGCGGATGATGCCTAAGTGCGCGAATCCGCGCGCGCCGCCGCCCGACAGCACCAGTCCCACGCCGCGGCGCATGAGCAGCCGCGCGAGTCTGCTGTAGTCGCTCGACTCGAGCAGGTGGTGATGCAGCGTGGCGGGCAGGGTCTTGAGCCACGCGCCGGCGCAGCCGGGTGCAATATTCCCCTGATGCAGCAGCGCCAATTCGACCCGCGCGCCGCGCGCTCGCGCGGCTTCCGCGACGCCCGCGGGCCAGGGACTGACGCCGCCCGACGCCGGCGCTGCCATGAGAATGACGTCCGCTTGGCGGCAGCATTGCCGAGTCCAGCCCGAGGCCGTCCAATTTGCGACGTACACGACGTAGTCATTGGCCTCTTCGATGCCATTGAACCAAATTGCCGTGTGCGTCGTGGCCCGCGCGTCCCAGACCAGTTCGGTCCGACCGCTCTTGCTCAGTTCATCGACCAGGCGCGTGGCCAAGTCGGCGATGTCGACTTCGATGCTGTTGGGGACCAGGGCAAAAATATGCGCGCGCTTCGGCCGATATTCCTGGCGATTGCTATGCCTCAGGCGCCGCGCGCACAGCCGCGCCAGCGCCAGTGAAAAATGAGTGGATTGCCGCGCGATGCGATCGAGTTCCGCATTGGGTATGAGCAGCAGCTCGCTGTCCCGCAATGCAACAACGGTAGCGCTGCGCTGGGCGCCCAACAACCATCCGGCCTCTCCGACCAGCTCGCCGCGCTCGATCTCTGCGGTCAGTCCCGCTTTTAAGTGGGTTTTCACGCCCAAGCGGCCGCTGGTGAGCAGATATACTCCGTCCGGATTGGAGCCGGCCTCGAATAGCAGGTGGCCGGCCGGGAGCGAGAAGTGCACCGCCCCGGACGCCAAAGACTCGAGGCTTATGGGGTCGACGCCGGTCAGGTCGGCGCAATCGCGCAACCAGTCGATTGCGCGTTGCATCTCCTGCGTGGCGCTCGCCGGTTCTTCTTCCAATCCCATGCGTCTGTAGCGGCTGAGCAGGTGAGATTCTTGAGTCGAGCTGTCAATACTGTGGTGTTCTCGCACGGCAAGGAAAGCGGCCCCTGGGGCACCAAAATCACTGCCATGGCCGCAGTGGTCCGTAGCCTCGATCTCGCGGTGGAATCGGTGGATTATCGGGATCTCGATGATCCTATGCAGCGGGTTGACAAGCTGCTCGGCGTAGCCCGCGAATTTCAGGGTCCGCTGGTAATGGTTGGCTCCAGCATGGGCGCCCATGTCTCCGCGGCGGCGGCGGCTCGAAGCAAAGCCGCGGCGCTATTTCTGCTGGCGCCGGCCTTCTACATGCGCGGCCTGGAGCAATACACGCCGCAAGATGTTACGGTGCCGACCGCCATCGTGCATGGCTGGCACGATGCGGTGGTTCCGGTTGAAAACAGCATCCGCTGGGCGCGCGAGCATGGGGCGACACTGCATGTGCTCGACTCCGATCACCGATTGGAAGATCAGATCGATGCGATCTGCGCGCTGCTGGGCGATTTTTTGGCCAAGCTGTAGGGCCGATTCAAGGATGCGATTTGGGCGCCGGGGTCGCAAGCTGCGCCATCGCCAATTCGCGCAGGCTCTCTCCCAACTGCTCGCCGCATCGGCGTCCCATGGCGGAGAAACCGGCGCCCAACGATGCGAGATACGCCGAAATGTATTGCTTGCCGGGCGGAGATTGCAGAAACGCCAACACGCGCTTCAAGTCGGCGTCGCTCAAGTCCCGATAGCCGTACGCCATGTAGCGCCGCATGGACTCGCGCAAGTTGTCCTCCATGGATTGTCGCCCGGCTTCGCCGGACTTGCGCGCGCGCTGCTCGACCGGCCCGGGATCCATGCCGGAACCGACCGCGGTTCCGGTCGCCACGGCGGTGCCCATGCTCAAAAGAATCAGCACGGTGGACTCCGAAGATCGCTCGGCGCGTTCCAGCTTCTCGAACAACGCACTGCGTTGCGGCGTGGTGGGCGCGGCGATGTCGCCGCTCATGACTTTGTCCGCGTCCGCATCGCTGAGCGATGCCAGTCCGAGATCCGCAGCCACCATCCGTTTGCCGGCATCGGTCACCAGAAAGGCCTCGGCCTTTTTTACTGTGTCGGCATCGAGGTTGGCGGCAAATGCGCTCAACGCGGGGGCTTCGAACACATCGAGGCGAAATGCGCGCACCGCGGCGGCGTCCACGGCTTTGAGCTGTGTCTCGGTCAGCGGCGTGGAGGTGTTGCCTTGGAATAGCTTGCGTATGTGCGCCGGCATCGAACCCAAGGAGGCGCGCACCTGTTCACGGATCGCGGCTTCCTGATAGAGCTGCGCCGCGGTCTCGATGTCGACCGGAGCTACACCGGCTTGCGCGACACCGGCCAATCCTATGAGCAATGCAAGGCGCAACATGCGTGTATTGTACACTCAAGCTCCTGGAGACCGGCATTTAAGGGTGCAGTATGGGTTACGTTAAGTGTTGGACAACGGCGCTGGCGGTTTTGTTCGTCGCGGGCTGCTCGGCGCCGGAACCACCCCCGCCGAAGAAGAATGTCTTCGATCCGTTGACTCAACAAATCGACAAGGCACGCGACGTGCAAAAAGACAGTTGATGAAAACGCGGAAAGAGCCCGCAAGGCGATCGACAATCAAGAACGTGGCGACCCGGCTCCCTAGCGTTTAAGCGATCATGAACCCACTTGTCGGGTTGGGCCAGGCGTGGCGCTGGAGCGTCCGCAAGATATTGGGCTTGTGGGTGCGCGTCACCATCAAGCCCGATGATGCCGTCGCCGCCATCGCGGCAACCCCGCGTCCGGTGTGCTATGTGCTCGAGCGCGAGAGTCACACTGATTTCGCCGTGCTGAACAGCGTCTGCGCGGCGCACAATCTGCCGCGGCCCGCGCGGCGGTTGATGATGGGCGAGAAGCGCGCGGATCGCGCCTACTTCGAACTGATGCGCCATCCGCGCCTCTTCGGCGGCCGCACAGCGGCGCGCGCACCGCGCTATCTGGTGCGCTTGATCGATGCGGCGGCCGCGCATCCGCAATTCGACGTGGACCTGGTGCCGGTGGCGATATTTTGGGGGAGGGCGCCGAACAAGGAAATGAGCTGGTGGCGCCTGCCGTTCACCGAAGACTGGATCTTGGTGGGCCGTTTTCGCAAGTTCTTGAGCGTTCTATTCAACGGCCGCAACACCTTGGTTTACTTCGGCGAGCCGATGCGGTTGCGCGAGCTCATCGATGGAGGCATGAGCGAGCCGCGCAGCGTGCGGCGGGTGCTGCGCTCGCTGCGCACCGTGATGCGCGCGCAACGTGCGTCGAGCATCGGTCCGGATCTGTCGCATCGGCGCACCATGGTGCTGCAAATCTTGAAGACTCAAGCGGTGCGCCAAGCGGTGCGCAACGAAATGCAGGTGCGCCAACTGCTGCGGCGCCCGGCGCTGCTGCTGGCGCGCAAGTATGCCATCGAGATTGCGGCGAACTATTCGCAGGCCTTCGTCACTTTCATGGCCATGGCGTTGGCGCGCCTGTGGAATTCGCTGTATGACGGCGTGGAGCTCGAACACCTCGAGAATTTGAGCGCCGTCGGCGACGGGGTTGAAATCATCTATGTTCCTTGCCACCGCAGCCATATGGATTACCTGCTGTTGTCGTACATCATTTACCGCAAGGGATTCGCCGTCCCGCATGTCGCCGCCGGCGCAAACCTCAACATGCCGCTGATCGGGCGTTTTCTGCGCAAGGGCGGCGCCTTCTTTTTGCGCCGCAGCTTCAAGGGCGATGAACTGTATCCGGTGGTGTTCGCCAAGTACCTGGGGTTCATGATGGCGCGCGGCCATCCGCTCGAATATTTCATCGAGGGCGGCCGCAGCCGCACCGGAAGACTGCTCTCGCCGCGTACCGGCATGCTGTCGATGACGCTGCGGAGCTACTTGCGCGATCCGAAGCGCCCGGTGGTGTTCATGCCGGTGTACTTCGGATATGAGCGCATCGTGGAGGGGCGAACCTATATCGGCGAGTTGTCGGGACAGCCCAAGCAAAAGGAAAGCGTCTTGGGTTTGCTCAGGTCGGTCGTTTCGGTCCTGCGCAGCAAATTCGGCAAGGTACACGTGAATCTCGGCGCGCCGATTGCCCTCGATGCGCTGCTGCAAAGGCACAATCCGCGCTGGCGCGCCCAGCTGTCCGAAGAGGGTGACCCGCGTTCCGGGTGGATCGGCGATGCAATTGCCGATCTGGCGGTGCGCATCAACACGGAAATCAACGCCGCCGCCGCGGTCACGCCGATCAATCTGGTGGCGATGGCGATGCTGGCGACTCCGCGCCAAGCGCTCCCCGAGGCGGATCTGATCCGCCAAGTCGAGCTGTATCAGCGCTTGCTGCGCGATGCACCGTATTCGCCGCTGGTGACGGTGACGGCCGATAGCGGTCGACAGATCGTCGCGTACGCCGAAGCGTTCGGAATGCTGGAGCGCCAGAAGCATCCCTTGGGAGACGTCATGCGGATGAGCGCGGAGAACGCGGTGCTGGCGACGTACTATCGCAACAATATTTTGCATCTCTTTGCGATGCCCTCGCTCCTGGCCTGTGCCTTCGTGAGCAATGCGCGCATGCGCACCGTGGATCTACAACGGCTGGTGTGGCGGGTGTATCCGTACATTTCGGCGGAACTGTTCCTGCGCTGGGATGAAGACCAGGTGAGCGCGGTGGCCGACTCGCTGCTCGACACTTTCGTGCAGCTGAACCTATTGCAGGGCAATACCGATCGCAGCGAGTGGCAGCGCCCGCCGCCGACCTCGCTCGAGGCGATACGCTTGTCGGTTCTGGCTCAGGCTACGATTCAAACGCTCGAGCGCTACTATCTGGCGATCGCGCTGCTGCTGCAGGCGGGCAGCGCGGCCATTACGCCGCAAGCGCTGGAAGAGCGCTGCCACCTGATGGCGCAAAGAATGACGCTGCTCTACGGCTTGAATTCGCCCGAATTCGTCGACAAGAGCCTGTTCCGCAACTTCATCGAATTATTGCGCCGGCGCAACGTCGTTCAGCTGTCCGAAGACAAGAAATTGATGTTCGGCGAACCTTTGCTTGGGGTCGCGAGCGACGCGCAGCTGGTGCTTTCGGAGCAGATCAGGCACAGCATCCTGCAGGTGACCTTGGGTCAGTAGGGGCACGGCCGGAGCGTCAGTCCCACGCTTGCCGGCCGCGCTGCGACTTGGTCGCACCGCGCCGTTTCTTCGATTCGATGCGCCGTTCCTGCGATCCTTTGGTGGGCCGCGTCTTCTTGCGAACCTTGGGCTCGATCAACGCGGTGCGGATCAACGCTGCCAGGCGCTCGGCCGCCGCGCGCCGATTTTGTTCCTGGCTGCGTTCGCTGCGCGCGGTGAACAGGATGCTGCCGTCATCGACCATTTTCTGCCCGGCGAGGGTGCGCAGGCGATTGCGCGCCGAAACCGGCAAGCTGGCATTCAAAGGCAGGAGAAACCGCAGCTGCACGGCGCTCGACACCTTGTTGACGTTTTGGCCTCCGGGACCCGAAGCGCGAATGAATTTCCATTCGAGTTCCTCATCGGGGATGGAAATGTGCTGGTTGATCTCTATCGGCACGGGGAGGCAGTCGTCAGTCGAGTTCCGAGGCGGCGTTGCGCACGATGATTTCACGCTGCGCGGTCGGAATGGTGATCTGATGTTCCTTGAACAGCCGCCATATTGCGCGATTGACCTCCGAGCGCACGTTGTTGACGCCTTCCTGCGGATCGGAAATCCAGAAGCGCAGTTCCAGTTCGATGCCGCTGTCGCTGAAGTGCATCAAGCGGGACACCGGCGCCGGGTCGCGCAGCACGCGTGCCTGGCCTTCGCAGGCGTCCATCAAGATCTTCAATGCCAGCTCGGGATCGTCGCGATAGCTGATGCGAATCGGCAGCTTCAAGCGGATGCGCGGATCGGTGTAGCTCCAGTTGATCACGGCATTGGAAATGAGCTGTTGATTGGGCACCAGCATTTCCACGCCGTCGCGGTCGCGCACCACCACGTAGCGTCCGCGCAGCTCCTGAACCCAGCCGAAATTCTCAGTGCTGGTGCCGGACTGGCCCGACAGGCTGATGACATCGCCGGGCTTGATGGAGCGGTCCATGAGCAGCACGAAGCCGCTGACGAAGTTGGCCGCGATGGACTGCAAGCCGAAGCCCAAACCCAAGCCCACCGCGCCGGTCAGCACCGTGAGTGCCGTGAGATCGACGCCGGCGGCGTTCAAGCCGATGAGGACGCTCAAGCCGATCAGGAAAGCATTGGCGAATTTCGCTATGCCGATGCGCGTCGACATGGCGACACTGGTGAGGCGCTTGACGCGGCGTTCGACCCAGCGGCTGATCCAGGCCGCGACCAGCACGAATAGCGTCAGCGTGAACAGCAGCTTGAGCACCGACCAGACCGTGATGCGCGACTTGCCGGCGGCGACCCCCAGGCTGTCCAAGGTGGCGATGATCGGGTCGAGCCAGCCCAAGTACTCCGCGGCGATGGCCAGCCAGATGAGCAGTGCGACGCGCGTTTCCCAATTTTGAATCCACGATTTGTTGCCGAGGCTGGCGGCAAATACCAGAACGGCGCTGCGCACCACGATGTACGCCAGGATCAAACGCGAGGCCGCGCCGAGCAGCGTGACGTCGATATGCGCCGCCTGCAGCGAGCTGTTCGCGATCAGGACCAGAACCAGCACCACGATGATGGGCGTCACCACCACGTTGCCTTGGATGCCGAAGTAACGCCACGACAGCGCCATGGGCGGCTTGTTCGGCCGACGCTGATTGCGGCGGTTCAGTTCCAGGCCCGCCAGGCCGCCGATCAGCAGACATACGCCGAGCACGCCGACTTCGATCAGGACATTGCGGGTCGATAAAATGTCGACGAATGCTTGGATGCGCAGCCAGATCTCGCTCATGCGTTGAGATCCGGTATCAACTGACTTTCGAGTCTCGCGATTTGATCCTTGAGCATCAGCTTGCGGCGCTTGAGTCGTTTCATTTGCAGCTCGTCCACCTTGAAATCCATGCTGAGACGGGAAATGACGTCGTCGAGATCGCGATGCTCGATGCGCAGCTGGCGCAGGCGCTCGATATTTTTGAACAAATCGGTATTGACGTTGTTCTTTTCGTCACTCACGTTTATAGACCGAAGCTGTGCCACACCGGGGTGACGCAATCAGGTAGCTTAAGGGAGCGGCCCAGCGGATTCCAGGCAGCCTGCGGGCTGTGAAAGTCGGAACCGACGGATCCAAGCAAACCGTGGTTCACGGCGAGCGCGGCACAGGCATCGACATCCTGGGCGCCGTTGGCGCCGCTCACGACTTCGAGCGACCTGCCGCCCGCCGCCGCGAAATCGGCGAGCAGCCGCCGGCGCGCGCCGGCTGAGAGCGAGTAGCGTGCGGGGTGGGCGAGGGAGGCGACACCGCCCGCACCGCAAATCCAGCGCACTACAGACTCGAGGGGCGGCCAGCACGCAGCTATGTGCGCCGCCTTGCCCTTGCTCAGGTATTTGCGGAATGCCGCCTCCGCGGTCTCGACGTGGCCGGCGGCCACCATCGCCGCCGCCAGATGCGCTCGGGTGGGCAGGCCGGGTTGGGCTTGCACGGCAGTCAGCAATTCACCGCCGGGCAGGCGCAGCTTTTCCAGGCGTGCGCAAATATCGCGCATGCGGACTCGGCGCAAGTCCCCCTGTGCGTGCAGCATGGCGCGCAGCTCGGTCGAATCCGGATCGATCATGAGTCCGAGCACGTGAATTGTTTGGCAGCGCCAGGACGCGGAGATCTCCACCCCGGGCACCAAGCGAAGTCCGTGCTGCACGGCGCTGCGCCGCGCTTCGTCGAGACCCGCCACCGTGTCGTGATCGGTGAGCGCCAGCACTTCGACGCCGGCATGCGCGGCGCGCTCAACGAGGGCCGCCGGACTCAAGGCGCCGTCTGAGCAATTCGAGTGGGTGTGCAGGTCGATGTTCGGCAGGCCGTTCACGACGGATTGCCCGCAAGACCCACCGCTTCGAGCCGATTGCCGGCGAGCACGATGAACCCCTGGGCGCGTTCGAAGCCGTCGTTGGTGTAGTCAAAGGTATAGGTGCGCAGCAGGCATCGTTTTCCCTTCGAATCGCGGCTCAAGCGAAAACCGGCAAAAGCCACGGTCCCGTCCAGGAACTGCACCACGGCCCGGGAGCAGGTGTCCTTGGCGATGCGATTCGCGGCCTCGCGGGCATCCAGGGACACCTGCCAGACCTTGTAAATACCCGCCAGGACGCCTGCAATGGCTACGGGCATAATTAGGCTATCATCCATGCTTGGATCTTAACCTTTCGAGGGTGCGGGTGCCGCCCCTTGGTTTTTGCGCCTTAAGCCCCAAAACAGTGATCGAGGAGGCTCTAAAGCATATGACCCATGATCACCAAACCTCGCTGGCAGTGCGGGTGGATCCGAATGAGATGGTGCGCTACGTGCACGATCTGATGACGACCGCGCCGTCGGCATCCGGTGATGCGTCAATTGCCATCGCCCAGCGTCAATGGGGCGGCGACACGCCGCAGGCGCGCGCCGCACATCTGCGGTGGAGCGCGCTGAATCGAGCCTTCACCGATGCACGGGTCAGCACTTGGACGATGCCGCAGCGACGAGATCAGATTCACGTGCCCGCGGCGCTGATCGCCGCGGCCGGCGTGGCCAAGTTGACCATGGCCGAGGACGAGGTGGTATTCGACATCCCCACTCTGTTGGACGCCACGCTGCAATTGTGCGAGGCCGTCGGTCACGGTTGAGTAGAGCGCTGCTCGCTAACGCGGCAGCACGCCGGCGTCGCTGAAGGCGACGAAATCGCCGTTGATCACGCTCTCGCGGCAGTTGTAGCGCAGCCGGTGTCCATCCATGCGGGTGACGTGACCGCCCGCCGCCTCCAGCACAGCTTGTCCGGCCGCCGTATCCCACTCCGAAGTCGGTCCGAAACGTGGATAGAGTTCCGCTTGCCCGTCGGCGAGCAGGCAGAATTTCAGCGAGCTGCCGATCCCGGCAACGACGTGAGGGCCGACACGCGTCAAATAGTCCGCCGTCCGAGGACTCGCGTGCGAGCGGCTGCCGACCACGCGCAGCGGCCGCTGCGGCGGAACCGTGTGAATGCGGCGCGGCGCGCCGTTGTCGCCGCGCGTGAATGCGCCGAGGCCGGCGATGCCCCAAAAGACCGTGCCTTGCGCCGGCGCGGATACCATCCCCAGCACCGGCTCGTGCTCCACGATGAGTGCGATGTTGACGGTGAATTCGCCGTTGCGCTTGACGAACTCGCGCGTGCCGTCGAGCGGATCGACGATCCATAATTCGCGCCAGGTGCGGCGCTCGGCCCAAGGCGCCGCCGCCGATTCCTCGGATAAAATCGGGATTTCCGGCGTGAGCTCTTTGAGTCCGGCGATGATCACCCGCTGGGATTCCAAATCGGCGAGCGTCAGGGGCGAGTTGTCATCCTTGCGCTGCACGTCGAATGCACCGTTATAAACCTGCATGATGGCGGCGCCCGCGCGCTCGGTGACGGGCATCAAGGACTCGGCCAGCTTAGGCAGATCGCGCATCCAGGTATCATACGCACATGGTGCGTCCTGACGAACATACACGAAGGATAGAGGACTCTAGAGAGCGTGTGAGTTCAGGCTGCATCGTTTCAGCGGGTGAGAGTCCCGCCCCGGCAAGCGCCGAAGCACCGGGAAGCAGACCCCACGAGGGGCGCGAGAGCGCCCGATCGCGAGCGGGGTGTCGGAAGCCTGTGCAGGTGGACAGGGAGCGAAGCGGCGGGCCGCAACGAGTAGTGAACGTCGAGCAAGCCTCGTCACATTATCAACCGAAAGGTGATTGGGAGCGCCGAGCTGGTCATGTCACAGCGAAGGCAATACACAGTGCGCGAGAGTCGGAGCATGCACTGGGGCTCCCCGGGGTAGTGGCGGCGGCACGTCGCGAAGGAGCGATGCGGAACAGGAGAGAGCCGTCCCGGCGATCTGAGTCGGATGCAGCGACTGGTATAAGCGCAGAGCGCGAAAGCGAGTCGTGCCGGGCGGCGGTCCGAGGGGGTCATAGTACCGCTGAGGGCGTGGAGAACACGCCGGAGGGAAGGGCCCCTGCTTTGGTCGAGCGTGTGGATGCGGGTAAGTGCGAGGGCATGGCCGCAAGGCCCAACAACCCCGAAGAGAAAGTACGAGAACTGCAGCGCACGCTGTGGAGATGTGCCAAGCGGAGTCAGAGCCGACGTTTTCACGCGTTATATGACCGGATCTGCAGGGATGACGTCCTGCGGGAAGCGTGGAGACGGGTACAAGCGAACCGCGGAGCGGCGGGGATCGATGGGCAGAGTATTGCAGCGATTGCCGAGAGCGGCGTCGAGGCATGGCTCGCCGAGATCGAAGCCGAACTGCGGGCAGGTGAGTATCGACCGAGCCCGGTGCGGCGGCGATACATCCCGAAGAGCGATGGTGGGCAGCGCCCACTCGGCATCCCGACGGTGCGGGATCGGGTGGTGCAGATGGCGACGAAGCTGGTGATCGAGCCGATCTTCGAGGCGGATTTCCTGGATTGTTCCCATGGGTTTCGACCGAAGAGAAGCGCATTGCAGGCACTGGAGGTCATTCGCGAGAGTGGCAACCGGGGCTTAAACTTTGTCATCGATGCGGACATCCGCCGCTTCTTCGACAGTATCGATCAGAACAAGCTGATGGAACTGGTGGGGAAGCGGGTCTGTGACCGGCGGGTGTTGAAGCTGCTGCGCCAGTGGCTTGAGGCGGGCGTGCTGGAGGATGGGAGTATCCGCGAGACTCTCGCGGGTACGCCCCAGGGTGGGGTGATCTCCCCACTGCTGGCCAACATTTATCTAAACGCCCTGGACCGTGCATGGCATGCCGAGGGGCAACACCTCGGCATCTTAGTGCGGTATTGCGACGACTTCGTGGTGCTATGCCGAACGGCCAGCGCAGCGACGGCGGCACACAAGCGGGTGCAGGCGATCCTGACCCGTCTTGGCCTTGAGCTACATCCAGAGAAGACGCGAGCGGTCGAGTTACGCAGGGGACGGGAAGGCTTCGACTTTCTGGGCTGCACGGTACGGAAGCGCCGCAGCATCTTAAGGGCCCCACATTTGCACTTCATGCAGCGCTGGCCCTCGGCGCGTGCGATGAAGCGACTGCGTGAACGCGTCCACGAGCTGACGGCGGTACCCGGTAATCCGGCGCGTGATGTGACGGAAGTCATTACCGCGCTCAATCCGGTACTGCGCGGCTGGGGCAACTACTTTGCGACGGGCAACGCGGACGACAAGTTCAACCACATCGACGGTTATGTGAACCAGCGCCTGGGGCGTTGGTTGTGGCGTCGCGGTGGGCAGCGTCGGCGGTTCCGGCCTCGGTGTTGGCCTGCCGAACGGCTCTACGCTATGGGGCTTTATCGCCTGCAAGGTACTGTGCGCTATCCGTCGCAAGCCAGTCTCCGAAGACCATCGGCAAGCCGTGTGCCGGAAATCGGCACGCACGGTTTGACAGGGGGTCCTGCGGTTCCCGCTTCCCATCGGGCGCGGAGGCCGTAGGATCTACCAATGCATGCTTCCTCCGCAGTCGACTGGACTTGTGTCGATACCGTGTTGCTCGACATGGACGGCACCTTGCTGGACTTGCGCTTTGACAATTGGTTTTGGCTGACCTTCGTTCCCAGCCGCTATGCGGCCGCCAACGGCATCAGCGAGTCCGAAGCGCAGGTGGCGCTTGCGCCGCGCTTCAAGAACGTGGCGCACACCTTGCAGTGGTATTGCATCGAGTACTGGACCCGCGAACTCAAATTGGACATCCCGGCGATGAAGCGCGAGGTGCTGCCGCGCGTGGGATTCTTGCCGGGGGCGGAGGCGTTTCTGCGAAAGCTGCGCTCGCGCGGCAAGCGCGTGGTGTTGGTGACCAACTCGCATCCCACGACACTGGCCATCAAGGATGAGCGCGTGGCGCTGACGCGATATTTCGATGCCTGCTACTCCTCGCAGCCGTTCGACGCGCCAAAAGAGGATGCGGCGTTCTGGCCGCGCCTCGCGGCGCGCGAGGAATTTTCGCCCCGGCGCACCCTGTTCGTCGACGACAGCCTGAAGGTGCTTCAGTGCGCCCGCGACTATGGCATTGCCCACTTGCGCGCCGTGCGCTGCCCGGACAGCGGGGCACCGCCGCAGATGACGGGAGACTTCGCGGGGATCGACGGCGTCGCGGAACTGCTTTAGGTGCGGCTCGGCGCGCCGCCGGTGGGACCGCCGCCGCCGCGACCACGCCGGCGTCTGCGCAGGCTGGGATCCTTTGCGGGCGCATCGCCAGACCCGGCCGAATTGCTCGAATTCTGCGCCGGGTGCGAAGGCGGTCCGCGCCGCGGCGGACCACCTCCCGAACGGCCGCCCGGGCGATGCGGGCCACCGGGGCGTCCTCCGCCTGAGCGCCCGCCGCCGCGGGACTGACCCTGCCGCGGCGCTCGTTCGCGCCACACCGCGGGCGGCGGTGCGGTTACGACAGCCAAATCCGCGGCTTCGATGGAGGCGCGCGGAATCTGGTGCCCGATATAGCGCTCGATGTCGGGCAGCGCGATGGCGTATTCCTCGCAGCCGAAGCTGATGGCATCGCCTTCGGCGCCGGCGCGGGCGGTTCGCCCGATGCGATGGACATAATCCTCGGCGTCGTTCGGCAGATCGAAGTTGAACACGTGGCTGACGTCCGGAATGTGCAGACCGCGCGAGGCAACATCGGTGGCGATCAGGACGGCGATATCGCCGTTGTGAAAATCGCGCATCATTTTCAGGCGCTTGTTCTGCGGCACGTCGCCGGACAAGGCCTGTGCCACGAAACCATTGGCCGTCAACGTCCGCTCCAGCACCTCGGCCACGCGCTTGGTGTTCACGAACACCATGGTGCGGCGCGCATCGATTCGCCGCAGCAGGCCCATCAGGAGCGGGATTTTTTCATCCGTCGACGGGAAATAGAGCACCTGGGTGACCCGGTCCACCGTCATCTTGTCCGGCTCGATACGAATGAGTTCCGGATTGTTCATGTGCTCGTAGGCCAGCTCCATGACCCGGTGCGACAAGGTGGCCGAGAACATCATGGTAAGCCGCAGTGTCGGATGCGGCATGCGGCGCAGGATGAAGCGGATGTCCTTGATGAATCCGAGATCGAACATCCGGTCGGCTTCATCCAAGACCGCCACCTGGATATGCCGTAGATCGAACACATGCTGCTTGAAATAGTCGATGATCCGGCCGGGCGTGCCGATCAGCACATCGACGCCTTCTTCGAGGATGCGCCGCTGCTTTTCGTAATCGACGCCGCCGAATACGATCGCGAGCTTGAGGCCGGTGTACTTGCCTATATTCAAGGCGTCGGAGTGGATTTGAACTGCGAGCTCGCGCGTCGGCGCAATGACGATGGCGCGCGGTGCGTTCCCCAAGCGATTGGCTGCCGGGGGGTTGGCCAGCAAGCGGTTGAACAGCGCCACGAGAAACGCGGCGGTTTTGCCCGTGCCGGTTTGCGCCTGACCGGCGACATCGCGGCCCGCCAGGGCGATCGGCAGCGTTTGCGCCTGAATGGGCGTAGCGCGGGTAAAGCCCAGTTCGGCGATACCGCGCTTCACGGATTCGGGGATATCTAAAGAATCGAAGGTAAGCTGACTGAGATGGGCGTCTGACATTTTCGCTTTGTGAATTGCATAAACTTGCAAAATGATGGGGGACCGGATAACAATATGGCCAACCAGGAGCCGGTCTATCCGCTCCCCAACCGTATCATCGGTACCCTTTTAAGGTAATCAAGACCGCTAAACCCGCTGTATTGTGCCCGAATGGCCGCGCATCGTCACTTCGCGGTGACTGTTGGGGCTCTTAGCTTCCCAAAACTATCCGTTTCAACTTCAAGTAAATCTCCAAAAGGAGCTGTATCCGCAGTGAGTAACCCAAGTATCGTTCACACCAGCGACGCGACGTTCGACAAGGACGTGCTGAAGTCAGACAAACCAGTGCTCCTGGATTTTTGGGCCGAGTGGTGCGGTCCCTGCAAGATGATCGCACCAATACTCGATGAGCTCGCCGACACCTACAAAGACAAGATTCGCATCGCCAAGCTGAACATCGACGAAAACCCCCACACCCCTCCCAAATTCAACATCCGCGGCATTCCCACATTGATCTTGTTCAAGAACGGGACGGTCGAGGCCCAAAAGGTCGGCGCGGTCACCAAATCTCAGCTCGCGGCTTTTCTGGACAGCAACCTGTGAGAGGCTACCTAGGCAATCAGTCGCGCGGCGGCGGACAGGGCGGCGGTCAACAAGGCGGCGGCCAGGGGGGCGGCGGCCGCTCCAATCGTAATCGCGGACCACGCAACGACCGCAACGGCAACAGCAACGGCGGCAGGCCGATGCATGAGGACTACGGCGATCTGCCGGAGGGCGGCGATGATCTAGAGATCATTGCGCCCACCGATCTTGCGCGCAGCCGCAGCTCGATGAACCTGACGGAGCTGAAGAAGCGGCCGATCAGCGATCTCGTCAAGCTGGCCGAGACCATGGGTCTCGAGAACATGGGCCGCTCACGCAAGCAAGACATCATCTTCGGGGTCTTGAAGGCGCACGCCCGCAAGGGCGAAGACATTTACGGCGACGGCGTGCTGGAAATCCTGCAGGACGGGTTCGGGTTCCTGCGCTCCTCGGACTCGAGCTACCTCGCGGGTCCCGATGACATCTACGTATCCCCGAGCCAGATCCGGCGCTTCAATCTGCGCACCGGCGACTCCATCTCCGGCTTGATCCGGCCGCCGAAGGACGGCGAGCGCTATTTCGCGCTGCTGAAAGTAGGCGAAATCAATTACGATTCTCCGGAGAGTTCGCGCGGCAAGGTGCTGTTCGAAAACTTGACGCCGCTGCATCCCACCGAGCGGCTGAAACTGGAGCGCGGCAACGGCTCGACCGAAGATCTGACGGCGCGTGCGATCGATTTGGTCGCGCCCATCGGCAAGGGCCAGCGCGGCCTGATCGTCTCGCCGCCGAAGGCCGGCAAGACCATGCTGCTGCAGAACATCGCCACCGCGATCACGGCAAATCATCCCGAGGTCTACCTCATCGTGCTGCTCATCGACGAGCGGCCCGAGGAAGTGACCGAAATGGCGCGCACGGTGAAGGGCGAGGTCGTGTCGTCGACCTTCGACGAACCGGCCAGCCGCCACGTGCAGGTGGCCGAAATGGTGATCGAAAAAGCCAAGCGCCTGGTCGAACACAAGAAAGACGTGGTCATTCTGCTCGATTCCATCACGCGTCTTGCGCGCGCCTACAACACCGTGGTGCCGAGTTCCGGCAAGGTGCTCACCGGCGGCGTCGATGCGAATGCGCTGCAGCGGCCGAAGCGCTTTTTCGGTGCGGCGCGAAATATCGAAGAGGGCGGCAGCCTGACCATTCTTGCGACCGCGCTGGTCGATACCGGTTCGAAGATGGACGACGTCATTTTCGAGGAGTTCAAAGGCACCGGCAATTCGGAGATCCATTTGGACCGTCGCATTTCGGAAAAGCGCACGTTCCCGTCGATCAACATCAATCGATCCGGCACCCGCAAGGAAGAGCTCATCACCGAGCCCTCGGAGCTGTCCAAGATGTGGATCTTGCGCAAGCTGCTGCACCCCATGGACGAACTCGCCGCCATCGAGTTCTTGCTCGACAAGATGAAGGACACCAAGACCAATACCGATTTCTTCGATGCGATGAAGCGATAACAGGAGTTTTTCATGCAGTGGTGGGCGTGGATTGCGGTCGGCGCCATCCTTTTGGGTTCAGAGCTGACGCTGGTCAACGCGCAGTTCTATCTGGTGTTCCTAGGCATCAGCGCGTTTATCGTCGGCATTCTGCAGGTCGGCGGCTTGGTGAGCGCCGATTGGCTGCAATGGACCATATTCGCCGTGCTCGCGGTGGTGTCGATGTTCACCTTCCGCAAGCGGGTCTACGAACGAATGCGTCACGCGCTGCCGCCGATGCGCAGCGGCCCGGCGGGCGAGACCGTCACCTTGCCGACCGTCCTGTCGCCCGGCGAGACCTGCCGCTTGGAATATCGCGGCAGCTCGTGGAGCGCGGTCAACGGCGGCAATTCGGTGATGGAGGCGGGATCGGCCGCGCGCATCGACCGCGTCGACGGGCTGACCCTGGTGCTGCACGGCGAAACCAAGAGCTTGTAATTCAGGAGAGTGCTTTGCAAATGTCCTTGAGCTATGCGGCGATTTTCATCGTGTTGCTCGCGGTGGTGTTGGTCTTCAAGACCGCGACCGTGGTGCCGCAACAAAGCGCGTTCGTGGTCGAACATTTGGGCAAATACAGCCGTACGCTGTCGGCCGGATTTCATATCCTGATTCCTTTCATGGAACGGATTGCCTACAAGCACAGCCTCAAGGAAATCGCGATCGACATCGCCGAGCAGATCTGCATCACCCGCGACAACGTGCAGGTCGGAGTTGACGGCGTGTTGTACATGCAGGTGATGGATCCGCATCTGGCCTCCTACGGCATCACCAATTACGGTTTCGCGATTTCGCAGCTCGCGCAGACCACGCTGCGCAGCGAGATCGGCAAGATCGAGCTGGATCGCACCTTCGAGGCGCGCGGCACGATCAATGCCAATGTGGTGGCCGAGCTCGACAAGGCCTCCGCGCCCTGGGGCGTCAAGGTGCTGCGCTACGAGATCAAGAACATCACGCCGCCGAAGGACGTGTTGTCCGCGATGGAGAAGCAGATGCGCGCCGAGCGCGAAAAGCGCGCCGTGGTGCTGACCTCGGAAGGCGAGCGGGACGCCAAGATCAATGCCGCCGAGGGCGACAAGCAGCGCGTGATCAAGCAATCCGAGGCCAACAAGCAGCAGCAGATCAACGAGGCCGAGGGGCAGGCTCAGGCGATTCTCGCGGTCGCCACCGCGACGGCGGAAGGTCTGCGCCAGGTCGGCATCGCCTTGTCGGATCGCGGCGGCATCGAGGCCATGCAGCTGCGCATCGGCGAAGAATACGTGAAGCAATTCGGGAAGCTGGCGCAAGCGGGCACAACACTGGTGGTGCCGGCGAATCTGTCCGACCTCGCCGCCGTGGTCACCATGGCGACCAGCATCGCGCGCAAGCCTGCCGCCGGCACGCCGCCCCCCGCCGGTCCGCCCGTCATTTCGAAGAGCTGACCAATACCCATGGCTGAGACCCGCGCCGCCCATTCGATTGGGTTTGTGGAGTTTGTGGTATTGGCTGCGGCGACCATGTCGACGCAGGCGATCGCCATCGACGCGATGCTGCCGGCGTTTCCCACCATCGTTCGGGTGCTGAACGTCGCCGATCCGAACCACGGCCAATGGATCGTCACCGCTTATATGACGGGCTTGGGGGTGGGACAGCTGTTCTGGGGCATGCTGTCCGATCGTTTCGGTCGGCGGCCGATCTTGCTCGGGGGCCTGACGCTGTACGTCGCGGCCGCGCTGCTTTGCAGCTCGAGCGGCAGCTTTCAGGCCCTGCTGGCATGGCGCTTCGTACATGGGCTCGCCGCCGCCTGCGTTACCGTGACCCGCTCGGTGGTGCGCGACTTGTATTCGGGGCGGCAAATGGCCCGTGTCATGTCCCTGACCTTCGTGGTGTTCCTGACCGTGCCGATTCTCGCGCCGAGCCTGGGCCAGCTGATTCTCATCGTCGCTCCCTGGCGCTACATTTTCGTGGTGTTCGCGCTGTTTGCGGCGGCGGTGGCAACCTGGGGCCTCGTGCGCCTGCCGGAAACCCTGCACCCCGAATACCGGCTGATGCTGACGCGCAAGCACGTCCTGAATGCCGGCAAGCTAGTACTCGGCAACCGCGCTTCGATTTTTTACACCCTCGCCATGATGGTGATGTTCGGCACCATCATGGCCTATGTCGGCATGGTGGCGCAGATTTTCTCCGACGTGTTTCGGCGGCCCGCCTTGATGCCCAGCATGTTCGCGCTCTGCGCCATTTTCATGGGAATGGCCGCGTATTTGAACTCGCGCATCGTCGAGCGCCTAGGGATGCGCCTGATCTCGCATACCGCGCTGCTCATGTTCATCGCCGTGACGGGCGTACATGCCGTTATTGCCGAGCTCGGCGCGGAACAGCTCTGGACCTTCGTGGTGCTGCAGGCCATCAGCATGGCCTGCTTCAGCCTGTCGGTATCGAATTTCGGCGCCATGGCGATGGAGCCGGTGGGGTCGGTCGCCGGAATTGCCGCATCGCTGCAGGGTTTCATCTCGACCTTCAGCGGCGCGTTGGTCGGCATCATCATCGGCTCGCAGTTCAACGGCAGTACCGTGCCTTTGGCCGCGGGACAAGTGATTTGCGGGATTGCGAGTCTTGGATTCGTGCTGTTGGCGGAGAAGGGCCGGCTGTTCCGCGCGCACCATTCGAGCAGCGATCCCATGATCACGAAAGGCGCGCAGATCGAAGGTGCGAGGCCGCGATCGGCCGTTTGACCCGCCCCTGTGCCCTATGGCATACACGACCGGTCACAGGGAGATCTCAATGAAACCGGCAGGCTGTCTTGCGGCGCCTAGAACCGTCACCGCCAGCCGCTACGTCACGCCCCTACGGGAAGGCGGATCGCTGCCGGCCATCATCGAGGCCGACGATGATGGGTTGTACGTGCTCAAATTTCGAGGCGCGGGCCAGGGTCCGAAAGCCTTGATCGCCGAATTGCTCGCCGGCGAGATCGGGCGCCTCGCGGGACTGCCGGTTCCGGAGATCGTATTTGCGATGCTGCCGCCGGATCTTGCGCGCACCGAACCCGACGCGGAAATTCAGAGCCTCATCGGCGCGAGCGGCGGGCTGAACCTGGCCTTGGATTATCTGCCCGGATCGGTGACCTTCGATCCCTTGGTGTTTCAGCCGGATCCAAAGCTGGCCTCCGCCGTCGTGTGGTTCGATGCCTTTGTTTGCAACGTCGATCGGACGGCGCGCAACGTGAACATGCTGATGTGGCATCGCCGGCTGCAGCTGATCGATCATGGCGCCGCCCTGTATTTTCACCATGCGTGGAAGCAGGGCGAGCAGCATGCGCTCACGCCGTTTTCCTTGATCAAAGACCATGTCCTGTTGAAAAACGCCGGCCTGCTCGAGGAGGTCGACGCCGAAATGAGGTCGCGCATCGACATCCGGCAGGTTGCCGGGCTGGTCGAGATCATTCCCGATCCGTGGCTGGCGGACGATCCCGGTTTCGACGGCAAACAGCAGCAGCGGAATGCCTATTTGAGCTTTTTCAAGGACAGACTGGCATCATCCCGCATCTTCGTCGAGGAGGCGATCCATGCCCGCGCTGCGCACGTATGACTATGCCGTGGTACGCGTCGTGCCGCGCGTGGAGCGCGGCGAGTTCGTGAATGCCGGCATCATTCTGTCCTGCGACGTGGATCGAATCTTGTTGGCCGGTATCGAACTCGATGAGAGGGCGCTGCTCTGCCTCGACGCGCACGTCGACATGGACCTCGTGAGGAAAGCACTCGCCAGCATTCCTGCAATCTGCGCGGGCGGCGATGCCGGGGGAGACATCGGTAAAATGTCGGCGCGCGAGCGGTTTCACTGGTTGGTCGCGCCGCGCAGCACCATCGTGCAGACCTCGCCGGTGCACACCGGCCAGTGCGCCGCGGCGGCCGCGGCACTCACGCACCTCATGCAGACGATGGTTCGGCGCCAGCCGCGCGCCTAGTAAGACGCCGTAATATGGTGCCGTGCACCATTCGTACTGGATCGAAACTGAGACGCGGCTCGACGCTCGGACGCGCCCTGCCGAATCATAGTCTTTCTCCCAAGGACGCAACGATCGGGCAGGCCCCCCGGGCAGTCTCCGTCAAGGAGCAGACGCTCGAGGTCGACGAGCTGCTGTTGCTCGGCGGCGTGCTCATGCTGGCAATGCTGGTGTTCGCGATTCGGCGGGGATGAGTTTGCGATTCTGGCGCGCCACTTGGTCGGTCCGGAAGCCGCTACCAATGTGGCGTTCCGATCGCCACCGGCAAACTGAAACACCAAATTGGTGCCGGAAGAGGCACTGCGCAAGAGCGATGTCGCTCTGTATCGAGCCAAAGCAGAACGTCGCTCGGCGCCGCTTTGGATTCGACTTTTATCCGGGGCAACTCAAGGATCGAGACCTCAAGGCGCAAGTCATCAGGATCCTGCAAGAAAATGGCATAGCGCCGAAGCGCCTCGAGATCGAGATCAACGAGAGCGTTCTGGTCCAGGATCTCGAGGCGGCTCAACAGGTGCTCGGCGGACTGCGCGACGCCGGAGTGAGGATCGCGCTCGACAATTTAGGCACGGGCTATTCGAGCCTCTCCCTTGGTCGGCCTGGATGAGGGTTTTGGCCTCACCATTGCCGCCGAAGGCATCGACAACGCCTGACAGCAGGCCCAACTGGTGCGCAGCGGCTGCCTGCAGGGTCAGGGCCATCTATACAGCGATCCCCTGTCCGCTGAAGCGACGGCGGCGTTCTTTGCGCCGGCTCCCGTGCGCGTGGCTGCGACGGTTTAGCTGCCGCGGAAAATCGTGTTCAGGGTGTTTCCGGATGCCGCATCCGCGAACCCATCGAAGCTCCCCTGTTCCATGATGAGCGTCGCGGCGCGCATGAAGCCGCCCCAAGCCACGCGCGCCAGCGCGCCACCTACGCTGACGCGCCGCACGCCGAGCGCTGCAATCTGCGCAAGATCGAGTTCGGCTTTGAGCCCGATCAAAAGATTCACCGGCTTCGGTGCAACGGCGGTGACCACGGCGGAGATTTGTTCCGTCGAGCGAATGCCCGGCGCATAGAGGCAATCGGCGCCGGCGTTCGCGTAGGCCCTTAGCCTGCCGGTGGTTTGCTCCATGTCGGGCTGGCCGACGAGAAAGCACTCGGCGCGGCCGATGAGCAGGGTATCGCCGCCGGCCTTATCGATGGCCTTGCGCGCTGCGCGAATGCGTTCGACCGCGGCCTCGAGGTCGAACAAAGGTTTGGCGGCGTCGCCGGTCGAGTCTTCGATGGACAGTCCCGCGACGCCGGTCTCCACCGCGAGCCGGACGCTTTCGGCCACCCCGGCTGCGTCGGGTGCATAGCCGTGTTCGAAGTCGGCGTTGATGGGCAGGTCGGTCGCTTCGACCATTTCAGTGAGATGCTCGAGCACGCGATCGCGTGACATGCTGCCGTCGCGGTGGCCGTGCGACCAGGCGAAGCCCGAACTGGTGGTGGCGAGCGCCTTGAATCCGAGGGATTGCAGATAGCGCGCACTGCCCACATCCCAGGGATTCGGAATGACGAAGCAGCCGTCCTGGTGAAGGCGCTGAAACGTGCGGCGTTTGTCTGCGATGCTGGGGCGAACATGTGGCATGGGAAACTCCTAGCGGTCGATCGCGCGATGGCCGATGTCAAGCCGGTACTGCACCAGGTTCCAGTGAATGGCGTGAACGAGATTGTATGCCTGCGAACGTGCGGCGCTCACCGTATCGCCTAAGCCCACCGCGCAGAGCACGCGCCCGCCCGCGGTGACGATGCGCGTGCCGTCGACCGCCGTGCCGGCATGAAACACCTTGCCCGGCAATGCCGCCGCCGCTTCGAGTCCGCTGATCGGATCGCCCTTGCGGTAGGCATCCGGATAGCCGCCCGCGGCCATCACCACACCCAACGCCGCGCGCGCATCCCATCGGACCTCGGTGTGCTGCAAGGTTCCGCTGATTGCAGCCTCGCACAGATCGATGAGGTCGCTTTGCATCCGCATCAGGATGGGCTGCGTTTCCGGATCGCCGAATCGACAATTGAACTCCAGCACGTTGGGCGTACCGTCCGCGGCGATCATCAGGCCGGCGTACAGAAAACCCAGGTAGGGAGTGCCGTCGTCGCGCAGGCCTTTGAGCGTGGGTTCGATCACTTCGCGCATGATGCGCTGGTGGAGAGCCGGTGTGACGATCGGTGCCGGCGAATAGGCGCCCATGCCGCCGGTGTTCGGACCCTTGTCGCCGTCGTCGCGGCGCTTGTGATCCTGCGAGGTCGCGAGGGCGATGACTTGGCAGTCGCTTGCCACCACGATGAAGCTCACTTCCTCGCCTTGCAGAAATTCTTCGATGACGATGGTATTGCCGGCGGCGCCGAAACTGCCGCCCAGCATGTCGCGGGCGGTGGCGGTCGCCGATGCGTGCGTGTCACAGATGACCACGCCTTTCCCCGCGGCTAGGCCGTCCGCTTTGACCACCAGCGGCAAGCGTTGCGCACGCACGTAGCCTTCGTCGAAATTCGCTAGGCTGAACACGGCGTAGCTCGCCGTCGGGATGCGATGGCGATTCAGAAAATCCTTGGTGAAGGCTTTGGAACCCTCGAGGCGTGCCGCGCGGGCTGTGGGGCCGAAGCAGCGTCGACTGGCGGCGCGGAAGCGATCGGCGATGCCGGCGACGATCGGCACTTCGGGCCCTACGATGGTCAGGTCGATGTCTTCGTCGATGGCAAACCGCAGCAGGCCGTCGATGTCGTCGGCCGCAATGTCGACGTTCTGCACTTTTGGTTCCGTCGCCGTGCCGGCATTGCCCGGCGCGACGAACACCTGATGCACCCGGCTCGACGACGCGCATTTCCAGGCCAGTGCGTGCTCGCGCCCGCCGCCGCCGATAATCAGGACTTTCATGCAGGATCTCTAATGACGGAAATGGCGCATGCCGGTGAACACCATGGCAATGCCGTGTTCATCGGCCGCGGCGATCACTTCAGCGTCGCGCCGCGAGCCGCCGGGCTGGATGATGGCTTTGATGCCGAATTCGGCGAGCGCGTCCAGGCCATCGCGAAAAGGGAAAAAGGCATCGGAGGCCACCGAGGCGCCTTCGAGCGTCAAGCCGACGTCCTGGGCTTTCATGGCGGCGATCTTGCTGCTGATCACCCGGCTCATTTGTCCGGCGCCTATGCCTAGAGTGGCGCGGTCCTTCACCGCGACGATGGCATTCGATTTGACATATTTGGCAATCCGCCACGCGAAGATCAGGTCATCGAGTTCCGCCAGTGTGGGCGGCCGCTTCGTGACGGTGCGCAGCTCCTGCGCACGGACGCCTCCCGTGTCGCGCGTCTGCACCAACAGGCCGCCGGCCACGCTCTTGTATTCGAGCAGTTGCGTTACTGGGTGGGAGAGGTCGCCGGTGACCAGGAGCCGCACGCTGTCCCTGGTTTCCAGGAGCATCTTGGCTTCTTCCGTGACGCTCGGCGCCAAAATGACCTCCACGAACTGCTTCTCGAGGATGGAGCGCGCGGTGGCCGCATCCAGCTCGCGATTGAACGCAATGATGCCGCCGTAGGCAGAGGTCGGATCGGTGCGGTACGCCTGCGCGTAGGCTTCGGCCACGCTGCTGCAGCGTGCCGCCCCGCAGGGGTTGGCGTGCTTGACGATGACACAGGCGGGAGCTTCGAACTGACGCACGCATTCGAGCGCCGTGTCGGCATCGGCGATGTTATTGAAGGACAACTCGCGCCCTTGGATTTGCTTGGCGTGGGTAACGGATGCGCCGATGGCGCGCGGGTCGGTGTAGAACGCGGCCTGCTGGTGCGGGTTTTCGCCGTAGCGCAGATCCATGTGCTTCCGAAAGGAAAGATTCAAGTCGTCGGGAAAGGTGGTTGCCGCGCCGCCGATCGCGCCCGTGAAGTACGCGGACACCATGGCATCGTATTGCGCGGTATGGGCGAATGCCTTGGCGCTGAGTTTCCTGCGCATGATCAAGTGGGTGCTTCCCTGATTCGCCGCCAGTTCATCGAGCAACGCGCGATAGTCCTGCGGGTCGACCACCACGGTGACCGATTCATGATTTTTTGCGGCAGCGCGCACCATCGCCGGGCCGCCGATATCGATATTGTCGACGGCATCTTCGTAGCTGCAGTCGGGCCGGCTCACGGTCGCGGCAAATGGATACAGATTGACGGCCAAGAGGTCGATGGGTTCGATGCTGTGCTCGCGCATCACGGCCTCATCGAGCCCGCGCCGTCCCAGCAAACCACCATGAATTTTAGGATGCAAAGTCTTGACGCGGCCGCCCATGATTTCCGGAAAGCCGGTGTGTTCGGCGACTTCCTTGACGGAAATGCCATGGCTCGTCAACAGTTTCGCGGTACCGCCGGTCGACAGGAGCTCGATGCCGCGTTCCTTCAATTCGCGCGCAAATTCAACGATACCGGTCTTGTCGGAGACACTGAGCAACGCGCGGCGTACGGGCGTGAGCACTTAAGAGCCTGTTACTCGCTGATGCCGAACTCTTTGAGCTTCTTGCGCAGCGTGCCGCGATTGATTCCGAGAATGGTCGCCGCGCGGCTCTGGTTGCCCTGCACGTGGCCCATCACGACCTTGAACAGCGGTTCTTCCACTTCGCGCATCACGAGTTCGTACAAGTGCGCGGGTTTGTGGCCGTTCAGCGTCTCGAAGTAGCACTGTAAGGCCTCCTCGGCCTGCGAACGCAATGGCACTCCCTTGCCATTGACCTTCAGATCGCGGCCGTTGAACGCCGCCGCGATCTCTCTGCGTGATCTAGACTTTTTTTTCGCGACCATGGCCTTAGGTTCAAATCCCCGTTGATCTTTATTTGTTGTCCCAATCTACGCCTACGCAGCGCGATCCACACCCGTTTCGTAATGCTGCAGCAGCGTGGACAGTTGTTCCACGGGCGTCTCGATTTGAACGAGACGATTCCGCAAGTCCTCTTGTCCGGGATGCTGCCGGAAATACCAACTCAAGTGTTTACGTGCCACTCGAACACCGGTCCGATCGCCGTAAAAGGCATACAGGTCTTCGAGGTGGGCGCGCATAATATCACGGACTTTTTCCAGCGCTAGTTCCGCGCGAATTTCTCCGGTTGAGAGAAAAAAATTGACTTCATCGAAAATCCATGGCCGGCCCTGGGCCGCTCGGCCGATCATGATGCCGTCGCAGCCCGTCTCGTCGAGAATCTTTCGCGCCTGTTGCGGAGACGCAATATCGCCGTTTGCAAATACGGGAATCCTTACCTGGGATTTGATGGCGCGTACGGTGTCGTGTTCGGCATCGCCCTGATACATGTCGGTGCGGGTTCGCCCGTGGATGGCGAGTGCCGCAATGCCGCTATCCTCCGCGATCTTTGCGATGCGCAGACCGTTCTTATGGTTCGGATCCCAGCCGGTGCGCGTTTTCAAGGTCACCGGCGCCGCGACGGCGCGCACGACCGTGCGCAGAATGCGTGCGACGAGTTCCTCGTCCTGCAGCAGCGCGGACCCGGCGAGTCGATTGCACACTTTTTTCGCCGGGCATCCCATATTGATGTCGATGATCTCTGCGCCGGCGTCGATGTTGCGCCGTGCGGCATCGGCCATCATGTAAGGATCGAAGCCGGCGATCTGCACGACGCGGGGACTCGGTTCGCCGCAGTGATCCATGCGGCGGCGCGACTTCGGCGTGTCCCACAACCGCACGTCGGCGCTGAGCATTTCCGATGCGGCGAGCCCGGCGCCGAAACGGCGGCATAGAATGCGAAACGGCCGGTCCGTCACGCCGGCCATGGGCGCGAGCAGGATGTTGGACGGCAAGGCATAGGGGCCGATCTTGACGCTCATCGCTTGGCTTGCGCCGCGGCCTTTTCCGACGGGTCCCGGTCGTTTGCGCAGGCGACGCGCCGGTCCGAGGCGCGCAAGCACACATCGATTTCGAATCCTTCGGCACTCTTGCCCGGATCCAAGATATCCAAAGTCGCATCGGCGCGTTCGCCGGGCGCGAGCAGTTTGGCGGTCGGCTTGCCCAGATATTCGGTGGGCTCGAAGTCGCGCGTGCCGATGCTGCCGCCAAAACGATTGGCGAGCGTGACGCGCAGCAAGGGGTAAGGCTCCAATTGCGCCGCGGTATTCAAAATGCTGGCACGCACCCGCAAGGTGCCTGCGCCGGCCGGATCGCCGGTGACTCCCCATTGGCGAAGCTGGTACGCGGAAAGATTTGCAGGCGGCGTGACCGGGGCGCCCATCGTTGAATACAGTGCGCGCAGCGAACCACCGAGCGGCGCGTGCGCCGCAAGCCAGTCGCGATTTTGATGCACGATCTGCACGAGGAGCAGAAGCGCGGCGCCGATGGCGGCCGATAGCCAGGGAACCGACAAGCGGTCGGCCTCCGCCGGTGCCGCACCGAAGGGCGAGCTGCGGCCGCGCCGCCGGACGTGCCGCCCCGGCCGCGCAAACTCGACTAAGTCCGCCTCCGGTGATTCAACGACGGAGAGCATTTCGCGCCGAACCTCCTCAGGCACCTCAAAGCCGCTGGGGGTGGGCGCAGGGGTTGGCGCGGGAGCGGCGGCGCTTTCTGCCGCGGCGATATCAGGAAGGGCGGGTTCGGGCGCCGCTGCGCTGAAAATCTCGATTTCCTCGGGTTCTGCCGGAGCGGCAACCGGCGGGGCAGGCGGTACCCGCGGCCGCGCGCCTTTTTTAGTCTCGACAAAAATGCGATCCAACTCACCAGGCGGCAGCGTGAATTCCAGCGAGGTTTCACCTACGTCGTCTGCGGCTTCCTCAGCGGGTAGCGGCGGATCGGACGCGTCGCTCTCATTCCAATCGAGTATCTGCAGCCGGGCAATTTCGACTCCCGGCGACGCCGGTTCATCCATGCTCGCGGGCGCGCGGCGCGGAGCCGGCGGTGCGGGCGATTCCAAAATGCTGTCGGCGCGCGTCTCCAAATCGAGCGAGGTTTCCCCCGCCGTGAAGACGCTCGGATCCTCCGCGAGATGCGCCAGGGCATTGAACACCTCCTGGCATTTGCCGCAACGCACTTGGCCGCCCGCCGCGCGCAGCACCTCCGCGGATAACCTGAACACGGTCTCGCATTTTGTACATTGCGTAAACACGCTACGAATGTCTCCGCGCGTAAATGCAGCACCATTCATCCCGCTCTATGACCTGCACGATATCAAAACCGGACGCGTATGCCGCCTTTAGCGAATAGGCCTGTGTTTTCAACAGCCCCGACAGCAGCAAATATCCTCCCGATTCGCACGCCAGGGTCAATTTCGGTGCCAAGTCGATCAACGGGCCCGCGAGGATATTGGCGATCACGCAGTGTGCGCTCGGCAAGCCGGCCTCAATGCCCTGCACGGTGATGCGGGAGGCGACGCCATTTCGGTTGGCGTTGTCGCGAGTCGCCAGCAGCGCCTGCGGGTCCAGATCGACCGCGATGACGTGGGCCGCGCCGAGTTTCAGGGCCGCCAACCCTAGGATGCCGGAGCCGCAGCCATAGTCAATCAGGCTTTTGCCGGCTAAGGCCATGGAATCCAGGATCTGCAGGCACAACGCGGTGGTGGGATGAGTGCCCGTGCCGAATGCCAATCCGGGATCGAGCCGCACGACCACGGCTTCGGGGTCGTGCGGCGCCTCGGCGGTGCGCGGACACACCCAAAGCCGCCGTCCAAAGCGCAGCGACTTCCAGCCGGTGAGCCAGGCTCGCTCCCAGACTTGATCTTTGACCGCGCGCACGCGGGCGGTTTGGCTGACATGCGGGCCCAACGTGCTCGCCAGGCGATTCAGATTGACGGCCGCGTCGCTCGATTCTTGAAACAAAGCGCGCACCAACGTGTCGCTCCACAGGCGCATCTCGCCGGGCCTGGGCTCGAGCACGGGCTCATCGCCGCGGTCGACGAAGGTGATGGAACTTGCGCCGATTTCGAGCAAAGCGGCTTCGACCGCGTCTGAACCTAGGGCAGCGAGCGGAAATTCGATTTCGTAGAACGTCATCGATGCAACATCCGTCCAGGCGTTACTTCAGTCCCAAACGTCGCTCTAGGTAGTGGATGTCGGTTCCACCCTGTTTGAAGGCGGAATGATTGAATATTTCCTGATGCAAGGGAATGTTGGTCTTGATGCCCTCCACGACCATCTCGGCGAGCGCATTTCGCATGCGTGCGATGGCCGTATCGCGCGTATCTCCGTATGCGATGACCTTGCCGATCATGGAATCGTAAAACGGCGGCACGTTGTAACCGGTATAAACGTGGCTGTCGACGCGAATTCCGGGGCCGCCGGGCGAGTGCCACAGCCGGATCGGACCGGGGCTCGGCGTAAAATTCTTGGGATCCTCGGCGTTGATGCGGCATTCCACGGCGTGACCGCGGATTTGGATGTCGGCCTGGCCGTAGGGCAGGGGTTCGCCCGCCGCGATCAGCAGTTGCGCTTTGACGATGTCGATGCCGGTCACCAATTCGGTCACGGGATGCTCGACCTGCACGCGCGTGTTCATTTCGATGAAGTAGAACTCGCCGTTTTCGTACAGGAATTCGAAGGTACCGGCGCCGCGATAGCCGATCTTGCGGCACGCTTCGACGCAGCGCTCGCCGATCTTGTCGCGCAGCTTGGCCGGCAGGTCGGGCGCCGGCGCCTCCTCCATGACCTTCTGGTGCCGGCGCTGCAGCGAGCAGTCGCGCTCGAAGAGGTGCACGACGTTCTTCTGCCCGTCGGCCAGCACCTGGAACTCGATGTGCCGCGGGTTCTCGAGGTATTTCTCGAGGTAGACCACGGGATTGTTGAACGCGGCCTGCGCCTCGCCGCGCGTCATGTTGACGGCGTTGAGGAGCGCGGCTTCGGTATGAACGACGCGCATGCCTCGCCCGCCTCCGCCGCCCGCGGCCTTGATGATTACCGGGTAGCCGACCTTTCGGGCGATCTTGACGATTTCCTTCGGGTCGTCG
>DATATA010000058.1:0-28456 GCA_036263775.1 Steroidobacteraceae bacterium | reverse complement strand
CGCGCCGCCTTTGACGGGGTCGAAGCGACCCCGTCCTAAAGTGCTCGCTGCGCGCGCGTAGGATTACATGCCTAAACAAGACAATCCGCGGGCCAAGCGCTTGGGCGAGCAGATTCAACGCGAGCTTACCGAGCTTTTGCGGCGCGACGTCAAGGACGAGCGGATCGGCAATGTCACCATCACCGCGGTCAACGTCAGCGGCGATTTGCGCACCGCACGCGTTTACTATTTGGTGTTCGGCCGGTCAGGGGCGGATCCTAAGGTGCAGCGCGGATTGGAGAGCGCCTCAGGCTTTCTGCGCAACGCCCTATCGAAGTCGCTGATGATCCGCCATACGCCGACTCTGACGTTCGAGCTCGACACCACCATCGAGCACGGCGTGCGATTGACCCAGTTGATCAATTCTCTGAAGACGACGAAGGACAGCACCGCTGCATCGGGCGGCGAGACGGACGAGCACGACCATATCGTCGATGAAGGCTAGCGCACCCAAATGCCCGTCGACCTGCATGGCATTCTTCTGCTCGACAAACCCCTAGGCTTGAGTTCCGCCGGGGCTGTGGCGCGCGTCAAGCGCTTGTTCAATGCCCGCAAGGCGGGGCATACCGGCTCGCTCGACCCGCTCGCATCGGGCCTCTTGCCGATTTGCTTCGGCGAAGCCACCAAATTCGGCAGCCAACTATTGGATGCCGACAAAACCTACCGCGTGACGGTTCGTTTGGGGGAGCGCACGCCGAGCGCCGACCGCGAGTCCGAGGTGATCGAAAGGCGCGAGCTGCCCGCGCTGTCGCGCGAACAATTGCAGCGCGCCCTAGCTGAGTTTCCGCGCGATTACCGGCAAATTCCGCCCATGCATTCGGCGCTGAAGCAGGAGGGGAAACCCCTCTATGAATATGCGCGCGCCGGCATTACGCGGGAACGCTCGGCGCGCAGCATCACCATTCATGAACTCCAACTGCTCGATTGGCACTCTCCCGAACTCTCTTTCGAGGTGACCTGCACAAAAGGGGCCTACATCCGCGTGCTCGCCGAGGATCTGGCGGCACAGTTGGGAACTATCGGTCACCTGGCGGCCCTGCGCCGGCTTAAAGTGGCGCCATTCAACGTAGAGCCGCAATGGCAATTTGAGGCCTTGGAGAGCTTGAGCCCGGAAGGCCGGCACAAGGCGCTGCTGCCGGTAGATGCCGCGTTGCGCGCCTGGCGTCGATTTGACCTGCCGGCAGGAGGGGTCAATGCCCTGCGGCAGGGCCAAACGGTCGATGTCGCGCTCGAACTCCCCGGAATGGTCCGTATCTATGCGGACGGCCTCGGGTTTTTGGGGTTGGGTCAAATCGAGGCCGCGGGCCTGCTAAAGCCGCTGCGGCTCATTTCATCCGCGGTGAATCGTGCTTGAGAGGAGGTGCCGCGACGCGTACAATGCGCGGCTCCTTAAAAGGTCCTAAGTTATTGATTGAGGGTTTGATTTCAATGCCACTTACTCGTGAAGAAAAGACGGGCGTCGTCGGTAAATTCCAGCGCAGCGCGCAAGACACCGGCTCCCCCGAAGTTCAAATTGCCTTGTTGTCCGAGCGCATTAACGGCTTGAGCCAGCATTTCACCACGCACAAAGCCGACCACGCATCGCGTCGCGGACTGCTCAAGATGGTCAATCAGCGCCGCAAGCTGCTCGATTACTTGAAGAGCAGAACTCCGGACAAGTACACGCAATTGGTCGAACGCTTAGGATTACGCCGCTAACAGGCGCCGCTGCGGGCGCAATGGCGCCTGCGTCTTACACTTCCGAATTACGCAAAGGGGCTCCACGTGGGCGCTATCAAAAAGAGTTTTCAATATGGGGATCACACCGTAACCCTGGAGACCGGCGAACTCGCCCGGCAGGCCGATGGTGCGGTGCTCGTGACCATGAGCGAGACGGTGGTTCTGGTTACCGCCGTGGGCCTGAAGAAGGCAACGCCGGGCCGTGATTTCTTTCCGCTCACCGTGAATTATCAGGAAAAAACTTATGCGGCGGGGCGTATCCCCGGCGGGTTTTTCAAGCGCGAAGGGCGCCCCACGGAAAAAGAAACACTGACCTCGCGTCTCATCGACCGGCCGATTCGGCCGCTGTTTCCCGAAGGCTTCATCAACGACGTGCAGGTCGTCGCTTCGGTCATTTCAGTGAATGCCGAGGTCGATCCGGATATCGCTTCCCTGATCGGCGCATCCGCGGCTCTGGCGATTTCCGGCATGCCGTTCATGGGGCCCATAGGCGCGGCGCGGGTCGGCTATATCGACGGCAAATACGTGCTCAATCCCACCGCCACCCAGCTGGCGACATCGAAGCTGGACTTGGTCGTGGCGGGAACCAGCGAAGGCGTGCTGATGGTGGAATCGGAGGCCGGCGGCCTCAACGAAGAAGTCATGCTCGGTGCGGTGACCTTTGGACATGAGCAAATGCAGATTGCCATCAAGGCCATCAATGAATTGGCGGCGGAAGCCGGCAAGCCGAAGTGGAGTTGGGTTGCCCCGGAACCGAACAAAGAACTGCAGTCAGCGGTCAGCGCATTCGCCGAGTCGGCTGTGTCCGCCGCTTACACGCTCACGGAAAAGATGGAGCGTTACGCCAAGATCAAAGAGATCAAGACCGCGGCGGTCGAGGCCTTGACGAAGGGCGAGACGCCGAAGTTTACGGCCGAACAAGTCGGCGCCGAGTTCTCCAATCTGGAATATCGGCTGGTACGAGGCAAGATTCTCGACGGACAGCCGCGCATCGATGGCCGCGACACCAAGACGGTGCGCGGCATCAACATCAGGACCGGCGCGCTGGCTCGGACCCACGGCTCGGCGCTGTTTACCCGCGGCGAGACCCAGGCGCTGGTGGTCACCACCTTGGGGACGGGGCGCGATGCGCAGATCATCGACGGCCTGACCGGCGAGCGCAAGGAACCGTTCATGCTGCACTACAATTTCCCCCCGTTCAGCGTCGGCGAGACCGGCATGATGGGCTCGCCGAAGCGGCGTGAGATCGGCCACGGCAACCTGGCCAAGCGCGGGGTCAAAGCCGTCATGCCGGGCGTCGAGAAATTCCCGTACGTCATCCGCGTAGTTTCGGAGATTCTCGAATCGAACGGGTCGAGTTCCATGGCTTCGGTGTGCGGCACCAGCCTGGCATTGATGGACGCGGGCGTACCGATCAAGGCACCGGTCGCCGGCGTGGCGATGGGATTGGTCAAGGAAGGTTCGCGCTTCCAGGTGCTCACCGATATTTTGGGCGACGAGGATCATTTGGGCGACATGGACTTCAAGGTGGCCGGCACCAAAGACGGGATCACCGCGCTGCAGATGGACATCAAGATCACGAGCATCACGCGCGAGATTATGAAAGTTGCGCTGGATCAGGCGCGCGACGGGCGCCTGCACATCCTGGGCGAAATGAACAAGGTGCTCTCCAAACCACGCGAGAACATGTCCGAGTGGGCCCCCACCATCATCACTCTGAAGATCGATCCGGAAAAGATTCGAGACGTGATCGGCAAGGGCGGCGCGGTGATCCGGCAGATCACAGAAGAGACCGGTACCTCGATCGACATCGAAAACGACGGCACGGTAAAAATCGCATCGGTTCAGGGCGCGGCGGGGCGCGAGGCACAGCGCCGCATTGAACTGATCACCGCGGACGTTGAAGTCGGACGGGTGTACGAAGGCAAGGTCGCACGCCTCATGGATTTCGGCGCCTTTGTCACCATTCTTCCCGGCCGCGATGGTCTGGTGCACATCTCCCAGATTTCCGAGGAGCGCGTGGAACGGGTAGGCGACAAGCTGAAAGAAGGCGATGTGGTGCGGGTCAAGGTGCTCGAGGTCGATCGCCAGGGCCGCGTACGGCTTTCCATGCGCAACGTCGACGCAGCGTAATTTCGGCGTTGCGGTCCTTTGCCGCGGTCAGTGCGCGCGGCTTTTAACCGTCGCGCACCAAATTCGACGCGACTCGCGGCCGCGGCGGTTCTCCGCCGGCCACGGTCTTTACGCGCTCTCGAAGCTGAGGCGTCGGCTGCTGATTCATCAGCTGCTTCAGGCTCTGTTCCAAGTGCGGGCTCACTTGGCCTTGCAGCGTGGTGCCGTAGGAGCGGATCACGCTGACCATAAATTCCTGGCTTAGGATCGGCTCGGCCAAATGCTCCTGCTCGGCAATGACCTGAAGCAGGATGCTGCGCGTAATGTCGGCACTGTTTTTCTTGTCGACGACGACGAAATCGATCCTTTCGACTACCAGGCGCCGGACATCAGCCAATGTGATGTAGCGGCTTTCGACCGTGTCATAGAGGCGTCGATTCGGATATTTTTTAATCACTCGCGGTTCGCTCATGGGGCTCCTCGCTCGTGTTGGCGGGCACCACCGGAGGATGCCGGTCCGTGCCAGTCCACGTCTGATCAATTTAAGGACTACGAGATCAAAGAATAGCGCAATGCAGCGCTAAGGCAAATCAGCATTTTTCTCCAGCGTTATTAATCATTTACACGCAAATCAAGACATTTGGGTACCTTATCGACGCCCCATTGGTCGATCGCCCAAGTCCACGCTGCAGAGATTGGTCCCGAGCCGAGCTCTGCCGGCGGTGCCAGCCCGAGCAGTGAAAAGATGTTGAGCAGCTGAGGCAGGGGAGTATCCGTGGCAGCCCTGACGCTGCGCCGCGATTTCGCCAGCTTGGTCCCGTCGGGTTCGATCAGCACCGGTAAGTGGGCATAGCGCGGTTGGGCAAATCCCAGTAGTTGCTGCAGATAGATCTGGCGCGGCGTGTTGTCCAAAAGATCGGCGCCGCGAACGATATGAGTAATACCCTGCGCGGCATCGTCGACGACCACTGCGAGCACATAGGCGACGATTTTGTCGCGCCGCTCGAGAATGAAGTCCCCAACCGCCGCCGCTACCTCCTGCCGGTAGGTGCCTTGGATGCGGTCGGTAAACTTGATCATGCGGGAATCGACGTGGACGCGGACCGCGGCCGGTTCTCCCGGCGTGGCCGGCCGATTGCGGCAGGTTCCGGGATAGCGCAGCTCATCCTCGAGTTGCGCGCGGCTACAGGTGCAAGAAAAGGTGCGCTGCTCGGCCTCGAGGCGGTGCAATGCGGCGGCATAGAGTTCGCTGCGCTCGGATTGATGCGCGAGTCCGTCCCATTCGAAGCCGAACCGTTCCAGTGTCCGCAGAATCCCAACCGCGGAGCCGGCGACCTCTCTGGGCCGATCGAGATCCTCGATGCGCAACAACCAGCGTCCAGCGTGGGCGCGCGCGTCCAGATAGCTTGCAGCCGCGGTAAAAAGCGAGCCTAAATGCAGGTCGCCCGACGGGGTCGGCGCAAACCGCCCGATGTAGCGCGGACTATCGGTACCGGTCGTCGCGGTCGCCGTACTGCTTTTCCCGCCGCTCGCGCCGCTCCTGAGCCTCGACCGACAAGGTTGCGACCGGGCGGGCTTCCAAGCGCTTGATGCCTATTTCCTCGCCCGTTTCCAGGCAATAGCCATACGAACCGTCTTCAATGCGCTTCAGGGCCTCGTCGATCTTGCGGATCAGCTTGCGCTCGCGGTCGCGGGTGCGCAGTTCGAGACTGAATTCTTCTTCTTGCGTGGCGCGGTCGTTCGGGTCCGGAAAGTTGGCGGCTTCATCTTTCATGTGCAGCACGGTGCGATCTACTTCCACCATCAGATCTCGCTTCCAAGTCTGCAGAATGCGGGCGAAGTGCTCCAACTGCTCTTTGTTCATGTACTGCTCGCCGCGGCGGGCGATGTACGGTTTTACGTTGCGCGGGCCGGCCAGCAGGCTGGCTGAGACAGACCCCTCGGTGTCGCCGTCTTCGTCGTTTTGCGGCAGGCGCGGCATCACCAGCGGGCGAGGGTCGAACTTGATGGGCGCAATCCTTTCGCCGCCGGCGCGCGGCGCCGGCGGTACGGGCTTGGGCGCCACCGGCACGGGCTTCAGCGCAGCGCTCTTGGGGCGCGCTGGTTTTGCAGGCGCGGGCTTTGCGCTTACGGGTTTGGGTGCGGATTTGGTCGGTTTCACTGTTACCTTTGATGTGACGATGGGCTTTGCTTTCGTCGGCGGCCGTGCCGCTTTTTTGGGAGCGGCTGCTTTGTGAGTCGCTTTTTTGGGTGTCGCCTTACCTGGCCGCTTAGCCGCTTTATTGGGTTTCTTCGAGGGCATTTGGATTTTCCGCCTCCTAACGAAAGAGCGCGCGATTATACCGACGCATTCAGGCGTGTACAGGCCGCGCGCAAAACATATTTTGCGAAGGTAACCCTATGATTGGGCAGCAAATTGGCTAGGGCAAGTCGATCGGCACGGCCGCGACCCACCCGGCGGCTCGATGTTCCGCCACCACGGTGGTGTAAATACCGCCGCGCACGTTGAATTTGGCCGAAATCCGCATGTATCGCGGGGCCGTGGCCGCCACCAAATCACGCAATATCTCGTTGGTAACCGCTTCATGGAATGCGCCGCGGCTGCGGAACGACCAAATATAGAGCTTCAGCGACTTCAATTCGACGCAACGCTCGTTCGGCACGTAGTCGAGCTCCAGCGTGGCAAAGTCAGGCTGGCCGGTTTTGGGGCACAGGCAGCTAAACTCAGGAATCGTCATGCGTATGGTGTAGTCCCGTTCGGGTGCGGGATTGGCAAAAACTTCGAGACTCAAGCTTGATTCCGTCATGGCAGAGCGATCACGTGAGGGGTTTACCTGTGTGACGTTTACTTTACACTACGCGCCACAAGTGGCCCACGAGACCGCGTGAACAATGCGCTTAACCAAACTCAAAATCGCCGGCTTCAAATCATTCGTCGATCCGACGACCGTCACGTTCCCCAGCAGCCTGACCGGGGTTGTGGGCCCGAACGGTTGCGGCAAGTCCAATATCATCGATGCGGTGCGCTGGGTGATGGGCGAAATATCCGCGAAACACTTGCGCGGCGAGTCGATGGCGGACGTTATTTTCAACGGTTCCTCGTCGCGCAAACCGCTGGGCAATGCCTCGGTGGAATTGGTATTCGACAATTCCGACGGCAAGATCGGCGGCCCTTACGCGAACTACAATGAGGTGGCGCTGCGCCGCGCGGTGAGCCGCGACGGCACGTCCGACTACTTCATCAATGGCCTGAAGGTACGCCGCAAAGACATCACGCAGCTGTTCTTGGGCACCGGCTTGGGAACCCGCAGCTACGCCATCATCGAGCAAGGGATGATTTCGCGCGTCATCGAGGCGCGGCCCGACGATCTGCGCGCTTTCCTGGAAGAGGCCGCGGGAATCTCGCGCTACAAGGAGCGGCGCCGCGAGACCGAAAGCCGCATCGCGCATACGCGCGAGAATTTGGACCGGCTGAACGACCTGCGCGAGGAGGTGGAAAAGCAGATCCGCCACTTGCAGCGCCAAGCGGCCACGGCGCGTCGTTACCAAACGCTCAAAGAGGAAGAGCGCAAACTGTTTGCGGAATTGCTGGCGTTGCGATTGCAAAGCCTGGATTTGGAGGCCGGTGTCCGCGACGCCGCGACTTCCGGGTGCGAGACCGCGATGCAAGCCGTGCTTGCGGATTTGCGCGAAGCCGAAGCTCATATCGAACGGATTCGCGCCGATCAGTCGACCAAGGCGGATGCATTGAACGCGATTCAGGGCCGCTACTATGAGGCGGGCGCCGAGGTGACGCGCATCGAGCAAGGCATCGAGTACGCCCGCGAGCTGCGTCAACGCCAAAGATCCGACCTGGAGCAGATCGATTCGCAGGCCGCGGAAGCTTCGCGCGTGGTACAGCTCGACCGCGTCCAGCTCGATTCGCTGTCCGTGGAACTCTCGACCATGGTGCCGGGCCTCGATGCCGCCAACGATCGCGAACGAATCGCGTCTCAGGCGCTGGACCGCTGCGAGCAAGCGCTGGCATCGTGGCAGTTCTCTTGGGATAATCACGCTCAGGCCGTCGCGCTGGGGCAGCGCGAGACGCAGGTCGAACGCGCGCGCATCGAGCAATTGGAGAGCCAGCAACGGCGCTTGCTGCAGCAGCAAGAGCGCCAGGATTCGGAACGCGCGATGTTTGCACAGCTGCAACCGCCGGCAGCGTTGGAAACCCTGGCCGAACGCGCGGAGGCGGCGCGCATCGCGGGCGAGAGCGCCGCGGCAGAGCTGCAGGCGCTGCTCGCGGAGATCTCGGTGACGCGCGACCGCGAACGCGAGGAGAGCGGCTCACTCAATGCGTTGAGAGCACGACTGCAGCAGACGCAAGGAGAGCAAGTCTCGACCGAGGCGCTGCAGCAGGCGGCCCTCGGCAAGGCATCCGGAAAAGTGACGCAGTGGCTCAAGGCCCAATCGCTCGATCGCCGCCCGCGCGTCGCGCAGCAGCTGCGCGTGGACAAAGGCTGGGAGCGCGCCGTCGAGACCGTGTTGGGCTCCTATCTGGAAGCGGTTTGCGTCGACGGCCTGGACAGCGTCGCGGACGTTCTGGGGAGTTTCGACGGCGGCTATTTGGCGGTGGTGAGCACCGAAGGCGCACCCGGCGCACGCGCCGCCGATTCCTTGCAAGCGAAGGTGCAAGGCGCCGCCGTACTGGGATCGCTGCTGTCGTCGGTTCAGACTGCCGAAAGCTTGGGCGAAGCCCTCAGGGTGCGGCGGCAGCTGAAGCCCGGCGAATCGGTCGTCACGCGCGATGGAATTTGGCTGGGCGGTGATTGGTTGCGCGTGTCCCGCGATGCGGACCCGCATACCGGGGTGATCGAGCGCGAAGAGACGCTGCGTGGGATCGGTATCCAGCTCGAATCGCTTGAAACCGACGTAAAAGAGCTCGAGGCACGCCTGGACGCAACCCGCGAGCGTGTCCGCGAATACGAAGATCGGCGCGAGCGCTTGCAATCGGACGTGAATCGTTTGCACCGCGAGCATGTCGACCGGCGGGCCGCGCTGAGTTCCGCGCAGGCGCGCACCGACGATGCGACCAAGCGTCTGGAGCAACTCGAGTCCGAGCTTGCCGACCTTCGCGTCGAGCTGTCGCGCAGCGAAGGCGAGTTGCGGGCATCGCGCGGCCGGATGGAAGCCGCCATCGACGCGCTGGCCGCGCTCGAGCCGCAGCGCATGGACCTGGAACAAGACCGCGAACGCATGCGCACGGAACAAAATGAGGCGCGAGCGGCAGCCGCGGCTTCGCAGCAGCACGCACGCGAGCTCGCCGTTCAGGTGGAATCGCGTCGCGCCTCGCATACCGCGTTGATCACCACCGTCGGCCGGCTCGAGAAACAGCTCGAAGACCTCGAGGCGCGCCGGCTGGAACTGCTCGCGCAGATCACCGAGGGCGAAGCGCCGCTTGCCGAGGCGCAGCTCAAGCTGGAAGCCGAACTGCGGCAGCGCGCGGAGATCGAAGCGGAACTGCGGGCCGCAAGAATCGCCAGCGAGGAGCTGGACTCCATTTTGCGCGAGCACGAAGCGGCGCGGTTTGCGATCGACCAGCGCTTGGAGACGGCGCGCGCCGGCCTCGATGAGGCGCGCCTGGCGGCTCAGCAGGTGCGCATTCGACGCGAGAGTGTGGCAGAGCAGCTGACGGCGACGAACTTCGAATTTGCGGTGCTGGTGGCGCAGATTGCGGCGGACGCGACGGTGGCGGCCTGGGAGTCGCAGCTCGAGGACACCAAGGGAAAAATCGAACGTTTGGGCCAGGTGAATCTCGCGGCAATCGGCGAATTCAAGGAACAGTCCGAGCGCAAAGAATATCTGGATCGGCAGTGCAAGGATTTGACCGACGCGCTGGAGACGCTCGAATCGGCGATGCGCAAGATCGATCGCGAGACCCGCACGCGTTTCCAGGATACCTTCGACCGCGTCAATGCCGGACTCAAGGAAAAATTTCCGCGTCTCTTCGGCGGCGGCCACGCATACCTGGAATTGACCGGCGAGGAGTCGAACGCCGCCGGCGTCTCGGTCATGGCCCGTCCGCCCGGCAAGCGCAACAGCACCATCAGCCAGCTGTCGGGCGGGGAGAAGGCCCTGACCGCCGTGGCGCTTGTGTTTGCGATCTTCGACTTGAATCCCGCGCCGTTCTGCCTGTTGGATGAAGTGGACGCGCCGCTGGACGAAAACAACGTCGGCCGCTTCTGCGACATCGTCCGCGACATGTCGCGCAGCGTGCAATTCATTTTCATCACGCACAACAAGAGCACGATGGAGATGGCGGCGCAGCTGGTCGGCGTCACGATGAATGAGCCCGGCGTCTCGCGCCTGGTGTCGGTGGATGTCGATGAGGCTGTGCGCATGGCCGCGATGTAGCGCGGACGACTTATGGCTGCCCAGCTGCGTTGGATCCTCTTGGCCCTAAGTCTGGTGCTGCTTGCCGGCATTTGGTGGTGGGGAAGACGGCGCTCATCGCAGGCACCGGGAGACGCCCAGCTGCGCGAGATCATGCCGCCGCTCGACCCTCGCAAACCGCTTGAACCGCGCCGGGCTTTCGAACCTCGCGACACCTTCGAGCCCCGTGAAGCGCCTGAATCTCGCGACGAGTCCGAAGCCCCCGAGGCGCCGTCCGCCGACGAGGCCGACAGCGAAATGGTGATGACCGCTTCGACGGGCGACAGAGAATGGGGTGTGCCGCCGTTCGAGCCCTTAAGTATCCGCATGCAGGATTTCGATCATGTTCCCGTATTGGACGGCCCCATGATGGTGAACCCCGATCCGGTGATTGCGCCAATACCGGCGGCGGCTGCCGCTTACGCGCCGGCTGCAGCTCGTGCGTCAGCCGCGCCCGCTGCGCAGACGGTTTCCCAGATCACCCCTGGCCGGGTGCCGACGCTGTTGCCGGAATCGGCGGACCGCGGCACCGGCGCGGCGGCGCAGGCGCCGAATGCCAGCGAGCAGCAGAAAATTGTGACGCTGCGGGTATGTGCGCCGGGCGAGATCCGCTGGCCGGGCGCCACGCTGCTGTCGGCGCTCGAATTGCACGGCCTCGCCTATGGCCGCCACCAGGTTTTTCACCGCAGGCATGTCGACGGCCGCAGTCTATTTTGCGTGGCAAGCCTGATCGAGCCGGGTACCTTTGACGTTGCGCGTATGTCCTCCGAGGAATTTCGCGGGGTCACGATGTTTGCGGTGCTGCCGGGACCCGTTGAGCCCCTGTTGACCATCGATGAGTTGCTGGGTGCTGCGCGCGGGCTTGCGCAGGAACTCTCCGGCATGGTGCAGGACCATAAGGGCATGCCGCTCTCGCCGCAGCGCGCTGCGGCGCTGCGCGACGATGTGGCGCGCTTTCAGGCAGCGCTGCATCGGGCCTGAGCCGATCGTGTGCGCGGATAAGACAATCGAGCCGCCGAAAAAGGCTGCCGCGCGCGCCGCGGAGTTGCGCGACCAGCTGGAGCGGTACAACTACCGCTATCACGCGCTGGATGATCCGGAGGTTCCGGATGCGGAGTACGACAAGCTGATGCTCGAGCTGCGCGCGCTCGAGGCGCAGTATCCCCCGTTGCTGCTTCCTAATTCGCCCACGCAGCGGGTAGGAGCGGCGCCTGTGTCTGCCTTCGGCGCCGTCAGGCACCGCGTCGCGATGCTGTCCTTGGACAACGCCTTCAGCGAGGAAGAGGTGCGGGACTTCGACCGCCGCATCCGCGAACGGCTCGGCGCCGCTCTGCCGATCCGTTATTCGGCGGAGCCGAAACTTGACGGCTTGGCCGTCAGCGCGCGCTATGAAAACG
This sequence comes from Steroidobacteraceae bacterium, assembly GCA_036263775.1. Classification (GTDB taxonomy): domain Bacteria; phylum Pseudomonadota; class Gammaproteobacteria; order Steroidobacterales; family Steroidobacteraceae; genus Bog-1198. The sequence continues at coordinate 16,778 of DATATA010000058.1, read as the reverse complement.
GCAGCTTCGTGCAAGGCGCGACGCGCGGGGACGGCGAGACGGGCGAGGACATCACTCAGAACTTAAGGACCATCAAAGCGCTGCCGCTGAATCTGCGAGGCGCCACGGTACCCCGGGTGCTCGAGGTGCGCGGCGAGGTGTTCATGCCGATCGCGGGATTCAAGCGCTTCAATGAGGAAGCGGCCGCCCGCGGAGAAAAGACCTACATCAATCCGCGCAACGCCGCGGCCGGCAGCCTGCGGCAGCTGGATCCGAGAATGAGTGCCGCGCGTCCGCTCGACCTCTTCATCTACGGCGTCGGCGCCGTGGAGGAGGGCGACCTGCCTCCCTTTCACAGCGCAACTCTGCAGGCATTGCGCGCGCTGGGTTTCAAGATATGCCCGCAGTCGACCGTGGTCGAGTCGATCGACGGGTGTCTTGAGTACTACCGTGAAATGGGCGATGCGCGCGCGACCTTGGCATATCAAATCGATGGCGTGGTGTACAAGGTCGATGATGTGAATTTGCAGCGCAAGCTGGGATTCATTTCGCGCGCGCCGCGCTGGGCCATCGCGCATAAATTTCCCGCCGAGGAAGCACTGACCGTCGTGCGCGGCATTGAGTTTCAGGTGGGCCGCACCGGCGCATTGACGCCCGTGGCGCGCTTGGAGCCGGCCTTCGTGGGCGGCGTTACCGTGAGCAACGCCACGTTGCACAACATGGACGAGCTGACCCGCAAGGATGTGCGCGTGGGCGACACGGTGGTCATCCGGCGCGCGGGCGACGTGATTCCGGAGGTGGCCCGCGTGCTGCCGGAACGCCGGGTTGCCGGCGCGCAGCTGGTCAGCCTGCCGAGCGTGTGCCCCGTGTGCGGCAATCCCGTCATACGCGAAGCCGACCAGGCGGTGGCGCGCTGCAGCGGCGGGCGCCGCTGCGCGGCGCAACGCAAGGGAGAAATTCAGCATTTTGCCTCGCGCCGTGCCATGGACATCCAGGGGCTCGGCGACAAGCTGGTGGACCAGCTCGTAGACAGCAATTGGGTGGCAACACCAGCGGATCTTTTCTCGCTGCAAGCGGAGCGGCTGGCGACGCTGGAACGCATGGGCGAGAAATCGGCGCAGAAACTGCAATCGGCCATTGACTTCGCCAGGCACACCACCTTGCCGCGGTTCCTGTATGCGCTCGGCATCAGGGATGTCGGCGAAGCCACGGCGTTGGCGCTCGCGCAATATTTTCCGGAGATTGCCGATCTGCGGCGTGCCGGCGAAGAAGAGATTCAACGCGTGCCGGACGTAGGTCCGGTGGTCGCGAAACAGGTAGCAGCCTATTTCCGCGATTCGGATAACGCCGCTGCGGTAGACCGATTGCTCGCCGCCGGTATCACATGGCCGCGACCGGCAGCGGCCGCGGCCGGCGCGCAGCGTGATAAGACCTTCGTCTTGACCGGTACGCTCGAATCCATGACGCGTGAACAGGCCGCGGAAGCCGTCCAGCGGCTGGGCGGAAAGGTGAGCGGCAGCGTGTCCAAAAAGACCGACTATGTGGTCGCGGGCGCGGAAGCGGGATCAAAACTGAAGAAGGCCGGGCAGCTCGGTATCGAAATTCTCGATGAGGCGGCGTTTCTGAAATTGCTGCAACCGTAACGGACTCAAGCGAGTCCGCTACGGTGCGGAAACCGGACACTACATCGTTTTGTCGACCTTCGCAGTCTTCTTCAAAGTTTCCACGTAGGCCTGCAGCTTCTTTTGGACGACGCCGTTGCCGACCTGCTGCTTGACCTGATCAAACGGCGGCGGCGCCGTCTCGCGCGTATCCTCGAGCTTGATGACGTGCCAGCCGAATTGCGTTTGCACCGGCGCGGCGGTCATCTCGCCTTTCTTTAGACCCTTCACGGCATCGCCAAACGGCTTGGCCATGCGGGTAAGGGTAAACCAGCCGAGATCGCCGCCGTTCGCCTTGGAACTATCGGTGGATTCCGCCTTGGCAACGTCCTCAAATTTCGCGCCGCCCTTGATTTTCTTGATGACCGCATCGGCCTTGTCTTTATCGGCGACCAGAATATGCCGCGCGTGATATTCGGTCTTGTCCATGGCCGCGATATCGGAGTCATATTCGCTGTGCAGCTCGGCGTCCGTCGGCTCCTTATCCTTCAGGTACTTCGCCGATGCGGCATCTGCGAGCACCCGCATGCGCACCACGGCGAGCTGAGCCGTGACATCGGGATCCTTGTCCACGCCTTCTTTCAGGCCCTGGGAGGCGAGCAGCTGCATGTTGATCATTTCGTCCAGAACCTGGTTCTTCTGCTCGGTGGTGAGTTCCGTGGCAGGCCGGCCGCGCAACAGACTCTTCAAGTAGATGTCGTATTCGGTGCGGGAGAGCGGCGTGCCATCGATGGTCGCGACCGCTGCGGGCGCCGGCGTCGCCGGCTTTTCCGGCGCGGCGGGCGTCGCCTGTTGGCCTTTTCCGCAGGCCGTTATTACTAGGGCGAAAGCTGTCACGGTGGCGATGCGGGTCCACGGTGTACTCAAAAATTGGCTCATTGGTTCCTCTAGCAAAAAAAGGCGACTTAGGCCCTGGTTGGCCAACGCGCCCGGGGGCGGCAGTTTAGCCTCAACCACACCATCTCACCAATTTTTGATGCATTTTCCGCGGGCGGCGACGGCGGTTGTCGCGGCGCAACATAATCTTGCCTGTCAAGAATTGTCGGGCGGCAGCGCCTCGATGGCGAGCGCATGGATGTCGCTCTTCATAAGGTCGTCGACCGCGGCATAAATCAGCCGATGCCGAGCGACCGAAGGTATGCCGCGAAAGGCTTCGGACACGATGCGCACGCGAAAATGACTTTGGCCGCCGGCCGCGCCCGCGTGGCCCTCGTGCAAATGGCTCTCATCCTCGACGCTGAGTTGTGCCGGCGCAAAGCGGCTCTGCAGCCGCTCGCGCAATCGCTGCGCACGGGAGACCCCGGCGGCGGGTTGATTGACCGTTTTGCCGGCGAGCCAGAAAACCTGTGGCAGCATGAAGAGCATGGTCGCGGCCGGAAATCCGAAGACTTTGAATTTGACCCACAAGCCCACGGCAAAGTTCTTGGCAACGTATAAATTGAGCAGCGCAAAAGCGGCAAACCACGCAGCCCACAGTGCGTTGATGAGCAGCCAACTGCGCGCCGGGACCGCCAAGGGCTCGCTGATCGCCGCCTCGAGCATGCGGCGCACGAGCGGCCGTTCACCGATCACCATGCTGCCGAGGAAGACCGCGGAAGTCAGCGCCAGCAAGACCGTGAGCTTCCACTGGATGAAGCGCTGATCGTGAAGCAGCAGCGTCGCGGTTCCGAGGACCAGCACGACGCAGGTCGTAACGATGTGCATGGTCTTGAACGTGCCGGCGCGCCGCCGATGTATCAGCAGCTGCAGCACGCAGGCAATCATGAGCGCCGCCGTCGCCCAATAAATATCCCGCACTTCGAAGGTTACGAAAAAGACAATCAGGGGGGACCATTCGAGGAGTTGAGTCATCCGCGTATCATAGCCGACGCCATGAGCATCTATCTGCAACTGCATCCGGTTTCACCGCAACGCCGATATGTGCGCCAAGCGGTCGAGGCGCTGCGCCGCGGAGCCGTGATCGTTTACCCGACGGACTCCTGCTATGCGCTGGGCTGTCATATCGGCGACAAGGCCGCTCTCGAACGCATTCGCGACATCCGTCAAACCGACCGCAATCATCACTTCACGCTGGTGTGCCGCGATCTTGCGGACGTCGGAAAATATGCGACGGTCGACAATTGGCAGTATCGTTTGCTGCGCGCGCACACCCCGGGGCCCTATACGTTTTTGCTCAAGGCCTCGAGAGAAACGCCGCGGCGCTTGAAGCACGAAAGGCGCGGCACGATCGGGTTGCGCGTTCCGGATCACCCGGTGACGGCCATGCTGCTTGGCGAGCTGGGCGAGCCGGTGATGAGCTCGACGCTGCTGTTGCCCGGCGAGGAACATCCGCGCACCGATGCAAAGGATATATACGACAAGCTCGAGCACAGCGTCGATCTGGTCTTGGACGGCGGCAACTGCGGCATGACGCCGACTTCCGTCATCGATCTGTCCAGCGATCGCGCCATCGTGATTCGCGAGGGACGGGGCGATGTCAGCCCCTTTGCGTCGGCGGCCACCGTATAATGTGCTCCAATGCGGGCGCCACTGCTCGTAATTTTTTTAAATAACGAGTGCAAGCATTGGATTTTAATGAGATTCTCAGGAAAATTTCGATCTATGCCATTCCGGTGCTGTTCGCGGTCACCCTGCACGAAGTGGCGCACGGGTGGATGGCGAGATACTTCGGTGACCGTACCGCCGAGCTGCTTGGGCGCCTGAGCTTGAACCCTCTGCGTCACGTGGATCCGCTGGGAACGTTGTTGATCCCCGGGTTCCTCCTCGTCGTTGGTGCGCCGTTGTTCGGCTGGGCGAAACCCGTCCCCGTGGCCACCAGCGTGCTGCCCAAGCCGCGTCTTGCATTGATCATGGTGGCGCTCGCCGGCCCTGCGGCAAATCTCCTCATGGCGATTTCATGGCTGGCTATGCTGTTCGCCTTCCTCAGCTTGAGGTCCGACCATACTTTTGTCAGATGGCTGGTCCTCATGGCTCAAGCGGGTATTTTCATCAACGTGTTGCTTGCGGTCTTTAACATGCTGCCGATCCCACCGCTCGACGGCGGCCGCGTGGTCAGCGGGGTTTTGCCGCCGCGGATGGGCGCGATGTTCGAAAAAATATCGCCCGTCGGCATGCTGATCGTGCTGATATTGGCGGTAACCGGGCGATTCAACTGGTTGTTGGCGCCGGCCTACCGCGCCATGGACCGGGTCATCAGCGCCTTATTGGTGGGTTCCCTGGCGTGAGCGTACCCATTCAAAATCGTCGGGTGCTGTCCGGCATGCGTCCGACGGGGCAGCTGCATTTGGGCAACTATCATGGCGCGCTGAAGAATTGGATCGAACTTCAGTATCAGTACGAATGCTATTTCTTCGTCGCGGATTGGCACGCCCTCACAACCGGCTACGAGGACACCTCCAAACTCGAGGAAAACACCTGGAGCATCGTCATCGATTGGCTGGCGGCGGGCTTGAATCCCGGCGTCGCCACGCTCTTCATCCAGTCGAAAGTCCCCGAGCATGCGGAGTTGCATCTCTTACTGTCGATGATCACGCCCTTGGGCTGGCTGGAGCGCGTTCCGTCCTACAAGGACCAACAGGCTCAGCTCACCGACCACGACTTGAGCACCTATGGCTTCCTCGGCTATCCACTGCTGCAGAGCGCCGATATCCTTCTGTACCGCTCGCAATACGTGCCGGTGGGCGAGGATCAGGTCGCGCACGTCGAGATTACCCGCGAAGTCGCACGCCGCTTCAATCACATTTACGGCCGCGAACCGGAATTCGAGCAGAAGGTAGAGAAAGCGATCAAGAGCTTGGGTTCGCGCAATTCCGCTCTATACCGTTCGCTGCGCAAGGCCTTTCAAGAGAAAGGCGATGAGGATGCGCTTGCCAAGGCGCATGCGCTCGTGGAAGCGAACGCGCGGCTCACGGTTGCGGATCGCGACCGGCTCCTGGGTTTTCTCGAAGGCGGGGGAATCGCGATTTTACCGGAGCCCGAGGCATTGCTGACGGCGACCCCGAAGGTTCCGGGTCTCGATGGCCGCAAAATGTCGAAGTCATACGGCAACACCATTGGGCTGCGCGAGGATGCGGACTCGATCGTCAAGAAACTCAAGGCCATGCAGACGGACCCTGCGCGCGTGCGCCGCACCGATCCGGGCGATCCCGAAAAATGTCCGGTTTGGGACCTGCACAAAATATACTCAACGGCCGAGACCCAGCAATGGGTGCAGAATGGGTGCCGTTCCGCCGGAATCGGTTGTTTGGAATGCAAGGCGCCGCTCATCGAGAAAGTCGTGGAGGAGGTGACCGCTATCGCCAAACGCGCGCAAGAGTTCGAGGAGAATCCGGATCTGGTACGCGGTATCATCGCGGAAGGGTGTGAGCGGGCGCGAACGGTGGCGCGCGACACGCTGGACGCGGTCCGGCAAGCCATGGCGATGAACTATCGATGAAACCTGAATTGACCTTGGTGCAAAGCACGGCACCCCCGCCGCCGGCCGGCGAGGCCGCGCCGGCGCAAGGCGAAATGCCGTTTGCGGTCGTGGAGGGACAGCCCATTATCGAGATGCCGCGTGATTTGTATATTCCGCCGCAGGCGCTCGAGGTGTTTCTCGAGGCTTTCGAAGGCCCGCTCGACATGCTGCTATATCTCATTCGGCGGCAGAACCTGGACATTCTCGATATTCCGATCGCGGAAATCACCCGCCAATACATGCGCTACATCGAGTTGATGCAGGTGCTGCAGCTCGAGTTGGCGGGTGAATATTTGCTCATGGCGGCTACCCTTGCCGAAGTCAAATCACGCATGCTGCTGCCGCGCGTCGGCACCGAAGATGGTTCCGAAGAGGCCGATCCCCGCGCCGAACTGGTGCGCCGGCTGCAGGAGTACGAGCGCTTCAAGCGTGCGGCCGAGGGCATCGATCGGATGCCGCGGCTGGAGCGCGACACCTGGGTTGCCTCGGCGGAATTGGTCGACCGCAAGGTCGTGCGCATTGCGCCGCAGGTCACGCTGCAAGAGATGCTGACGGCTTTTCAAGACGTATTGTCGCGCAGCGACATGTTCGCGCATCATCATGTGCAGCGCGAACCGTTGTCGGTGCGCCAGCGCATGACCGATGTGCTCGCATCCTTGCAGATGAATGCGTTCGTCGATTTCGTGCGCCTGTTTACGCCGGAAGAAGGGCGACGCGGGGTGACCGTGACCTTCGTGGCCGTACTGGAACTGCTGCGCGAGGGACTGATCGAAATAGTGCAATCGGAAGCATATGCGCCGCTGCATGTGCGCCTGGGCAATCCGGCCCGGCACCTGTCGCTGGTCGCCGACGACAGCGCCGCCAACGATGATCTTGCGAGAACTCAATGAACCATCAATACGTGAAGAATGTGGTTGAAGCAGCCCTGCTCGCGGCCGGCCGGCCGCTGACGGTCGATGAGCTGTCGAGCGTATTCGACGAGCGCGATGGATCGATCGGCGACGAGATCAAGGGCGCGATTGCCGCGCTCGCCGCGGAATACGAAACTCGCGGGCTGGAACTGTTGGAGGTTGCCAGCGGCTTTCGCATCCAGATCCGGGCGGCCGTCGCGCAACCGGTGGCGCGGCTGTGGCAGGAGCGGCCGGCGAAATATTCGCGCGCACTGTTGGAGACCTTGGCGCTGATCGCCTACCGGCAGCCGATCACCCGCGGCGAAATCGAACAAATTCGCGGCGTGGCGGTGAACCCGAACATCATCAAAACCCTGCATGAACGCAATTGGATCCGCGTGGTCGGTCACCGCGATGTTCCGGGCAAGCCCGAGTTGCTCGGCACTACGCGCGAGTTTCTCGATTATTTCAACTTGAAGAAGCTCGACGACCTGCCGACCTTGGCGCAGCTGAAGGAGCTCGAAGACTTACGCGTGCAATTGACGCTGCCCGGTGCGGAGGCGCAAGTTCTCACGGAGCCGCAACCGTCGCCGGATGCAGCGGCGGACCTCGACTCTCAAGCGGAGCTCGACTCTCAAGCGGACCTCGACTCTCAAGCGGACCTCGAGACTCAAGCGGACGATGACGAAGAGTCCAACGCGGAGAGTTCCGGCCCGCGCACTCGAGGTTTGGTCGCAAGCGGTGCGCAAGACGAATAAAGATGCACCGGCAGGCGAGCGGGTGCAGAAGCTGCTATCGGCAGCGGGCATCGGGTCGCGCCGGGAAGTCGAACGCTGGATTCGCGAATCCCGGCTGAAAATCAACGGCGAGGTGCCGGCGCTCGGCACGAAGCTCACCGCCCGCGATCGAATCACATTGGATGGCCGCCCCGTCAGGCTGCATGCGCCCGCGGGGAAGGAATCGAGCGTCCTGCTGTTTCATCGCTCGCCGGGCGAAAATCTTGATTTGAAGGCCGCGACTTCGCGCGCGGCGGAGCATTTGCAATTGCCGCGCTCATCCGGACGCTGGCTCGCCATTCAGCCGATGCCGCCGGTGGACGGCGGCTTGGAAATTCTCACCGATGACGGTTCCTGGGCGCATCGCGTTTCGCGCGGCGTGCACGCCCTGACCGTCGACTATGTGCTGCGCATGCGCGGCCCGTTGAAGCAGGCCATGGTCGATGAATTCAGGGCGGCCACCGAGTGCGAGGGCGAGGCGATGAGCATTTTGCAGGCAGATGCAAAATATGGAGAGGGATTCAACCACTGGCTCAGCGTCACCGTGCGCGCAACGCGCTCGGCGCAGGTGCGGCACTGGTTTGCCGCACGCGGCATCATCGTCAGCCGTCTGATGCGCGTGCGCTTTGGGCCGGTGCACTTATCGCGCGATCTGCCGCGCGGGCATTCCAGAGCCATGCTGGCTGCTGAGCGCAACGCGCTCATGAACGAGATCGCGGCGGCCGCAGCGCCTGCCCCGGCCGCTGCGGTCTAATTGGCCGGCGCGCCGCTCTTCGAGGATGCCAGCAGCTGCGCAAGATAGGGCTGCCAGACGGCTGCCCAGGTGTGCGTGCCGTGCCCATGCGTCTGCTCGGACGCCGGCAGCAGCACGAAGCGGCCGTTCTTCACGCGCTTGATCTCGCGCTCGGCAATGCCAAGGTCCGGCGGATTGACGAAATCATCGGCCGAGTTGATCTGCAGCAGCGGCGCCTTGATCTTTTCCAGAGCGGGCGAGGGGTCATAGTCCCGCGATGCATTCACCTGGTACAGAAAATCGTTCGCGTCCAGGTTTTGCATTTGCCGCGTCATGTATTTTTCAAGAAATTCATCCGCTGCGTCCCGGGTCGGCAAGGTGATCTGCATTTGAATCGGCGCGCTGCCCGCGATCAACAGCAGTCCGGCGACCGTGCGCAGCGCGGCGATCGGCTGAGTGGTGTAATCGCCCTTCATCCATTGGGGATCGTTGCGGATGGCATCCATGGTCAGATCACGCCATAGGCGGTTGCGCCCCGCGATTTGCACCGGAAGGCAGGCGAGCGGCATCAAAGCGTCCATGAAATCCGGATAGGCTTCGCCCCACATGAAGGTTTGCATACAGCCCATCGAAGTACCCATGACCAGCCGCAGATGGTTCACGTCCAGCCCCTTGGTGAGGAGCAGGTACTGCGCCAAAACCATGTCTTGGTAGGAATATTGCGGAAATTTCATGCGCAAGGCGTCGCTGGGTTTGCTGGATTTACCGTGGCCGATGCCATCCGGCAGAATGATGTAGTACTTCTCGGCGTCCAGCAGCTGCCCCTTCTGGAACAACACTCCGGAGAATCGTTCGTTGATGAGGCTGCGGCCCGATCCGCCCGTACCGTGCATGATCAGCACCGCGTTGGTGACGCGACCCGATGCATCCCTTTTAGCCTTGCCGAAGTACGTATAGTGAATCCGCAATTCCGGCAGCGTCTCGCCGGAGGCGAAGTGGAAGTCATGGATGACGTAGTCGGCCTCGAGCGCCCGGGCTTCCGACGCGTTGGCGTTGCCGGCGATGCCTACACCCAAGCAGAACAGAGCCAACACGGCGCCGGAGTAAGGTTTGCGTGATTGCATCCGTGAGTTCCTCGAATTGTTATTGCGCATCAATAAACTGACCATCAATACCGCGCCCGCGTTCGCTCAGCAAGTACAAAAAAGGACCGGTTACGGATTCCGCGCTGGGCACGCTGTTGGGGTCCTCGGCGGGGTACGCCGCCGCCCGCATCGCGGTGCGCATCCGCCCGGGGTTCACGCTGTTGATGCGGATGTTCGCTTCACTTTCCAACTCCTCGAACAGCATGGCGCGAACCGACTCCAAACCCGCCTTTGAGACCGCGTAGGCGCCCCAAAATGGCCGCGCATGCTTCACCACGCCGCTGCTCACGAAGATTACCGAGGCGTCCGGGGACTTGCGCAACTCCGGCAACATCACCTGCGTCAATATAAAGGGCGCCGTCAAATTCACGTGCAAGACCTTACACCACAAGGGCACATCGTATTGCTCCAAGGGAGTGCGATCGCCGAGCAGGGCTGCGGCGTGAACCAGGCCGTCCAGCCTGCCGAACTCTGCGCCGACGATGCGGGCGAGAGCGTCATACTCCACCGCCGTGGCGGCCGCCAGGTCCAGAGCGGCAATCGCGGGCTGCGCTGCGCCGCCCAACGACTCGATTTCATCATACACCCGGTCCAACTTGGCGCTGTTGCGGCCTGAAAGAATGACGCTGGCGCCGGCGCGCGCGCATTCGATGGCGAGCGCGCGTCCCAGCCCGCTGCCGGCTCCGGTAATCATGATCACGCGCCCCTCGAGCAGCGTGGCGTCGGTCGCGAAATCCGCCGGTATTGTTCGAGCCGATATTGTTCGAGACATCAATGCGTACCTTCCGCGCGCCGCGCCGTTGACCACGCGAGCAGCATATCCTGCATGCGCGGAGACTCAAGCGTTGCCGTTCGGCGCTGCAAATGCCGCAGTCCCAGCGCGGCCGATACCAGTAGATGACGATGCTGCGAACGGCAATCGGCGGGCAGGGCCTGGGCCGCGGCTTCATAGCTTCGAGCGGCGCGCAACCGCAGCTGTTGCAAATAGATCGCAAGGTTGGCCGGCGGCGCATCGGCGTTGAGGTCGGCGTTGTCCACGCTCGCGGCGAGAAGCTCATCGACGGCGAAGGGCACGCGGCCGAAGCGCGCGTCGCGCCCGTAGCCGCGAATGCTGCGCGCCAGATAGTCGGCCACCGCCAGAGCCTGATGGCATTTTTGCAGACCGGCTTCGTCGCATGCCCCCGCGGCGAGGCGCGACGCCACGGCGAGAGGAAGCGCACGCAGAGCGCCGGCGTGGGGCTCGAGCTCCTCGGCTCGTTCCAGCGGTACGCCGCTGCACTCGACAACCGCTGCTTCGACCGTATCGGCCAGGGGGCTGAAGTCGACTTCGCCCGCACCAGGCAGCGAAGTTAGGTACACGCCGATCGGATGAGCCGGGGCTCGGTTGATGAGGCGGCGGATTTCCTCCTGCCACCATGCCAATTTCATGCGTGCGGCGCTGGGTTCAGCGCCAGGATCCGTCAACGCCTGCCACTCCGCCAACAGTGCGAAGATGCCGAGCAACGGCGGGCGCGCGGCGGCGGAAGCGAACAGCCAGCTCCAGTAGCGCACCGATCCCAAAGGAATGGCGCGCGCACGGTAGCTGCCGTCAAGTGTCTTTGGGATCTGAGTCATCGCATGCATCGCGCTCCGCGGGCTCGGTGCGCGGGGTCCGCGTCAAACTTTCGATCGGTTCGATGGATTCGATCTCGCGGGTGACGCGCAAGCCGAGCGATTCGAAGCGGCGCGCGGCCGGCAGCACTTGCTGCTCCAAGGAACCCACAGCCCGGTTGAACGACTCGACGCTGCCGCCCAGAGATTTCCCGAGCCTGCCGAGGTGCTCGCCGAACACCGCCAGTCGCTTGTACAGATCCTCGCCGAGTTGACGGACTTCCCTGGCGTTTTCGGCCAGCACGGTTTGCTTCCAGCCGTAGGCGACGACCTTCAGCAGCGCGATGAGGCTGGTGGGCGTCGCGAGCATGATATTCTGGCGCATCGCTTCATCGACCAGTCCCGGGTTTTCTTGCAGCGCGGCCGACAGAAACTGATCTCCGGGCAGAAATAACACGGCGAAATCCGGGCTGCGTTCGAACTGCGACCAATACTGTTTGGAAGATAGCTCCCGGACACGCGCGCCGACGATCTGGCCGTGCCGGCGCAGCTGCGCGTTTCGATCCTCATCGCTCTGTGCTTCGACCGCGGCAAGATAGGCATCCAAGGGCGTTTTGACGTCGATCACGATGTCGCGCTGCTCCGGCATGTGCACGATCATGTCCGGCCGAATCGCACCCGTTTCTGTGACCAGGTGCTGCTGTTCGGTGAAGTCGACGTGCAAGGTCATGCCGGACAACTCGACCACGCGACGCAGCGTGATCTCGCCCCATTGACCGCGCACGCCCGGGCGCCGCAGCGCCGTCACCAGATTGCGGGTCTCGCGCGACAACGCGTTTTGGCCGGATGCCAGTCCTTCCATCTGCGTTTTCATGGTGGCAAAGGAATCGATGCGTTCGCGTTCGATGGCCTGAATTTGCGCTTCGGTTTTTGCCAGGGCTTCGCGGATCGGCTGCACGAGCGATTCGATCGCGGTTTCGCGTTCCTTCAAAACCTGAGAGGCATCGAGCTGCTGCCGGGCCAAGCGTTCGCGTGCCAGCTGCAGAAACACTTCGCTGTTGCTCTGCAAACTCTCTCGCGCCAAGTCGCCGAAGACGCCGCGCAATTGGTCCTGCGCCCGCGCGGCGGCCTGCTCGCGATCCGCGCTCGAGGCCGTTTCGTTCTGCAATCGAGCGCGCAGCACTTCAGCCTCGATGCGCAGCGCCTGCTCGCGGCGGGCACGCCACAGCAGCGCCGCCAAGACACCGAGCAGCATACCGGCGAACAACGCCAGCCAGACTCTGATGTCGCTCATAGGCGGCCGCTGGCCGTCAGCCAATCCAAGAGATCCAAGGGGCGGTTCAAGTAGCCGTCGCCGCCCCAAGCGGTGGAATCCTCATCGGCACGCAGATAACCGTAGTTGGCCACCAAGGCGGGCATCGCGGCTCGGTGCGCCGCCTGCACGTCGCGCTCCGCATCGCCGACGTAGATGCACTCGCCCGGACTGACCTCGGCGAGGGCTGCCGCGTGCAGCAGCGGCAGCGGATGGGGTTTGCGTTCCGCGACAGTGTCGCCGCTGACGACGCAGGCAAAACGCGCGCGCAGTCCCAATTCCTCGAGCAGCGGGTCGGTGAGCCACGCCGCCTTATTGGTGACGATGCCGCTCTTGATCCGCCGGCCGGCAAGCGCGTCGAGCACGGCGTCCATGCCGGGGAACAGGCGTGTCTCGCGGCTCAGCGCGCCGCGGTAAATCTCCAAAAAACGCTGCTGCAGCCGGAGCAGCGTCTCAGGATCGGCGTCCGAAAACCCAACCTTGACGACACGCGCCGCGCCATGGCTTACGGCACTGCGAACGGCCTCGTAGGGCAGCGGCGCGAGAGACTGCTCTTGGCGCAACGCATTCAAGGCCCCGACCATGTCCGGCGCGGTGTCGAGCAAGGTGCCGTCCAGGTCGAACAGCACCGCCCGCAAGGTGGGCGCCATGTCAGGCGCGGCGTTTGAAATGCGCAAGGTAGTTGATGTCGGTGTTCGGTGAGAGGCGAAATGCGCGCGTCAGGGGATTGTAGATGATCCCGGTGAGATCGATCAGAGCCAAGCCGCTTTCGCGGCCCCAGCGGGCCAGCTCCGAGGGGCGGATGAACTTCAAATACGCGTGCGTGCCGCGCGGCAAAATTCGCGCGATGTATTCGGCGCCGATGATGGCCACTGCGAATGCCTGCGGCTTGCGGTTCAACGTCGAGACGACGACATCGCCGCCGGGCTTGACCAGTGCCGCCAAGGCTTCGAGCGATGCGGCCGGATCCGGAACGTGCTCGAGCATTTCCATGCAAGTAACCAGATCGAATGCTGCCGGCTGCGCAGCCGCCAATTCCTCCGCCGCGACCGCTCTGTATTCGATCTTCAGGCTGCTTTCCAGCGCGTGCAATTCCGCGACATCGAGCACGGCTTGCGCCAGATCGATTCCGAGCGTGCGGGCGCCGCTGCGCGCCATCGCCTCGGTCAAGATCCCCCCGCCGCAGCCCACATCCAGAACGCGTGCATCCTGCAATCGCACCGCCTGCTCGATGTAGCGCAGGCGCAGTGGATTCAGATCGTGCAGCGGCTTCGAGGGACCGGCGGGATCCCACCAGCTCTGCGCCAAAGAAGCGAACTTGGCGAGCTCGGCGGGGTCGGCATTTTGCGTCGGTGCGCTCATCGATCAACCTCGTGGGGTCATTCGAGCTGCCCACGCCGCCGATCTCGCCGCCACGTCGGGCCAATCGAGACGCGTCAGCTCGGCGCCGGACAGCAGCTGACGGCCCGCGACCCACACGTCGCTGACGATGTCGCGGCTGCCGCCGAATACCAATTGCGCGACCGGATCGCCGACGGGCTGCGTGCCGGGCCTCGATAGATCGGCGCAGCAAATATCCGCCCACTTGCCGGTTTCCAGAGTGCCGGTCTCGGCCTCCAGTCCCAGCGCCGAGGCGCCGCCTTGCGTGGCAGCATGCAACGCATCCCAAGCGCTCGCCAGCAGCCCCACGATTTTCATGTCGCCCCAGATGTCCTGACTCAAAGCGGCGGCGCCCGCGCTGCCGATGGCAAGCCGCGTCCCGGCGGCGGCGAACGCCGCAACGGGCGGCAAGCCCTCGCCTTGCTTGAGATCGCCCTGCGGGCACACGGTTATCGAGATTCCGGTGCGTTGCAGAAGGTGCATGTCGCCGGCGGAAAGCTGGACCATGTGTGCGGCATTGAGGGCCGGGGTCAGCAGCCCCAAGTTCCACAGCCGTTCAAGCGGCCGCATTCCATGCGCGGCGAGGCACGCATCGATTTCCTGCGTGGATTGATGCAGGTCGATCATGATGCCGGCATCCAGTTCATCGGCGAGCGTCACGAGCCGCGCGAATGTGGCGTCGCTCAAATTGTTCGCCGCGAGCGGCGCAAAGGCGGTCGACACCAGGGGATCGCCTTTGTAGGCGTCGCGCAGGCGCAGCGCCCGGGTCATGGATTGCGCCGCGTCCTTTGCCCAGAGCGTGGGGCTGTCGGTAACCGGCATCCCCAGCACCGCGCGCATGCCCTGTTCATTTGCCGCGCGCGCCGTTTCCTCGGGGAAGAAGGATCGATCGCAGAAACAGGTGATTCCGGAGCGAAGCATTTCGGCGATGGCCGCGAGAGTGCCGTCGCGTGCGAAGTCCGGAGCAAGCACCGGTTCGACGGCCGCGGCGCTGCCGTTGATGCCCCGAAACAGCAGTGCTGACGCAGTCGAGCGAGCGTTGATCAGGCCCGGCGTGAGAAGGTGTGTATTTCTCTGCAGCACGGCCCTTGCGGAATAACGCTCGGCGGCAACCGCGCTCGGCAAGATGTCGAGAATTCTTGCGTCGCGAATCAGCAGCGCGTGATCCTCGAGGATCGCCTTTCGCGATGGTACGGGGACGATCCAGCGGGCCTCGATGCGCAAATCGGCGGGGGCAGTCGGCATGGCGGAAGTATATCGGCAAAACCCGCGCCGTAGGCTTAAGACCGACGGAGATATGTGCTAGAATTTGCCCATGTTTCAGACCTGTCTTGCCCCCTTTAAACCCACTAAATAAAGTCCGATAACTCACCGGACTCTCGCAAAATGGCCGAGATCGCACGCGAAATATTGCCCGTAAATCTCGAAGATGAGATGCGCAAGTCGTATCTGGATTACGCGATGAGCGTGATCGTCGGCCGCGCTTTGCCGGATGTCCGCGATGGGCTAAAGCCGGTGCACCGTCGCGTGCTGTATGCCATGCGCGAGCTCAGCAACGACTGGAACAAGGCCTACAAGAAATCCGCCCGCGTCGTGGGCGATGTCATCGGCAAGTACCATCCGCATGGCGACGCCTCGGTGTATGACGCCATCGTGCGCATGGCGCAAGAATTCTCGATGCGCTACTTGTTGGTCGATGGGCAGGGGAACTTCGGCTCGGTGGATGGCGACCCGCCGGCGGCGATGCGCTACACGGAAGTTCGCATGTCAAGATTGGCGGGCGAATTGCTGGCCGACATCGACAAGGAAACGGTCGATTTCAATCCCAATTACGATGAATCGGAGAGCGAGCCCGCGGTATTGCCCGCGCGCATCCCAAATCTGCTCATCAATGGTTCTTCCGGTATCGCGGTCGGCATGGCGACCAACATCCCGCCGCATAATCTGACCGAGATCATCACTGCATGCATCGCGCTCATTGAAAATCCGGAGATTACGCTCGGGCAGTTGATGCAGATAGTGCCGGGGCCTGATTTTCCGACGGCTGGATTCATCAACGGCGCGCAGGAGATTGTCGCCGCCTATAAGACGGGCCGGGGCCGCCTGCACCTGCGTGCGCGGACTCACTTCGAGGACGTCGGCAAGGGCGAGCGCCAAGCCATCATCATCACCGAATTGCCGTATCAGGTGAACAAGGCGCGCTTGATCGAACGAATCGCGGATCTGGTGCGCGACAAGCTCATCGAGGGCATTGCCTCGGACGGGCTGCGCGACGAGTCGGACAAGGACGGCATGCGCGTCGTGATCGAATTGAAACGCGGCGAAGTCCCCGAGATCTTGCTGAACAATTTGTATGCCCAGACCCCCATGGAACAGGTATTCGGCATCAACATGGTGGCGCTGGTGGATGGCCAGCCGCGGCTGCTCAGTCTCAAAGAGATGCTCGACGCGTTCCTCCGCCATCGGCGCGAAGTGGTCACCCGGCGCACCGTATATGAGCTGCGCAAGGCGCGTGAGCGCGGGCACATCCTGGAAGGTTTGGCCATCGCGCTTGCCAACATCGACGAGATCATTGCCGCCATCAAGGCATCTCCTTCGCCGGCCGAGGCGAAGGTCGCGTTGATGTCGCGGCCGTGGAAGTCGGGCGCCGTTCCCGAGATGCTGGCGCGCGCAGGCGCCATCAGCACGCGGCCGGACGGCGAAATCGCCGCATTAGGCTTGGTGGAGGGGGGCTATCGGCTGACCGAAGCGCAAGCGCAAGCGATTCTGGAAATGCGCTTGAACCGGCTGACGGGGCTTGAACAAGACAAGATCATCGCTGAATTCCAAGAACTGCTGGGACAAATCCGCGACCTG
>DATATA010000029.1:0-39192 GCA_036263775.1 Steroidobacteraceae bacterium | reverse complement strand
GCATGACCCATGAACAGGTCCTCATGTCGGTGGGCTACCCGGCGAGCAGCGAGGTTCCAAATCTCGGCAGCAACGAATGGCTTTTCTGGATTACCGACAAAGTTTAGTATCGCATCAAGTTCGACGACAAAGAGCGGCTTGCCGACGTTGAGAATGTGGTTGATGCCAGAATGATCCTGCTGAAGGAATGACTGTGAAGCTCGCGATAGTCGCGCTGGGGGCGGCCGTGACGGCCGTCAGCGGGTGTGCCGCACGGACTTCCGTATTGCCGAAGGATTACGGCGGTCCGACCGCAGTCATCGCGGACTCGACTTACAACTACAGCTCTAGAAAGTCGGACTTCTATTATGTCGACGCCATTGATGGCCGGCCGGTCCTCAATGCGCTCGACCGAACGGTGAGCGCGAATCGTGGCAACGGATTCGGGCAGCATGTGGTGGACGCCAATCGACTGGTTGAACCGCGGCCAACCGTCTTTCACATCGTCGGGTCCACCCATTACGCGGCACCGATATTGGCGATGGCCGGCACCTCCTATTATGTGGATGGCGACGTCAAGTTTTCACCCGTGGCGGGCGCGGCCTATATCGTGATGGGAAGCCTTGGGCCGGACTATTCAGCCGTGTGGATCCAAAACAAAGATACCCGCGTCCAGATGGGCAACAAGCTGCTCATCAAGGGCGCCGCCGAAGCAGGGCCGCTCAAGAAGACGCGTGAGCCCGAGCAAGTACCGCCCACGGGGTGATTTCAGCTTTTATCGAGCGGCGTGTTACCGCCGGTGAACTCCGATCGCGCCTGCGCCAGCCGGTACTTGTGCTCGGAGCGCCAGCGGCGCCAATTGCTCAGGGCCGAGACCGCATACACCAATTTGAACAAGCTCAAGCGGCGCAGCACTTTGGGCGAATCGAACAGATCGCCGGCGAGCATGGAGATCACGCCCTGTTCGAGCTGCCACGTGTTGCGCGGTTCGCCGAACATTTGCGTCAATACCGGTCCGTTGAAGCGGTAAATGAAGAACGAGAATCGAGCCATGCCGGCGCGTTGGCGCTTTTCCAATTTGCTTTGCAGCGTGCGCTCGCACTTGGGATCGCGCAGCGCGGCATCGGCCACTTCCACCGCTTGTTCCGCGCCGCTCATGGCAAGGTAGACGCCGGAGGAGAACACCGGATCGAGGAATGCGAACGCGTCGCCAACCAGCACCCAGCCCGGTCCGCCCATCTGCGTCGAGTCATACGAATAGTTGCCGGTGACCCGTACCTCGCCGATCAATTCAGCACGCTGCATACGTGCCTTCAGTCCGGGGTTCTGATGCAATGTCTCGATCAGGAATTCAGTAGTGCGTCCCTTGCGCCGTTTCAGATACCCCGGGCGGCAGACCGCACCGATGCTCATGACGCCGTCGGGCAATGGGATCATCCACATCCAGCCGTACTCGAAGCGGTAAATGCTGATGTTGCCGGCGTCCTCGCCGGCACGCGGCTCGGCACCGCGGAAATGCCCGAATATTGCCGCGCTCTGATGTGCGTTGTTCTTGCGGCGTAGGTGCTTCTTCGTCGACAGGAACGTGTCGCGGCCGCTGGCATCTACCAGGTAGCGCGCCTGGATGCCGTAGCTGCGGCCGTCATCGGTGCGCACTTCCAGCCGCGTATCGCGTGGATTTACCTGCTCGACCTTCAGCACTTCGTGGCCTTCGCGTGCATCGGCGCCGCTGTCACGCGCATGCTCGTAGAGCATCTTGTCGAAATCCTGGCGCCATACCTGATAGGCGTGCGGTGGGCTGTTGCCGATGGCGCGCGCAAAGGCATAGTTGTTGTAGCCGCGTTCGTTATTCGCCTCGAAGTCGGCACCAGGCTTGAAGACGCCCATCGCGCGTACCTTGTCGAGCACCCCGAGCCGCTCCAACACCGGAAGATTCATGGGCAAAAGCGATTCGCCGATGTGAAAACGCGGATGGCGCGCCTTCTCGAGCGCAATCACCTTGTAGCCCCTGCGCGCCAGCAAGGTTGCCGCGGTGCTGCCGGCGGGTCCGCCGCCGATCACCGCCACATCGCAAACTTCAGGAGCGGTGTCCATCAGACCAAGACTCGTTCGATGCCGCCGCTGTTGGCTTGGCGGACGTATTGCGGCAGCCAATCGGCGCCCAGCAGATGCTTGGCGATTTCCACCACGATGTAATCGGCATCCATTTCCGCATCGTCGTTGAAGCGCTTCAACCCCTGCAGGCAGGACGGGCACGAGGTCAAGATCTTTACCTCGCCGCGGTGGCCTGCAGCGCGAATTTCATCGACACCGTTGCGCACTTCCTGTTCCTTGCGGAACCGCACCTGCGTCGAAATGTCCGGCCGTGCGGCAGCCAGCGTGCCGGACTCGCCGCAGCAGCGATCGTTCTTGGCGATGCTGCCGTTTTGGGCGCTGTTCATGAGCGTGTTGACCACCGTGAGCGGATCGTATTTCTTCATGGGCGAGTGGCAGGGATCGTGATACATGTAGCGGGTTCCGGTGACATTTTCCAAGTGCACGCCTTTCTCGAGCAGGTATTCGTGGATATCCATGATTTTCGAGCCCGGGAATATACTATTGAAATCGTATCCTTGCAGTTGGTCGAAGCAGGTTCCGCAGCTGACCACCACGGTTTTGATGTCGAGGTAATTGAGCGTGTTGGCAACCCGGTGGAACAACACGCGGTTGTCGGTGATGATCTTTTCCGCCTTGTCGAATTCCCCGGCGCCGCGTTGCGGATAGCCACAGCACAGGTATCCGGGCGGCAGCACGGTCTGCACGCCGACGTGCCACAGCATCGCCTGCGTCGCGAGACCCACCTGCGAGAACAGGCGCTCCGAGCCGCAGCCGGGAAAGTAAAACACCGCCTCGGAGTCGCTGCTGACCTTGGCGGGATCGCGGATGATGGGCACGTAGTTGCGGTCCTCGATGTCGAGCAGCGCCCGCGCGGTCCGCTTAGGCAGGCCGCCGGGCATGCGCTTGTTGACGAAGTGCACCACCTGTTCCCTCATGGGGGTCTTGCCGGTGGTGGCGGGCGGCTGCCGCGTTTGCGATTTGGCGAGTGAGTGCAGTGCCCTAGCCCCAAGCCGTTGCAGCTTGTAGCCCCAGTCGATCATGACCTTGCGGGTCATTTTGATCGTCTGGGGATTGGTGGCGTTCAAGAAGAACATCGAGGCGGCGGTACCCGGATTGAAGCGCCGCTTGTTCATGCGGCGCAAAAGGTCGCGCATGCCCATGGAGACGTCGCCGAAGTCGATATCCACGGGGCAGGGTGCTAAACACTTGTGGCAGACGGTGCAGTGATCGGCGACATCCGACAGCTCATCCCAGTGCTGGATCGATATGCCGCGGCGCGTCTGCTCCTCATAGAGAAACGCTTCGATCAGCAGCGAGGTTGCGAGAATTTTGTCGCGCGGCGAGTACAGCAGGTTCGCGCGCGGCACGTGAGTGGCGCAGACGGGTTTGCACTTGCCGCAGCGCAGACAATCCTTGATGGCGTTGGAAATGCTGCTGATGTCGGATTGCTGCATGATCAGCGATTCATGTCCCATCAGGCCGAAGCTCGGCGTGTAGGCCCTGCGCAAATCGCTGTGCGGCATGAGCTTGTGCTTGTTGAAATGACCGTCGGGGTCGACGCGCTGCTTGTAGCTGCGGAACTCGGCCAGCTCCGCTTCGGAGAGATATTCGAGTTTGGTGATGCCGATGCCGTGCTCGCCGGAAATCACGCCGTTCAAGGCCCGCGCGATACCCATGATTTTCGCGACCGCGCGGTTCGCCGTCTTGAGCATCGCATAGTTGTCGGAATTGACCGGGATGTTGGTGTGCACATTGCCGTCGCCGGCGTGCATGTGCAGGGCGACGAACACCCGGCCTTGCAAAATCCGCTTGTGCAGGGCATCGCATTCCGCCAGCACGGGCGCGAACGCGCTGCCGACGAAGATGCGGGCGAGCGTGGCGCGCACCTCGGTCTTCCAACTGACCCTAAGGGTGCGGTCCTGCAAGCGATCGAACAGGGACCCGGAGTCGCCGTCGACGGCATCCATATTCCCAAGCAGGTGCTGCCAGCGCTGCCGGACGTGTGCGAGATGATCGAGCACTTCGGCGCGGCGGGTCGAATCGGCATCTTCCGTGCCGCCGAGATAGACCTCGCCGGCGAAAAACTCCTCGAGCGCACCCAGCAGCTCGAGCTTGTTGCGGATCGACAGCTCGATGTTGATGCGCTCGATGGCGTCGGTGTACTCGCCCAGCCGTTCCAGCGGAATCACCACGTCCTCGTTGATCTTGAAGGCGTTGGTATGCTTGGCGATCGCGGCGGTTTTCGCACGGTCCAGCCAGAATTTGCGGCGCGCCTCCGCGTTCACGGCGATAAACCCTTCGCCGGAGCGCGCGTTGGCCAAGCGCACCACATGCGAGGTGGCTGCGGCCACTGCGGCCTCGTCCTCGCCGACGATATCGCCAAGCAAGACCATTTTTGGCAGTGCGCCGCGCTTGGATTTGGTGCTGTAGCCGACCGCACGCAGATAGCGCTCGTCCAAATGCTCGAGCCCCGCGAGCAGCGTGCCCTTGAGTTTGGCGTTCGCCTCCAGAAACCGCCCGATCTCGAGAATGCTGGGGATGGCCTCGCGTGCCTGGCCGAAAAATTCCAGGCACACCGTTCGCGTATGCGCTGGCATGCGGTGCAGGATCCAGCGCGCGGCGGTGATCAGCCCGTCGCAGCCCTCCTTTTGCACGCCGGGCAGGCCGCCCAGAAACTTGTCGGTGACGTCCTTACCCAGGCCGGTCTTGCGGAATTTTGCGCCCGGGATCTCGAGCCGTTCGCGGCGCAGCACTTGAGCTTCGTCCGCGCTCCTGCCGCCGTCCTTCCAGACCAACTCGAAGCCGGCGATTTCGGCGTCGTGAATTTTGCCCAGATTGTGGTTGAGGCGCGTGACCTCGAGCCAATTGCCTTGCGCATCGACCATGCGCCACCAAGCCAGGTTGTCGACGGCGGTTCCCCACAGTACCGCTTTCTTTCCCCCGGCATTCATGGCGATGTTGCCGCCCACGCAGGAAGCGTCCGCGGAAGTCGGGTCGACCGCAAACACGAAGCCGGCGCGTTCGGCCGCCTCAGCGATGCGCTTGGTGACGACGCCTGCCCCCGAAAATATGCTGGCGCTTGGAGTACTGTTGCCCGGGAGCGCATAGGTTTCCACGGATCCCAAGATTTCGAGCTTTTCGGTGTTGATGACCGCCGACCAGGGCGTCAACGGCACGCTGCCACCGGTGTAGCCGGTACCGCCGCCGCGCGGAATGATGGTCAGTCCCAGCTCGATGCACGCGCGCACCAGGTGCGGAATCTCCGCTTCCGTGTCCGGCATCAGTACCAGGAAGGGCAATTCCACCCGCCAGTCGGTTGCGTCAGTGACATGTGCGACGCGCGAGAATGCATCGAAGCGGATGTTGTCGGCCCGCGTGGATTTTCGCAGCAATCGCTGCGCACGCTTGCGTTTGGCCGCGAATTCCCCAAAACGGCGCTCGAAACGTTCCACCGCCAGCGCCGCCGCGCGCAGCAATTCACGCACCTTGGCATCGCGCGCTTCTTCGGCCGGGTCGCGCCGCTTTTCGACTTCGCCCAAGCGGTGCTGCATCGCTGCGATGAGCTGGCGCCGGCGCTTCGGGTTGTCGAGCAGGTCGTCCTGCAGGTACGGATTTCGCTCCACCACCCACATGTCGCCCAGCACCTCGTACAGCATGCGCGCCGATCGGCCGGTGCGCCGCTCCGCGCGCAACCCATCCAGCACGTCCCAGGCGGACTCGCCCAGCAGCCGGATCACGATCTCGCGGTCCGCCAGCGAGGTGTAGTTGTACGGAATTTCGCGCAGCCGCGATTCCAGCTCCTTTTCGATCGGGTGTCGCGCTGCGTCGGCTAAGTCTTCGACGGCGTTCATATTCGGCCGAGTTTACGCATTTTTTTAAGGGATGTTGTGCATCTTAAAACCGCTGTTGTCCTCTCAAGTCGTTGTTTCGCCTGCCGTTACCCATCTCAGTGCCGCAACAATCCGTCAAATCGCGAGAGGAACTCGAGAATCTCGAAGCCATGCGGGACTTGGTCGAGCGGTACATTGCGCGCGGTGAATTAGTGATTCCGACGCTGCCGACCGTCGCCGTACGCGTGGTGCGAAGCGGCACTCAGGATTCCGGCGATGCCCATCTTCTGGCGGACATCATCCGCACCGATTCGGCGCTCACCGAGTATGTCCTCCGGATCGCTTCCTCGGCGGCCAAACGCCCGTCGATGCCGATTACTTCGTTGCAGCATGCCATCGCCTGGCTGGGACTCGATGACGTGGCCAACATCGCATTCACCCTGGCGTTGCAAGGAAAGATGCTGCATGTCGAGGGCCAACACCGTAAGGCGCGCCGACTTTGGCGCCACTCGCTGGCGAGCGCGCTGTGGTCGCGCCAATTGAGCCACATGCTCGAACGGGAAACGGGGCTGTGCTACCTGTGCGGCCTGCTGCACACCATCGGCAGGGCGGTCACGCTCGGCGCCATTCACGAGGTCGCGGAACGCGCAGGGATGCATGTTGCCGGCAACGAATACGATTGCCTGATCGAGGTCTTCCATCGAGACGTCGGCCGCCGCGTGATATCCGCCTGGGCGTTGCCGGCGCCGGTTCCCGCGGTGATTGCGTGCTGGGACAGCTACCAAAAAGCCGGAGACGTACAGTGGGAGTGCAATGTGGTCAACGTCGCGCACAAGCTCGCGGATTTCACGCTGCACGAACCCGCCATGCTGACGCGGGAATTGCTGATGCTGGATCAGGGTTATCGCGACCTTGGCCTCTCGGCGCAGCACGCCGAACCGTTGTTCGGCTCAACCGTCGCCGTCAACGCGGAACTGGATCGCTATCTGTCGCCGTAAGCCAGGATCGATTATCGTGCGATCCATGAAGAAGACCACATTGGTGAATCATCCGCCGGCCGTCGCCGTGCCTTCCGACAATCGTCCGCTGGTGGCGCCGATCTATCAGTCGGTGAAATTCGCATTCGACGACACGAATGAAACCTTGCGTTATCAGCGCGGCGAACGCGAAGGCTTCTTTTATTCACGCAACTCCAATCCGACGCTGACGCAGCTGCAACGACTGCTCTGCGAGCTGCAAGGCAGGGACGATTGCCTGCTGACCGGCTCGGGCGTGGCCACCATCGCTGCCAGCCTGTTGGCGCTGTGCAAGGCGGGCGATCATGTGCTGGTGTTTGTCGAGTCGTACGGACCCACGCGCTACATCGTGCAGCACTTGCTCGCCAAGTTCGCCGTGACGCACACCATGCTGTCGATCGAGGACCTGGGCGGGATCGAAAGAGTGCTGAAGGACAAGCCGACGCGGCTGGTGATATTCGAAAGCCCCACCAATCCGGTCACCAAAATCGCCGACATCGAACACCTGACGAGGCATGCCAGGGCGGCCGGAACCTTGACCGTGCTCGACAACACCTTCGCGGGTTTTCACAATCACGGCGCCTATGAAATCGATATTTATCTGCACAGCTTGACCAAGTATGCCTCCGGACACGGCGATGTGATGGGCGGCGCCATCATTGCGCGCCACGAACTGATTGCGGCCATGCGCAAGGACATCCTGCCGATGGGACCTGCGCTCGATCCGCATGCGGCCTTCTTGATTCAACGCGGCATGCGCACCTATTTCTTGCGCTACGAGCGGCAATGCGCCAATGCCCTCATCATCGCCGAATACTTGAAGCAGCATCCGCGCGTCAAGCACGTGCACTATCCGGGTCTTGCCGGCCATCCGCAGCATGCGCTGGCGAGAAAGCAGATGAAGGATTTCGGCACCATCGTGAGCATCGAGTTGGACGGCGGTTTCAAGGAAGCCGGGCGATTCGCAGAATGCTTGGAATTGTTTTCGATTGCGGCCAGCGTGGGTTCCACCGAATCGCTGGTCATGCCGCCGCAGCTATTGCACGGCGGCACCTACACCGCGGAGCAGCGGGCACAGTCGCTGGTGGGCAAGGGCACGCTGCGTCTATCGATCGGTTTGGAGGATGCGGACGATCTCAAGGATGATCTGGCGCAAGGCTTGGAGCGCGCATTCGTTTAACATGTTGATTTGCCACAAGTTGTTGACATAATCCAAGGTTTGGTTCAAGCATCGCCGGCGTTGGCCGATCTATTGAGGTCGACAAGAATGTCGTGACAGGTGCGAAGAAGTGAGTCTGCAGTCCCCCGTTGCCGTATCCCCGCCGCCGCCCCTCGCGGCGCATAGGTTTTTAACCGAATCCTTGGCCGGCCCGCAAAACATCGCGCCCATGCCGCGAGTTTGCGCACAGCTGGCCGAACTCACCGCGCAGGGGGCTACCGATGCGTCGCAGCTTGCGCGCCTGATTCAATCGGACGCAGCGCTCGCCGGCGAATTGATGCGGGTGGCGAACTCGCCGGCACTGCGGCCGCGTTCTCCCATCGTTTCCTTGCAGCAAGCGGTGTCATGGCTCGGGGTGGCGGAAGTGCGCAACATCGCCATGGCGGTAATGCTGCGCGGCGAAGTGTTCACCGCTCCCGGCCATGAGCCGGAATCCGAGGAGCTGTGGCGCGAAGCGTGGCTGGCCGGTCTCTGGGCCAAGGAGATTGCGCGCGAACGGCGCAAGCATGTGGAGAGCGCCTTCCTCGCGGCCTTGATGCATCGGACCGGCGCCGCACTGGCGCTGAAAATCCTATCCGGCTTCGAGAGCCGGCAGCTCACCGTGATGGACGCCAAAAGCTTTTCCGACCTGGTGGTCGAATTCGAGCCGCGTTTCGGCCGGTTGCTGATGAGCAGCTGGCGCCTGCCGGGCGACGTGCAGGACGCGGCCAGCGATTGGCGCGACTACCGCAAGTCCGGCCATAGCGACCTGGCGGGGACGGTGCATGCGGCGCACCTTCTGGCGGCGCACACGCTGCATCCTCAGCTGCTCGGCGAGCAAGTCGTGATCGACGATGCGGTGTTCGAACAGCTCGGCGTCTTTCCGGACGACAGGCGCCTCATGCTAGCCAAGCGCGACCACGTTCGAAGCGTGGCGGGCTTTTAACATGCCGGCCGCGGACTTTGACCTCATCTGTCTTGGGTCCGGTCCCGCCGGTCAGAAGGCCGCGATCCAGGCGGCGAAAGCCGGATTTCGCGCCTGCATCGTCGAGCGCGAGATGCAGGTAGGCGGCTCCTGTCTCTTGTCCGGCACCATCCCCAGCAAGGCGCTGCGCGAACAGGCACTGCGCTACCGGCGGATGCAGGGCAGCGCGAGCTCGCTCGCGGTCGAGCTGCGCGGCGATGCGCCGCTGTCGGCCCTGCTGCACGGCGTCGAAGCAGTGATCGAAGCGCAGGATAAATATCTGCACGCGCAGCTCAAGCGCAACGGCGTCGAGTTGATCCGCGGCAAGGGCGTATTTTTGGATGCCCATCGCATCGAGGTTCAACACCTCGACGGTTCATGCCGCGTGCTGCACGCGCCCAAAGTGGTGCTCGCGACCGGCTCGAGGCCGCGGCATGTGGCTGCGATCGAGGTGGATCACGAGCACATCGTCGACAGCGATTCCATTTTAAGCCTGCCCTACATACCGCGCTCCATGCTGGTGCTCGGCAGCGGCGTCATTGCCTGCGAATATGCGTCGATTTTCGCAGCCTTGGGCTGCACGGTGACCATGCTCGACAAGGCCGCGGAACCGTTGGGGTTTCTCGATCCGGCGCTGCGTTCGGGATTCCTTGCGGCGTTTCGCGCCATGGGCGGCGAGTATTGCGGCGGTTCCGAAGTCAGCGGCGCGCGCTTCGACGGATTCTCGCAAGTCGAAGTGCAACTGCGCGGCGGTGAGACCCTGGCCTCGGACATCGTGTTCGCCGCCTTCGGCCGCGTCGCGAATCTGGATGGCATCGGCCTCGATCGGCTTGGCTTGAACATCAGCTCACGGGGCACCGTGCAGGTGAACGAACGCTTTGAAACCAATATCCCCGGCCTATTGGCCGCCGGCGATGCCATCGGGCCTCCCGCACTGGCCTGCGCGGCGGCGGATCAGGGCCGGCGCGCAGCGCTCTCGGCGTTGGGATTGCCGCCGCCCGCACTCACGAGTTTGGTGCCGAGCGGCGTGTATACCATTCCGGAGATTGCCTGCGTGGGACTGTCGCGCACCGAAGCCGCGGCAAACAAGATCGACGTGATCGTCGGCCGCGCCGATTTCGGGGAGGTGGCGCGCGCCCATATCGCGGGGGAGCCCGCCGGATCCTTGACCTTGCTGTGCGAGCCGGGCAGCGCGCGGGTTCTCGGCGTTCAGGTGTTGGGGGAGGGGGCGACGGATCTCGTGCACTTGGGGCAAGCGGCGATCGCCACCGGTGCCGGCGCCGATTTCTTCATCGAGCAGATTTTCAACTTTCCAACCATGACCGAAGCGTATCGAATCGCGGCGTTCGACATCTTGAAGCAGCGCTCGCTGGCATCGCCCATGCCTTTGAAGCTGGCCGGCGCCGCCCGTTGAGTTGCGCTAGAGATTTCGTATCAGGATATCGCCGAACTCGCTGCACTTGACCTCGGTCGCACCCGGCATGAGCCGCGCAAAATCATAGGTCACGGTTTTTTGCCCGATCGACCTGTCCATGGCGCCGATGATGGCATCCGCCGCTTCGGTCCAGCCCATGTATCTGAACATCATCTCTCCGGAGAGGATGACGGATCCGGGATTTACCTTGTCCAGATCCGCGTATTTCGGCGCGGTGCCGTGCGTGGCCTCGAACACGGCGTGTCCCGTCACATAGTTGACATTGCCGCCGGGCGCGATGCCGATGCCGCCGACCTGCGCCGCCAAGGCATCCGATAGATAGTCGCCGTTCAAGTTCATGGTGGCGATCACGTCGAATTCCTCCGGGCGGGTCAGCACTTGCTGCAAGGTAATATCCGCGATCGCATCCTTGATGACTACCTTGCCGGCCTTGCGCGCGGCCTCCATCTGTGCATTCGCGTCCTTCTCATCAGTCGCGGCCTTGATGCGCTCCCACTGGTCCCATGTGAACACTTGATTCGGAAATTCCCGTTCCGCCAATTGATAGGACCAGCCTCGAAACGCACCTTCGGTGAATTTCATGATGTTGCCCTTGTGCACGATCGTGACGCTCTTGCGCTTGTTGTCGATCGCATACTTCACCGCCGCGCGGAACAGCCGCTCGGTGCCTTCCTTGGAAGCGGGCTTCAGGCCGATGCCCGAAGTTTCGGGAAAGCGAATCTTGGCGTATTGCTTCGGAAAATTTTGCTTGAACAGATCGAGGAATTTCTTGGCGTCGGCGGAGCCCTGTTCGAATTCGATTCCCGCGTAAATGTCTTCGGTGTTTTCGCGGAATATCACCATGTCGACCTTTTCCGGCGCCTTTACCGGCGAGGGCACGCCCTTGAACCACCGTACCGGCCGCAGGCATACATACAGGTCCAAGAGCTGGCGCAGCGCCACGTTCAGCGAGCGAATGCCGCCGCCGACCGGCGTGGTCAGCGGCCCCTTGATGGAGACCAAGTACTCGCGGCAGGCGCTCACCGTCTCGTCCGGCAGCCAGGTGTTATATGCCTTGTTGGCCTTCTCGCCGGCGAACACTTCCATCCAATGAATCTTGCGCTTGCCGCCGTAGGCTTTTTTCACCGCCGCATCGAACACCCGCACACTGGCCCGCCAGATATCGCGGCCGGTGCCGTCGCCCTCGATGAACGGAATGATGGGTTGATCCGGCACCTGCAATCGGCCGTTGGAGATGACGATCTTTTCGCCCCCGACTGGGATCTTCAAGCTGACCGGCTTGGCGTCTGACATTCCTTGAGCTCCTGTAAATGCAGCCGCAATGCTAGCATGCGCGCCGGAGACGTGAAGCTTGCGCAACCTTAAATCAACGCCCGAGAAAGACGGCTTCCGCATGCCTGCGGAGTTCGAGCGGCATGCCGGATGCTGGATGCTGTGGCCCGAGCGCCCGGACAATTGGCGTCTCGGCGCCAAGCCGGCGCAGACGGCTTTCACCGCGGTCGCGGCCGCGATCGCGGGCAGCGAACCGGTGAGCGTCGGCGTGTCGGCGGCGCAATACTACAACGCACGCGCGTGCCTGCCGCGCAATGTGCGCGCGGTGGAAATCAGCAGCAATGACGCTTGGATGCGAGACTGCGGCCCGACCTTCGTCATCGACGGCAAAGGCCGAAGGCGCGGCGTCGATTGGACCTTCAACGCCTGGGGAGGGCTCAACGGCGGATTGTATTTTCCCTGGGACCGGGACGATCAAGTTGCGCAAAAGGTATTGGAGCTGGAAGGCGCGGATCGGTATCGCACGCCTCTGATCATGGAGGGCGGCGCGATCCATGTCGATGGCCAGGGCACGTGCCTGACCACGGAAGAGTGCTTGCTCAATCCGAATCGCAATCCGCACCTGACGCGCGAAGACATAGAGGAGCAGCTGCGCCGCTATCTGTCGGTGACCAAGGTGATATGGCTCGAGAAGGGGGTATATCTGGACGAGACCGGCGGTCACATCGACGAGCTGGCCTGCTTCGTAAGTCCCGGTCACGTGGTGCTCACTTGGACGGACGATCGCTCCGATCCGCAGTTCGAAATTTCGCAGGATGCCTATCAGCGTCTGCGCCATGCCAAGGACGCGCGCGGCCGCAGCTTGGAGATTCACCGGCTTCATCAACCGGAACCGATGGTCATGACGGCCGAGGAGGCGGCCGGCATCGAGGCCCATCCAGGCAGCCATCCGCGCCGCGCGGGAGATCGGCTGGCCGCCTCCTATGTCAATTTCTACATCGCCAACAAGCGCGTGGTCATGCCCTTGTACGAGAGACGCCGCGATGCGGCGGCGATGCGCACCCTGAAGCGCTTGTTTCCGACCCGCGAGGTGCTCGGAGTGCCAACCCGCGAAGTGCTGCTGGGCGGGGGTAATATTCACTGCATTACCCAACAGGTGCCCAAGCCGCAAGGCGCTTGAAGGGCGGGAAATGGAACTTTGCCGCGCGCCGGGTCTCGAAAGCCTTTATTCTACGCAGCCTTGCATATTAAGTCCCCCTCCGAAAATTGGAATCTGTAGTGCATTCATCGCTCAAGTTTAAGGCGGTCAATCGGCTGATTGGGCTGCTCGCCGCCTGCACATTCGGTCTCATTGCCGCCGGCTGCCATCACAACAACCTGGATAGCGGCTTCGGTGTCGCGTGGACCACCTTGGCCACCACCGATGACGCCGGCCAATTCACGAGTTACGTGGTGGCGGTCGACTCCGTGATTTTGGTCGGCAAACTCAACGGCGCCATCTCCGCGGTCGCCGTCCCGGAGACGGTCGATTTCACCAAACTCACCGATCTGTCGGAGCTCTGGGCGACCGCCAGTCTGCCGGTCGATACATACACTCAGGCCATCATCACGCTGGACTACACCAACGCCCAAATCTCCGTGATGGTGAACGGTGCGCCGGTGCGCGCGAATGTCGTCGACACTTCCGGCGCTGCACCCTCGACCGTGGCGGTTACCGTCAATTTCGATCCCGCCAATCAACTCATTCTGCAGCCCACGTTTGCGACCAGCAACGCGCTGCGTCTTGCCGTCAACTACGATATGACGGCGTCGAACAAGCTCGATCTGACGGCCAGCCCGCCGAACCTCGTCGTCAAGCCGTTTTTCAGCATCGCGACCACCGCATCCGACAACAAACTGATTCGCGTGCGCGGGGCCTTGATCAATTCGAGCGTCAATACCGGCACCTACACGGTCGTCGTGCGGCCATTCTTCGATGAAATAAACAGCCTGGGCACGAACTCGTTGTTCAATGATGCGAACACCGTCTATACGCTGGGCGGCGTGACCTACGTCGGGACGCCGGGGTTGACGGCACTGTCACAGACCTCGGCAGGCTCGACGGAAACTGCCGCATTTTGCACGTTCGAACCCACGCCGACGCCGGCCCCCGGGGTCAACGCCGGCATCTTCCACTCCGTCTACGTCGTCGCGGGCGGCACGCTCGAAGATTTCTTCACCAACGGCTTGGAGGGAGATGTC
Organism: Steroidobacteraceae bacterium; assembly: GCA_036263775.1. Lineage (GTDB taxonomy): Bacteria > Pseudomonadota > Gammaproteobacteria > Steroidobacterales > Steroidobacteraceae > Bog-1198. The sequence goes on along the minus strand of DATATA010000029.1, from coordinate 25,160 downwards.
ATCGCGCGCAGCGGCAATACGCTGACCGTGCGCGGCGCGACGCTGTTCGCCAATGCGGCGCAAGTGGTTCAATACGAGGACTTGGATTCGCAGGTGATCATTGGTCCCGCCACGCAAGTCACCGCCGATGGAGTCTCGACGCTTGGGCCCTTGGACTTCAATTCCATTGCCGTCGGTCAGCACATCACGGCGCGCGGACTTTATTCCCTGTCGTCCGCAGGCGTGACCATTCTCGATTCCACCGGATCCTCGGCCGACACGGGCTCGGTGCGCATTCAATCGACCGAACTGTTCGGCTCGCTCACGTCTTCCGCGTCCGGCAGTCTGCAGATGAGTCTGCAGAGCATCGCGAACTGGCCGGCCGGCGTTTATAACTTTGCCGGCAACGGCGCCGGCGCCGCGCAAGATCCCACAGCGGCGAATTTTGTGGTCAACAGCGGGGCGCTCACGCTTCCCGCGTTGGCCGCGGGCGATTCCGTGTGGGTTGACGGCTACGTGTCTCATTTCGGCTCGGGACCGCCCGATTTCCTGGCGCAGTCGGTGCACGCGGAATCCGGCGTTCCCGCCACCCTGGCGGTGAGCTGGACGGGAACCGGAACGGCGGCGCCGTTCGCCACGCTGACCTCCACAGCCTTGAGCATCGATCTCGCCAATGCCGCGTTCGGTTCCGGGCAATTGCGTATCGGCGCCGAAACCATCGATATCACCACCTTGGGCGCAAGTCCGACCATCGTGCCGGCGGCCGCGGTGCCGGCGGCAAACGGCCTGCCGCTGTTCGTGCCGTTGTTCAGCATAGGTCCGGGCGCGGCCGCCGGAACGAACGGCAATCCCATCGACTCGTTCAACGCGTTTGAGTCCTTCGTGACCCAGGTCACGACGACTCTCGCCGCGCCCACGCCCGCGACGCAGTTCGTTGCCCGCGGACTGTATGACCGTGCCGGCAATACCTTTACCGCTTCGGCTATCGACGTGGTGCTCTAACGGTCCGTGGTGCTCTAAACTGTCCCCATCATGGGGAAACTCGCCATACGACTCGGATTGGCCTGTGCGCTGGCGGCGAATTGTCAATGGGCTTACGGCGCGGTGCCGCCGGCCGCTCCGCAAGTCCGCCCGCGCATCTGTCTGGTGTTATCCGGCGGCGGGGCGCGCGGCATGGCGCACATCGGCGTGCTCAAAGTTCTGGAAGAGTTGAAAATCCCCATCGATTGCATCGCCGGCAGCAGCATGGGTGCCGTCGTCGGGGGCTTGTACGCCAGCGGCATGACGGCCGCGCAGATCGACACCACGATGCGCTCGGTGGACTGGCAGGAGGCTTTTCGCGATGCGCCGCCGCGGCGCGAACTGGCATTCCGGCGCAAGCAAGACGATCGAAATTTTCTGGTGCGCCTGCCGCTCGGCCTGAAGCATGGCCAAATTCTTCTGCCGAAGGGATTCGTTCAGGGGCAGAAATTGCAGGAGACGCTGCGCCAGCTCACGCTGCCGTTCGGCAGCAACAGCGACTTCGACGAGCTGCCGACGCCGTTTCGGGCGGTCGCGACGGACTTGGTCAGCGGCAAGGCCGTGCTGCTGGACAAGGGCGATCTGGCGATTGCCATGCGCGCGAGCATCTCCGCGCCCGGCCTGTTCGCACCGGTGGAAACTGAGGGGCGGCTGCTGGTCGACGGCGGGCTGGCGGAGAATCTGCCGATCGACGTGGCGCGCCGGATGCACGCCGATATTTTGATCGTGTCCGACGTAAGCTTCCCGCTGCAGCCGCGCACGGCGCTCGATTCGGCGCTGTCGATCTCCAACCAGATGCTGGCGATTCTGGTGCACAAGGACACGGATCGGCAGCGCGCCAGTTTGAGTGCCTCCGACATACTGATCGAGCCTGCCATCGGGACCGCCAGTTCCACCGACTTCACGACGGCCCATTCGACCATCGCGGCCGGCGAAAACGCGGCGCACGCCATGCTGGCGCGGCTCGACCCGTTGAGCGTCGGCGACGCGGCGTATCACGAGTATCTCGCGCGGCGTGCCTCGCGTGAGCGGGGCCTGCCCGCGATCAAGTTCGTGCGCGTCGATGGCGAGTCCAAGCGCTACGAGACCACCATCATGGCGGAAATGCAGCCGCTGGTCGACAAGCCCTTGAACGCCGATGCCGTCGCCGAGCGAATCACTGAGCTATATGGCCTCGGCAATTTCGAGACGCTGGATTTCACGCTGGCGGGCGGCGGGCAGGGCGGCGCCGAGGACTCGGGCCTGGAGATTCATGCGCGCCGCAAATCTTGGGGTCCCAATTACGTGCGCTTCGGCTTGAATTTGGAGGACAACTTCCAAGGCAACAGCCGCTACAACGCCGCCGCCCGCTTCATTTTGACCGAGCTCGATGATCTGGGCGCGGAATTGGTGACCGACGTGCAGATCGGCAGCGATCCGAAGGTGCAGAGCGAGTTCTACCAGCCCTTGGACGCCACGCACACCTGGTTCATCGCGCCCAGCCTGCGCATCGAAGCGCGCGATCTGCAGCTCTATTCCAAGGACGACGAGATCGCGGATTTCCGCGACCGCGAGGCCGAAGCGGATTTCGACATCGGCCGGAACCTCGGCAATTGGGGTGAAATCCGCGCCGGGTATCACCGTACCAATGGCGCGGCGCGCGTGCGCTTAGGGAGTCCCGGACTGGTGCAGCAGCAGTACAACAACGGCGGGCTGTTCGTTAAGTTCAGCTACGACAAGCTCGACAATCTGCATTTCCCGCGCGAGGGCTCGCAATTCACCTTTCAGTGGGACGCCAACCGCATCGACCTGGGCGCCGACACCGGCTCGGACAAGGTGCAGGCGGATTGGCTGATCGCCCGCTCGCTCGGCCGCAACACCCTTTTGCTCTGGACCTCGGCGGGCAGCGTCGTCGGCGGCCACATCGCCGACACGGCGGTACCGAATCTTTTTTCACTGGGCGGATTTTTCAACTTGTCGGGACTTGCGCCGACATCGTTGTTCGGATCGAACTATGCGATCGCGCGCGCCATTTATTTTCGCAAGATAGGGCGCGGCGGCGAGGGCTTTTTCGAGTTCCCCGCATACATCGGCATGTCGCTGGAAACGGGCAACACCTGGCAATCCCGCAGCGATATCAGCTTCGGATCGACGCGCAAGGATGCCTCACTGTTCTTCGCCTTCGACACGTTCTTGGGCCCTGTCTATCTGGGGTCGGGCTACGACACGGCGGGGCACAGCGCCTACTATCTGTTCTTGGGCCGGACTTTTTAGCGCTGATGCGCACAACTCCCGGGGTCGAAGCGACCCCGTCCTTGAAAGTTCGGAAAAACTCAGAAGCTGCGGCTTTCGCCGAGTTTCTCCACCTTCTCGAAGACCAGCGCCGGTTGATCGCCGATGCGCGAGTACTCATGCTTGCGCGCCATGTCCTCGAGCACGCGGTCGCGTTCGGCGGCGGTAAAAAACCAATGCGTCTTCTGCCAGTCCACGCCCACGAGCTTGGCGAAGGGATCGCCCGGGCGCAGCCGCACCCTGATGCCGTACGGTTGCGGCAGTACCGGAATGGTGCGGGTCATATTTTGCTGGTTGGCGATTCCCATGCGGGCGAAGATAGCCGAATCGCGGAGGCGGCGCCACCGATCCGGCGCGAATCGGCGTGCTAGACTTCGGCGCCTTCGAAGATGAGGTAACTGATGGCATCGTCTTACACAGCCTCCGACATCGAGGTATTGAGCGGTTTGGACCCGGTGCGGCGCCGCCCTGGGATGTACACCGACACCACGCGGCCGAATCATCTCGCGCATGAAGTGATCGACAACAGCGTGGATGAGGCCGTCAACGGCTACTGCGACAAGATCGACGTCACGCTCTTCAAAGATGGCTCCTGCCAGGTGGAGGACAACGGCCGCGGCATGCCGGTGGACGTACATCCCAAGGAAAAAATCAGCGGCGTTGAGCTGATTTTGACCCGTCTGCACGCCGGCGGAAAATTCAACGACAAGAACTATCAGCACGCCGGCGGCCTGCACGGCGTCGGTGTCTCGGTGGTGAACGCGCTGTCGAAGAACCTGGAGTGCTGGGTGCGGCGCGGCGGCAAGGAATACAACATCAGTTTCACGGGCGGCAAAGTCACCTCCAAGCTCGAGGTGGTCGACGAGGTGCCGAAATCCAGGACCGGCACCCGGATCCGGTTCTGGCCGGATCCGAAATATTTCGACACCGACAAATTCGCGGTTCCGAAAATCAAGCAGGTGTTGCGCGCCAAAGCCGTGCTCTGCCCGAATTTGCGGGTCACCCTGAAAAATGAAATCACCGGCGAGACGGAAGAATGGTTCTACACCGGCGGCCTGCATCAGTATCTGGCCGAAGAGCTGGGCAAGGGTGAATGGCTGCCGGCCGAGACTTTCTACGGCAAGCGCGACATCGAGGGCGGCTCGCTGGATTGGGCCGTCGCCTGGGTGCTCGAGTCCGAGCACGCGATCACCGAAAGCTACGTGAATTTGATCCCGACCACCGAGGGCGGAACGCACGTCAACGGATTGCGCGTCGGCGCCGCCGATGCAGTGCGTGAGTTCTGCGAATTCCGCAATCTGGTGCCGCGCGGGCTCAAGCTCACCCCTGAGGACATTTGGGACGGCGTGAGTTTCGTGCTGTCCATGAAGATGCGCGAGCCTCAAGTCGCGGGCCAGACCAAGGAGAAGCTCTCCTCGCGCGAGTCGGCCGGCATCGTGCAGGGAGTCATCAAGGATGCATTTGCGCTCTGGCTCAATCAGCATTCGGATCAAGGCGAGAAAATCGCCATGCTCGCCATCAGCAACGCGCAGCAGCGTTTCAAGGACAGCCAAAAGGTGGCGCGCAAGCGCGTGGTCGCGGGACCTGCTCTTCCCGGCAAGCTCGCCGACTGCGTCAGTCAAGATCCGGCGCGCGGCGAGCTGTTCCTGGTGGAAGGCGATTCCGCCGGCGGATCGGCCAAGCAGGCGCGCGATCGCGTGACCCAGGCCATCATGCCGCTGCGCGGCAAAATCTTGAATACCTGGGAAGCGGACATCGGCGAGGTGCTGCAGTCCCAAGAGGTGCACAACATCAGCGTCGCCATCGGCGTCGAGCCGGCGGCTTCTGATTTATCGAGCCTGCGCTACCACAAGATCTGCATCCTCGCGGACGCGGACAGCGACGGTCAGCATATCGCAACCCTGTTGTGCGCCTTGTTTCTGCGCCACTACCGGCCGCTGGTGGCGGCGGGACATGTTTACGTGTGCATGCCGCCGCTGTTTCGCATCGACGCCGGCAAGGAAGTCATCTATGCGCTCGACGAGGCGGAACGCGAGAAGGAGTTGAAGCGGATTGCCGCCGAGAGTCCACGCACCAAGACCGTCGTGACCCGCTTCAAGGGCTTGGGGGAAATGAGTCCGTTGCAGTTGCGCGAAACGACCATGGCGCCGCAGACACGCCGCCTGGTGCAGATGACCATCGACGCGAAAGACAGTCCGGATCAGATGTTCGACATGCTGCTGGCGAAGAAGCGCGCTTCAGACCGGCGCGAGTGGCTGGAAAGCAAGGGCAATTTGGCGCACGTCTAGCATGAAAGAACACGTGTAGCATGAAGGAGCAGGAGCTGAATTTCGAGGGCGTCGAGAAGGAGCCCCTCAAGTCCTTCGCCGAGCGGGCCTACCTCGACTATTCGATGTATGTGATCCTGGATCGGGCGCTGCCGCACCTGGGCGACGGCTTGAAGCCGGTGCAGCGCCGCATCGTTTACGCGATGAGCGAGCTGGGGCTGGCCGCCGGCGCCAAGCACAAGAAGTCGGCGCGCACCGTCGGCGATGTGATCGGCAAGTTTCACCCGCACGGCGATTCGGCCTGCTACGAGGCCATGGTGCATATGGCGCAGGATTTCGCCTATCGCTACCCGATCGTCGACGGCCAAGGCAATTGGGGCTCGACCGACGATCCGAAATCCTTCGCCGCGATGCGCTACACCGAATCGCGCCTCACCCGCTATGCCGATCTTTTGCTGCAGGAGCTCGACGCCAGCACAGTCGACTGGGCGCCGAATTTCGACGGCTCACTCGATGAGCCCACGATGCTGCCGGCGCGCGTGCCGAACCTGCTCTTGAACGGCGGCTCAGGTATTGCGGTCGGCATGGCGACGGACATTCCGCCGCACAATTTGCGCGAGGTCGTCAACGCCTGCGTGGCGCTGCTCGATGATCCGGACCTGACCACGCGCAAGATCATGGCGCACATCAAGGGTCCCGACCTGCCGACCGGCGCGGAAATCGTCTCGCCGCGCGACGAGCTGGTGGCGCTCTACAACACGGGCTCGGGCAGCTTCAAGGCGCGCGCGACCTATCAAATCGAGGACGGCGAGATCGTGATCGATGCCCTGCCGTTTCAAGTCTCCGGCGCCAAGGTTCAGGAGCAGATTGCCGCGCAGATGCAGCAGAAAAAGCTGCCCATGGTCGAGGACCTGCGCGACGAGTCGGATCACGAGAATCCCACCCGCCTGGTCGTCGTGCCCAAGTCGAACCGCGTCGACATCCCGGCGCTGATGGCGCATCTGTTTGCGACCACCGACCTGGAGCGCAACTACCGCGTCAATCTCAACGTCATCGCTTTGGACGGCCGCCCGCGGGTCATGGGCTTGAAGGAATTGCTGCTGGAATGGCTGGAATTCCGCAAAAACACGGTCACGCGGCGTCTCAAGCACCGGCTCGAGAAGCTGAACGCGCGGCTGCACATTCTCGACGGCATGCTGATTGCGTTCTTGAACCTCGACGAGGTGATCCGCATCGTGCGTACCGAGGATCAGCCTAAAGCTACGCTGATCAAACGCTTCAAGCTCTCCGATGAACAAGCCGAAGCCATCCTCGAGACCAAGCTGCGGCATCTTGCGCGGCTCGAGGAAATGAAGATCCGCGAAGAGCAGAAGGAGCTCGCCGAAGAGCGCGATGAGATCGAGAAGACCTTGAAGAGCAAGGCGCGGCTGACCAAGCTGGTGCGCGAAGAGCTGGTCAGCGATGCGGAGGAGTTCGGCGATGAGCGGCTCACCAAGCTGGTGGAGCGCGAGGCAGCACAGGCGATTTCCGAAACCGAATTGCTGAGCAGCGAACCCACCACGGTGGTGCTGTCGCGTTTGGGCTGGGTGCGGGCCGCCAAGGGGCACGACATCGACGTGCGTGCCTTGAGCTACAAGGGCGGCGATGAATACCAAGCCTCTGCCAAGGGCCGCAATCTGCAACAGGCCGTGTTCATCGATTCCACCGGCCGAGCGTACAGCGTCGATGCCCACCAGCTCCCCGCCGCGCGCGGCTACGGCGAGCCGCTGTCCGGAACGGTGGATCCGCCGGACGGCGCGACCTTTGCCGCCGTGCTGATCGGCGAGCCGGACGACTTGTGGCTGCTGGCGAGTGATGCCGGTTACGGATTTGCAGTGCGCTTGAAAGAAATCTACGCGCGCAACAAAAAGGGCAAGTCCGTGCTCAAGGTACCTGAAAATGCGCTGGTGCTGCCTGCGCAGCCCATGAGCCACAAGGAGGCGCTCGCGATCTTCGTCAACAACGATGGTGAAGTGTTGGCGCTGCCGGTCGGTGCGATCGAGGAAATGACCGCCGGCAAGGGACAGAACCTGTTCGGCATACCGGGGAAGAAATCCGCCGAGCGCGACGAATACCTGGTCGCCATGGCGGTCGTCGCGCCGGGCGAGGTCTTGACGATCTACAGCGGCAACAGTGCGCCGATGAAGCTCAAGTTCGAGGAGCTCAAGCAGTTCCAGGACAAGAAGGGACAGCGCCGGCAGCGCTTCTCGCGCGCCTATAAGCAGATCGGCCGTCTCGAGGTTGCGCCGGCTTGAGCCTCGCGCGGTTTGACCGGGCCGGGCGGGTCTAGCGCTCGCCCGACATGGTCACGTCTTCGGGCGCGTTCACGAAATAACCCTGGATGAACTCGATGCCGAGCTGCCACAGCACCGCCATGGTGTTGGCATCTTCGACGCGCTCGGCGACCGTCTCGATGCCCTTGCGCTTCGCCGCCTCCACCAGGCCCTTGACGCGCTGCTGCTGGATTTGATTGGTCGACAGGCCCTGCATCAGGGAGCCGTCGACCTTGATGAAATTCATATCGATGTCGTTGAGCAGCTTCAAGGGATCGCGTCCGGTGCCGAAATGTTCCAGCGCGAAACGGAAGCCGAGCTTACGCAGGCTTTCGGCCAGTTCTTTGGTGGGGCGCACGTACTGGGTCGCGAGCTCTTCGGTGACCTGCATGCACAAGCGCTTGGGCTCGATTTTCAGGGATTTCAGCTGCTGTTCGAGCCAGGGGAGCAGGCTCTTGTCGAGTATCGTGTCCTTGGAGACACGTACGAAAATGCAGGCCGCCTTGCGGTTGGCGGCGAAGGACATCGAGGCGCCGATCACCCAGCGGTCGATGTTCTTCATCAGGTCGTTGCGCTCGGCGGCGGCGATGAACTCCGCCGGCAGCACCTCATTGCCTTGTTCGTCGAGCATGCGCACCAGCACGTCGAACATGCCCTTGTCCTCGCCCAACAAGCTGGCAATCGGCTGTTGCACCAGGCGGAAGCGATTTTCCATCAAGGCGCTCTTGATGTGTTTCACCCAGATCTTGTCGTAGGCCTGCACGCGGGTATCGGTATCGGCCTTATCCACCACGTACATTTGGTTGCCGCCGAGCTCGCGTCCGCGGCGCGTGGCGCTGACCGCGTCGGTAATCGCCGCACCCACGTCGGGATTGGTCGGCGGCAAGAGGCCCAAGCCGACCGTCGCCGTGGCGGACAGGGTCTTGTCCTCCAGCACGAAGACATGGTCGTGCACGCGCTTGACCACGTTCTCGGCCCAGGTCTCCACGTCCTTTGCGGTGCCGCGTTCCAGCATCACCAGGATGCCGTTGCCGCCGAAGCGGCCGCAGAGGTCGGTGGCCGTCAATTGCGAGCGCAGCAGCTCGGCCAGCTGCGCGATGAAATCTTCGCTGGCAACCACGCCGATGGCCTGCTGGATGTCGATGAAGCGATCGGGCTTCAAGTGCGCAATCTGGCGCACACCGCCCTTCATGTTCTGCGCGGCGCGCTCGCGCATGGCCGCGAGCACGTGGCGTTGCTGCAGAAACTGGGTGGTGGCGTCGTTTTTGACCGCATCGGAGAGCTGCACCTCCAAATTGCCGTCTTTTTTATGCAGCGCGGAGATCGCAATGCGCACAGCCGGCTCGTTTTCATAGTCTGCGCGCGTCAGGATCAATTCCAGTGCCAGGGTGGAGCTGTCCGACAGCAGCGCCTGTACCTTCAAGCCATGGCCGCTCCACTTGCCCTGCAGGCAGGCAACGAGCGCGCCCTTGAGGGCGGGATGCGTCTCTTGCTCGAACAAATCCATGAGCGGCGTGCCGTTGAGCGCGTCATTTTCCGAATAGCCGAACAGCTCGAGCCAGGCACGGTTGGCATCCACGATGATGCCTTCCTGCACGTGCGTGATGGCATCCGCCGAGCCTTGCAGGAACTTTTGCAGCTGCTCGCGATATTCGCGCGCCGAGGACAGCGTCGTCGACAGGGCGCGCTCCAAGCGATGCGCGCGCAGCTCGCGGGAGGCGACCGCCTGCAAGCGATCGCGATTCGCCAGCGTGACCACGTCCTGACAGCCCAAGCGCATGGCCTCGGCAATCGCCTTCTCATCGATCGTCTCGCGCACGATGAGCACCGGCATGCCGGGGGCGTTCTGCTGCTTCACCTTCATGACCGAGGCGAGATCCACGCTGAGTTCGTCTATGAAGGCGATCAGCATTTCCGGGTTGAGCTGCGTCAGGGCATCGCCTAAATCGCTGGCGTCGGACAGCCAGGTGCAGTGCACCGGATGGCCCGCCTTGCGCAGCGTGCTATTGATCGCTTCGACGTGGTCCTGCGACCTCGTCATCACGATCATCGGTACCGCTCCCTGTTCACTCAACTGAAAAACCTCGTAATTTGACGCAAAGTGTAGCACCTTGGAATTTCAGCGATTATGGGGCAGGCGTCAACACGCTGCCCGGTATTGGTTCGCAACTGGCCACACTGTTCCGTTGCGGCTATGATACGCGCCCTTCAATGCGAGGCCTCGATGGCTAACTACAGCACGAACGAATTCAAAGCCGGACTGAAGATTCTCATCGACGGCGACCCGTATGCCATCGTCGAGAACGAGATGGTCAAACCCGGCAAGGGACAGGCATTCAACCGGGTGCGGGTTCGCAACCTGAAGACCGGCCGCACCATCGAACGCACCTGGAAGTCCGGCGATACCGTGGAAGCCGCCGATGTGGTCGACACGGACATGCAGTATCTGTACAGCGACGGAGATTTCTTCCACTTCATGGTGCCGGATACCTTCGAGCAGCTGACCGCCTCGAAGCAGGCGGTGGGCGAGGGCGCTCAGTGGCTGAAGGACGGGACTGTTTGCGTGGTCACCTTGTGGAACGGCGTGCCGCTGGTGGTCACGCCGCCTGCGCACATGGAATTGAAGGTGATCGAAACCGATCCGGGCGTGCGCGGCGATACGGCGACCGGCGGCTCGAAGCCGGCAAAGCTGGAAACGGGCGCCATGGTGCGCGTGCCGCTGTTCATCAATGAAGGCGAGGTGCTGCGCATCGACACCCGCACGGGCGAGTATCTGTCGCGCGGCAAGGGCTAGGCACCAAGCTGAAGGCGCCATGCAGCGGCGCCTTCATTCAGGCGTTATCCACGCTGAAGGCCATGGCGTCGGCCAATCGGTCTGCCCCCAGCGCGATCGCGACCACGCGGTCGAATCCCAACGCGACCCCGGCGCAGTCGGGCAGGCCATGCGCGAGCGCCGCCAGCAGATTCTCATCCACGGGCGGCTGCGGTTGTCCGCGAGCCGCGCGCAGCTTAAGGTCGCCGGTGAAACGCGCGCGCTGCTCTTGGGATTCGCCGAGCTCGTGAAAGCCGTTTGCCAGCTCCAAGCCGTCGAGATACAACTCAAAGCGTGCCGCCACCCGCGGAGCCCCCGGCCTCAAGCGCGCCAGCGCCGCCTGCGAAGCGGGGTAGTCGCAGACGAAACAGGGACCCCCCTGACCCAACCGCGGTCCGACGACAAGAGCCATGAGAAGATCGAGGCTCGCGTCTCGATCCAGCCGCGTGTCGCAGTGGATGTCATGACGCCGCGCGGCCTCGAGCAAGTCCTCGTCGGTGGAATCAAAGGCATCGACACCGGCGTGACGCTGAAGCGCCGTCGCGTAGCTGAGGCGTTCCGCCGTATCGAGCCGCCGCACGGGCGTCAGCAACCGGCCGAGCAGCGCCTCGACCTCATCCATCAAGGCCGCATCGTCGAGCCCCACCCGATACCACTCGATCATCGTGAATTCGGGGTTGTGCCAACGGCCGCGCTCGGCATCGCGAAACACCTTGCAAATCTGATAGATATCGCCGCTTCCGGCCGCCACTAAACGCTTCATGGCGTACTCGGGCGAAGGACACAGATATCTAAGTCCCGGCAGGCCGGCAATCTGCGTGGTCAAGGATTCGATTTGCGGATCGCTCACCGCAGCCGCGCTCAAGATCGGTGTCTCGACTTCCAGCACGCCTCGTTGCTCGAAGAATGCGCGCGCCGCAGCCAGCATGCGTGCACGGTGCTCGAGCGCTGCATGCGTTGCGGTCGGCCGCCAGCTCACCTGAGAAGGCCCAACGTTTGACCGCATTTGAGCGTCGCACCCGCGCGCAGGCCGGCATGCCAACGGGCCCGATCGCGTTGAAACAGCAAAATGACGGTCGAGCCCATGTTGAAGCGGCCCATCTCCGCACCCTTGTCGAGCGACATATCCGCCGTCGGCAGCTTCGCCACGGCGCGCCCCGCCGCGGGCGTAATGTCACCGGCCCACACGGTTGCAATGCTGCCGACGTTCAAGGCGCCGACCAAGATGAGCGCGACCTCGCCGAATGCCGTATCGAACAAGCTCAACACCCGCTCGTTGCGCGCGAAGAGCCGCGGCACGAGCGAGGCGGTGGCCGCGTTGACGCTGAACAAATGTCCCGGAACAAATACCGTCTCGCGCAAGCGCCCGCGCAGCGGCATATGCACCCGATGGTAGTTGTACGGGGCCAGATACAGCGTCGCGAAGCAGCCGCCTTCGAAATCCTTCGCCCAGGCGCGCGCCGCCAACAACTCGCTGAGGGTGAAGTAGCGGCCCTTGGCCTGCAGCAGCCGATCGCCGTCGATCTCGCCCGCCTCGCTGACCGTGCCATCGACCGGGGAGGCGATTGCGCATGGATCCGCGGCACACTCGCGCGCGCCGGCCTTCAGCGAGCGCGTGAAAAACTCATTGAAGCTGCCGTAGCTCAAAGGGTCGGTCTGCGCGGCTTCGTTCATGTCGATGGTGTAGAGCTTCAAGAATCCGCGAATGAGCGAATTTTTCAAGAACGGCGTCCGCGCCCGGGTTGCGCGCAGCACGAGCCTCGAGAGCGCATGCTGAGGCAGCAGGTGCTGAAACCACACGAACAACCGGGACAAGATCATGTACGAGCCGTCACGATGCGCCGGAAATCGCTCTGCAAGGCGTCGACCGTGAAGGGGCCGGTCAGAATAGCCGCGAGATTCCCGCCGGGATCGATGACGAAGATGGCTTCCGAGTGATCGACGATGTAATCGCCGTTAGGCGTGGGTTTTATTGCCGCCGCGATGCCCCATTTCTTCGCGACGCGCTCGATGCCGGCCTGATCGGCGGCCGTGAGGCCAACGAATTCCGGATCGAAGTTAGGGACATAGCGGTTGAGCTGCGCGGGCGTATCGCGTTTGGCATCGACCGAGACGAAAATTACCTGCGGAGGTGCAACCGTCTTGGCAGCACGCAGCCGCTTTTCGACCGCCGCGAGCACCGTGAGGGTGGCGGGACAGAAATCCGGGCAATTGGTATATCCGAAAAACATCAAGGACCAGTGCCCGCGCAAATTCGCAGGACCAAAGGGACGGCCCTGATTGTCAATCAAGCTAAAATCCGCCAGCGGACGTGCGGGTGCGAGTAAGGTACCGGTCGCCAGATCAGGCTGCGGCTTCGGCGCCAGGAGCCGTACCGCCAGCATAGCGCCCGCTGCGACAACGCCGAGAAGCAGGAAAGCCAAGAGTTTCGATCGAGCCGTCATGCCGCGATTATCCCACACAGCCGCGAAAGGCGTTGGTGCCGCCAAGCCCGGCAGCGCGGCGACCGTCGGCGCCGCCATCGAGCGGTGCGCGCGGGCGCTGCGCAAAGCGCGGGTGTACTTTGGCCACGGCACCGCGAACGCGCGCGACGAAGCGGCTGAACTGGTGTTCTTCGTCGCAGGCCTCGCGCACTCGATGGGCGCCGGCGCCTATCCTCGCCTCCTGACGCGGCGCGAGACGGCGCGCATCGATGCGCTGCTGCATCGGCGTATCGACGAACGCATCCCGCTTCCCTATCTTACCCATCGCGCCTTTTTTGCGGGTCTCGAACTGTATGTGGATGAGCGGGCGCTGGTACCGCGCTCGCCGATCGCGGAACTTGTGCTCAACCGATTCGACCCCTGGATCAACCTTGCACGCGTGCGGCGCATCCTGGACATCGGTACCGGATCCGGCGCGATTGCGCTGGCCTGCGCCAGAGCTTTCCCGCAAGCGCGGGTTGATGCAACCGATATCTCCCCGGCCGCATTGCAGATCTGCCGGCGCAACGCGCGCCGGCTGCACTTGAGCGGGCGCGTCCATGCGTTGCAGTCGGACTATTTCAGCCGTGTCCCTAAACGGCGTTACGATATCATCGTGAGCAATCCGCCCTATGTTGGGCGCGCGGAGATGCGTACGCTGCCGCCCGAATACGGGCACGAGCCCAGGTTGGGCCTCGCATCCGGCGTCGATGGCTTGGACGCGGTGCGGGCAATTTTTGCCGGGGCGCGATCGCACCTCGAGGACGAGGGCATCTTGGTCGTGGAAGTGGGCAACACCGAGAGGCAATTGATGCGTGCCTTTCCGCGGCTGCCATTTGTCTGGCCGCGCATCGCCATGGGCGGTGAGGGCGTATTTTTGTTGCGGGCGCGCGATCTGCAGGCGCCGCCGGGAGAATCGAAGCGTGGCGGGTAATACTTTCGGGCGAGTCTTCACGGTGACCAGCTTCGGCGAGAGCCACGGCCCGGCCCTGGGTTGCGTGGTCGACGGCTGTCCGCCGGGACTGGAAATTACCGAGGCGGAGCTTCAGGTCGATGTGGACCGCCGACGCCCGGGAACTTCGAAGTTCACCAGTCAGCGCCATGAATCCGACACCGTGCGGATTTTATCGGGCGTGTTCGAAGGCAAAACCACGGGCACGCCCATAGCGCTGCTGGTCGAGAATGAAGACCAGCGCTCCCGCGACTATGAAAAAATCAAGGACCGCTTTCGTCCCGGTCACGCTGATTACACTTACCAGCAAAAATACGGCTTTCGCGACTATCGGGGCGGCGGACGCTCTTCGGCGCGCGAGACCGTGGTGCGCGTCGCGGCCGGTGCGATAGCGCGGAAGTATCTGCGCGAGCGTCAGCACATCAGCATCTACGGCTACCTGGCGCAGCTGGGGCCGCTGGTATTGCAGCCGGTCAATCCGTCCGCCGCGTACGAGAACCCCTTCTTTTGCCCGGATCCTGCGCGCGTCAAGGAACTCGAGGATTTCATTTGGCGGATCCGCGAGGCCGGAGACTCGATCGGCGCGCGCGTCACGGTCATTGCCTCAGGCGTGCCGCCGGGGTGGGGTGAGCCGGTGTTCGAGCGCCTCGACGCCGATTTGGCCGCCGCGATGATGGGCATCAATGCGGTCAAAGGCGTCGAAATCGGCGCCGGATTCAAGTCCGTCGAGCAGCGCGGTTCGGAGCACCGGGATGAGATGACGCCGCAGGGCTTCAAGAGCAATCACGCCGGCGGCGTGCTGGGCGGCATCTCCTCCGGTCAGGATGTCGTCGTGAGCCTTGCGCTGAAGCCCACCTCGAGCATCACGGTGCCGGGCCAAACGATCAATATTCATGGCGAGCCGGTTGAAGTCGTCACGACCGGCCGCCACGATCCCTGCGTCGGCATTCGCGCCACGCCGATCGCCGAAGCGATGCTGGCGCTGGTCTTGATGGATCACTGCCTGAGGTTTCGTGCGCAGTGCTCCGAGGCGGTCTCGCCCACGCCCGTGATTACGCGCCGATGAGCGCTCCACGCATCGCCGTGGTCGGCGTCTCGAGCCTGATCGGTGCGGCCGTGATCGATGAGCTGCGCGAGCGCAAACTCGTTGCGTCCGAACTGTATGCGCTCGATGATGAACGCAGCGCCGGAGCGCCGGTCGGCGATGAGGATGCGAAACTCACGGTAGGCGATGTCGCCGCGTTCGATTTCTCGCGTGTGGATCTGGTTTTCTTTTGCGGGCGTGCGGCGCTGTCGGAGCGTTATGCGCAAGCCGCCGCCGCTCATGCCTGGGTTATCGATGGATCTGCGGCGTTCCGCGCGCGGGAGGATGTGCCGTTGGTGGCGGCCGACGTCAATCCGCAGGTGCTCAATGCCGTGGGCGAGCGCGGTCTGATCGCGCTGCCGGGCAGCGCCAGTGTCGCGCTCGCGACCGCGCTGGCACCGCTGCATCAGCTCGCAGGTCTCACCCGCGCGGAGGTCGCGACCTATCATGCGGTGTCGGGCAGCGGACGCGGCGCCATGGATGAGCTGGCCGGCGAAACCGTTGCCATGCTGAGCGGCAAGAAGGCGAGGGGCAGGGCATTCGGACGCCAGATCGCCTTTAACGTGATTCCGCAGGTCGATGTGCTGGAGGCCGACGGCGCCTCCCGCGAGGAGCGCCGATTGTGGGAGGAGACCCGGCGGATGCTCGATTTGCCGGCGCTCGAGATCAATGCGACGTCAGTGCGCGTACCCGTGTTCTTTGGGCACAGTTTGGCGGTCCATGCGGCGTTTGAGCGGCCGTTGAGCCTGGGGGAGGCACTGAATGTGCTGCAACGCGGGACCGGCTTGCGCGTGATCGATGCCGATTCGATTGCTGAATTTCCGACGCCCGCCACACTGGCGACCGAGCCGGATCAGGTATATGTAGGCCGTATTAGAGCTGATTTGACTCGTGATCGAGGTCTAAATTTTTGGGTGGTGGCCGATAATGTTCGGAAATGTGCGGCACATAACGCAGTTTCAGTGGCCCAGATTTTGGTAAATAGATGCCAGTAAGATATAGTTATTGGCTTATGTAAAAGGCAAGTGAGAATTCGCGTCCAAGCCACTATTGCACAATGAACTTTGTCCGCTTGCCCGCCGAAATTCTGGGAGTAGAAATGTTTGTGACCCTGCCTCGCCTCATGTTGATGGCGTGCCTGCTAGCTCCGTCCCTGTCGTGGGCCTTGGGCCTGGGTGAGATTCACCTGAAATCAGCGCTCAATGAGCCGATGAACGCCGAGATCGACCTGATTGCGGCCGGTCCGGATGAATTGAACGCGCTGCGGGCGGCTCTGGCCCCCAAAGATGCATTCACCCGTTACGGCATCGATCGCCCGCCGTTCCTGTCAACGCTGACGTTCAAAGTAGGCAAGAGCAAGGATGGCCGCGACGTGCTGTTGGTCCGATCGACCGATTCGATTCCCGAACCCTTCGTCACGTTCTTGGTCGAGGTGAACTGGGCCCGCGGACGCCTGATGCGCGAGTACACCGTGTTGCTCGACCCGCCCGTGTACACACCCGGCGAGCGCGCCAACGCGGCCGCCCCCGTAGCCGCCGCCACCACGGCGCCGGCGACACCACCCGCCGCGGCGCCATCCGCGCGCAACAAACCGGCTCCGGCAGCAGCCGCAGCGAGCCCGACGCCGGACGCGACGACCGCGCCGACTCCCGCCAAGACCCGCTCGAGCCGCGCCGGCCGATCCTCGAGCCGCGCTTCGAGCGCGAGCACTGCGGCAGCGAGCACGCCCGCTCCCCGCAGCGAGCCGAGTCCGAGCGAGCCCGCCACGGCGCCTGCCAGCGACGGCACATACCACGTTGCCCAGGGCGACACGCTCACGAAGATCGCCCGCAGTTTGCATGCCGGAACACGTGCCGACATGGATCAGACCATGATCGCCATGTACCGCGCGAATCCGGACGCGTTCGGCGGCAACATCAATATCCTTCGGCGCGGTTCCGTGCTGCGCATACCCGGCGGTGATGAAGTCGCGGCGCTGAATCAATCCGAGGCGATGAGCGAAGTGCATCGCCAGATGGAAGCGTGGCGGGGCAACAACGGCGCTGCGACCACCGGCCACTTGCGTCTCGTGACGCCGGGTGCCGGCAGCGGCACGAGCAACAGCAGCAGCGATTCCGCGTCCACGGGCGAAGCGCAAGCGCTGAAGGGCCGGGTCAAGGATCTGGAAGGGCAGCTTGCGGATGCGCACCGTCTGCTCGACCTCAAGAACAACGAATTGAGCGAACTGCAGCGCAAGCTCGGCTCGCAGCCGCCCGCGCCGACACCGGCCCCGGCGCCGCAAATCGCCGCCGCTCCGCCCGCGCCTGCCTCGACGCCTGCTCCGGTGGAAGCACCGCCGAGCGCGGCCCAGACACCGGCACCTGCGCCTGCGGAGAGCGCCACCCCGCCTGCGCCTCCGGCACCTAAGCCGGCACCTAAGCCGGCAACTGCGAAAAAGCCGCCTCCTCCTGCGCAAACCGGCTCGTGGATCGACTGGCTGCAGCAGAATTGGTGGCTGCCCGCGGCGATCATCATTGCCTTGATCGCGGGCCTCGCGATTACTTCCTGGCGACGCCGGCAATCGAGCGGCGGCGGCGGCGGGGATTTCCCGGCACTGGATTCGACGGACATTACAGAATTTCGCGATCCGAGCGCGAGAGTCGCCGGCAGCCGCGGCAGCAACGATTCATTCGTGGTCGAGGAATCCGGCGAGCATCCCATGCCGGATTTCAATGAGCCTGCGGAACGCTATGGCGAGACGACGGCGGACCTCAAGGCGCCGGACGACACCATGTCCAGCGAGAGCGCGGTCAACCTGGATCAGGGAGATCCGCTGGCCGAGGCGGACTTCCATATGGCGTACGGCCTGTACGACCAAGCTGCCGACCTGGTGCGCATTGCACTGGAGCGCGAGCCGGATCGACGCGATCTGCGCCTCAAGCTGCTGGAAATCTATTTCGTGTGGGGCAACAAGGAAGCCTTCCTGCAAACCGCGAAGGGCTTGGAATCCACCCGCGACCGCGCGCCTGCGGGCGAGTGGGACAAGATCGTCATCATGGGCAAGCAGATTTGCCCGGACGAGCCGCTGTTTGCATCGACGGCCGGCAGCGGCCGCGGCGCCGGCGCGCTGGTCGATTTGAACCTCGAGGGCGGCGAGAACCGGGTCGACATCGATCTGTTCGGCGACCCGGAAGGCGAGCGCAGCATCGACCAGACCATCGCGAAGGATACCGATGACACCGCGGCCACCGGCGAATCGCCCGGTTTTCATGCCGGTTCCGATCTCGACTTCACGCTGGACCGACCGGAACGCGGTGCGGACGAATCGCCGACGCGCGAAATGGCGCCGCGCGACGAGCCGACGGTCGAATCCGAGCTCATGAATTTTGCCGACGCTCCCACTGCCGAGTCGCCGACACTGAAACCCACGGATCTGCGCGACCGCATTTCATCCAAGCTCGACAAGGTCAACAAGGCGGACCAAACCGCCGAACTCTCCATCGATGACTTGGGATTGGATCTGGATCATCTCGAGGGCCCGGCCTCAGGCGCCTCGATCAGCATCCCGCGTCTCGAAGAGACCGATCATCCGGCGGATGCACCGACGATGGTTGCCGGTCTCGACGAGAAGTCGCGGCGCATGATGCAGGAAGCGGAAAGCCGTGCGCGCGACAAGGACCTCACCGAACTCGAGCGAGAGTTGGAGGCTTCCTTCGTTGCCGACTTAGGTTCCGACCATGAAGAGGTCAAGACGGCTGTGCTGGGACCCGAGTCCGCACCCACGGTGCAAATGCCACGCGGAAAGGCTCAGGACGCTGCTTCGACCTCGCGTTTCAAGTCCCCCGAATTTTCAGATGTGCAAGAGCCGGAGCGGCCGGACGTGGATTCCACTTCGCGTCTGCGCGGATTGAATGCCGACAGCATCGACCTGGATCTGGATCGGCTCGCCAATGCCTTGGGATCGGGCGATACCGTCGAGCAGCCGCGGGCGGAAGATGAAGTGTTTTCCACCGAGGTGTTCGAGGCCAGCCAGCGCAACCGCAAGGTCGATTTGGATGTCGGTGAAGCCCTCAACGGCTCCGAAGCCGCGGCGACCAACAAACTGAAGACGATCACCACCGTTCGCTCCAACAAGATCAAGACCGAGGAGCTTTCGCTTCCGGAACTGGAACCGGTAACGATGAGCGAGGTGGGAACCAAGCTGGACCTGGCACGAGCCTACATGGACATGGGCGATCCGGAAGGCGCGCGCAGCATCCTCGAGGAAGTCGTCAGCGAAGGGTCTGCGAGCCAGAAACAGGAAGCGCAGCGCTTAATAGAGAATCTGCCCGGCTAAGTTCAATAGGCTGCCAGCGTGACCGATTTCGGCCGCCGAGTCGCCGCCATCATCGAGTATGACGGCACCGACTACGCCGGCTGGCAGTCGCAGGCGCACTCTGTTTCGATTCAGGACGCCGTCCAGGCGGCGCTGTCGTTCGTCGCGGGCCATCCGATCGTCGCCATCTGCGCCGGCCGCACCGATGCCGGAGTTCATGCGGTCGGCCAGGTCGTGCATTTCGACACCCATGCCGCGCGCACGCCGCGCGCGTGGGTCCTGGGCGCAAACACAAAGCTCGCGCCCAGCATCGCGCTGCAATGGGCGGGCGAGGTAACCGCCGGGTTTCACGCGCGGCACAAGGCAGTGCGGCGCATCTATCGCTACGCAATTTTGAATCGCAGCGCGCGCTCTGCATTGCAACGCACGCGCGCGGCCTGGATTCACCGGCCGCTGGACGCGGCCGCCATGCAGGCTGCCGCGCAGGCGCTCATCGGTGAGCACGATTTCTCGGCCTTCCGCTCGGTCGAATGCCAGTCCCAGACCGCCACCCGGCGCGTCGATACCATCGAGGTGACTCGCGAGGGCGATTATGTCTGGGTGCAAATCAGCGCCAACGCCTACCTGCATCACATGGTGCGCAATATCGTCGGGACACTGATCGATGTGCAATCCGAGTCAGATCCCCGGGCCGCCATGGCCGGGGTGTTGGCGAGCGCCGACCGGCGCTATGCGGGGGCGACCGCGCCGGCCGCGGGCCTGTACCTGTGGCGGGTGGAATACCCGCAGGATTTTGCTATCCCGGCGCCCGGTGCCCAAATTGGTTTAAACTAACCGCATGTCCTGGTTTGAGCGAATTGTCCCGTCGCGGATCAAAACCGAGCGCCGTACCCGGTCGGTGCCCGAGGGTCTGTGGACCAAGTGTCCTGCATGCGATGCGGTGCTGTACAAGGCCGAGATCGAACGCAATCTGCATGTCTGTCCGAAGTGCAGTCACCATATGCGTATCGACGGCCGCGAGCGGGTCATGAAGTTTCTCGACACCGGCTCGACCATTGAAATCGCGGCCAAGGTCGAGCCTGAGGATCCGCTCAAGTTCAAGGATTCGAAGCGTTATAAGGATCGGCTGGTCCAGGCGCAGAAGCAGACCGGGGAGCGCGACGCACTGGTGGTCATGGCCGGAACGCTCGAGGGGCTCGACGTGGTGGTCTGCGCGTTCGAGTTTCGCTTTTTGGGCGGCTCCATGGGCGCGGTCGTCGGCGAGAAGTTCGTGCGCGCGGTCGAACACTGCCTGGAACATCGCATGCCCTTGGTGTGCTTCTCGGCCAGCGGCGGCGCGCGCATGCAGGAAGCCTTGTATTCCTTGCTGCAAATGGCCAAGACCAGCGCGGCGCTCAAGCGCTTGTCGGAAGCGCGATTGCCGTTCATTTCAGTGATGACGGATCCGACCATGGGCGGCGTATCGGCAAGCCTCGCCATGTTGGGCGACATCAATATCGGGGAGCCGAAGGCGCTGATCGGTTTCGCCGGCCCGCGGGTCATACAACAAACGGTGCGCGAAACTCTCCCGGAAGGATTTCAGCGCAGCGAATTTCTGCTCGAACATGGCGCGCTGGATATGATCGTCGATCGGCGCGAGCTGCGCGATCGCATCGGCGCGATGTTGCGATTGTTGAGCGGCAAAGAACCCGCCGCAGCCTAGCGGCCTGTCTCCTAAGGTCGCCCCCCATGCGGAGTCTCGAGCAGTGGTTGGCCTACCAAGCACAAGTGCACCCGCAGGCAATCGATCTGAGCCTGGACCGGCTGCGGTTGGTGCTCGAGCGGCTGCAATGGCAGCAGCCCAAAGTTCCGGTCATTACCATCGCCGGCACGAACGGCAAGGGCTCGGTCAGCGCCTATTGCGCCGCCATTTTGCGCGCAGCCGGCTTCAGGGTCGGCGCCTTCACCTCGCCGCACCTGCGCGACTACCGAGAACGGATTCAGTTGGATGATCGCTGGGTGCACGCGGATGAACTGACGGATGCCTTCGAGAGAATCGAGGTTGCACGCGGTTCGGTGGCGCTGACGTTTTTTGAATTCAACGCTCTCGCCGCGCTATTGGCCTTTGATGCCGCGGCACTCGATGCCTGGGTGCTGGAAATCGGCATGGGCGGCCGGTTGGACGCCGTCAATGTGGTCGACGGCGATGTGGCTGTGGTTACCAGCATCGGCCTCGATCATCAGGAGTATCTGGGCGATACCCTCGAGGCCATCGCGCGGGAGAAGGCGGGAATATTTCGTCCGGGCAAAACCGCGGTGATCGGCGGACGCGAACCCTCGCTCAGTCTCGAGGAGGCGGCACGCGCCATGAACTCGCCCTTGAAACGGCTCGCCATCGAATACAACTACATTCTCGACGGCGCAGGTTGGCGCTATCGCGGCACCCGTTGGGACTTGCCGCATCTGCCCGCGCCGGCGCTGTTGGGCGCCATTCAGTTCACCAATGCCGCAACGGCGATCGCCGCCCTGGAAGAAGTCGCGCCGCGCTTGAAGATACCCGCCGCCGCCGTCGCCCGCGGTCTTGCCGGGGTTTTTTTGCCCGGCCGTTTCCAGCTGATCGCCCCGCGCGAAGGCGCGCCTGCCTGGGTGCTGGACGTTGCCCACAATCCGGATGCCGCGCGTGTCCTGGCGCAAAACTTGGCTGCCAATCCGGTCCCAGGCAAGACACTGGCGGTGTGCGGAATTCTCATGGACAAAAATGCCGCGGGAATCGCGGCGATCATGGACGGCTGCATCGATGAGTGGTGGTGTGCGTCGATCGACGGGACCCGGGGCCGCAGCGGTGTGGCGCTCGCCGATGAGATCCGAGATGAGGTCGCCGTATCGGTCAGCACCGCCGACAGTGTTGCGGAGGCGTGCCAAGCGGCTCTAGCCGCCGCTGCCTCTACGGATCGAATCGTCGTGTTCGGATCCTTTCACACCGTGGGACCTGCGCTTGATTGGCTCGAATCGCAAGGATTGCTGCCGCCGCCGGGGCGACCCGAATATACTTCGCGTTAATGGATCGACGCGTAAAAGAACGGCTGATCGGCGCATCGATCTTGGTGGCGCTGGTCGTGTTGGTGGTGCCGGAATTACTGTCGGGTCCCAAGCCTGCGCTCAAGCCGCCGGCCGCCTTGCTTCCCGCAGCGACGCCTGAACCGAATCGAACGGTCACGGTGGAGCTTGGCACCAGCAAGCCCGCAGCGAATCCCGATGCGGAGGCGCCGACACCGGCTGCTTCGGCTGCACCGGCTGCGTCGGCCGTGGTCGCTGCATCCTCGCCGGCTGACGGCGCGAATTCACCTGCATCCGCAGACGGTTCTGCGCGGCCAAAACCGGTGCCGGCAACCGCGGCAGCGACGAGAAACCCGCCGGCAATGCCGGCCGCCGTTGAATCTCGTGCATCTTCCCCCATATCGTCAGCGCATGGCTGGTCGGTGCAATTGGGCAGCTTTGCCAGCCGTGCGAACGCCGATAATCTGACCCGGAAACTAAAAGGCCAGGGCTTTTCAGTGTTTGTCGCACCCGGCGGATCGGGATCCAATCTGCGCTATCGCGTCCGGGTGGGGCCGCTGGTCGACCGGAATTCGGCCGAACGGATGGCCGCGAAACTCAAGGCGATGGGACATATTTCCAGCCTGGTGGGTCCGGCGGGTTGATGTCCGGTAGAATAGGGAGGGCAGGCAGGAGGAGGCCGGATATTGACTGGAGCCGATGTTCTAATCTTGTTGATTCTGTTGGGGTCAACATTGATAGGTGCGTTGCGCGGCTTTATTCGCGAAGCAGTCTCGGTCGCCTTCTGGATCCTCGCCATTTGGGCCGCGTGGCAGTTTGCGCCCGTCATCGAACCGCATCTGGGCGGTCTGCTGGCGGATCCGAATATCGCGCCCTGGGTCGGGCGGCTGGTGATTCTGATGCTCGTGCTGCTCGTCGGGTGGCTGGTCGGCATGCTGCTGAGCTACTTCACGCGCACCATGGGGCTGGGGCCCTTGGATCGGGTTATCGGGGTATTTTTCGGCATCGCGCGCGGCATGGTGCTGGTCGGTTTGCTGATCATCGGCGGCGAACTGCTGCACATGAATCACGAGGATTGGTGGGACCGCTCGAAGCTGGTTCCTTACGGAGAGACCGTCGGCGATTGGCTGCGTGCGATGGTTGGCGAGAAGGGCGAGCCCTGGGCCAAGCTCGAGCGTCTGACCGGAGTCAAGGTCAGGCCTAAGTAACGGAGGTCCTCATGTGCGGAATCGTCGGAATGGTCGGTACCAGCGCGGTCAATCAACGCATCTATGACGCGCTGACGGTATTGCAGCACCGAGGTCAGGATGCCGCGGGCATCATGACGGCCGAGGGCGGCGAGCTGTTCATGCGCAAGGACTCGGGTCTGGTTCGCGACGTGTTTCAGCAGAAGCACATGCTGAAACTCAAAGGCAACATCGGCATCGGTCACGTGCGCTATCCCACCGCGGGCTGCGATAGTGCGCATGATGCACAGCCTTTTTACGTCAACTCTCCGTACGGGATTTGTCTCGGCCACAACGGCAATTTGACCAACGCGCGCGAGCTGACCGAAGTGCTGGTGCGGGAAGACCGCCGGCATTTGAACACGCGCTCAGATTCTGAAGTGCTTCTCAATGTGCTGGCATCCGAACTCGAGCGGGTCGGGACACCGCGCATAACGCCTGCGGACGTGTTTGCGGCGGTCAACGCCGTGTATCGCCGCTGCCGCGGCGGATATGCAGTAACCGCCATGGTGATCGGCCACGGTATTTTGGGGTTTCGCGATCCGCACGGCATCCGGCCGTTGGTTGTAGGCAAGCGCGACACCAAAAAAGGCACCGAGTGGATGCTGGCGTCGGAGAGCGTGGCTCTGGACATGCTGGGTTTCGACATGCTGCGGGACGTGGCGCCCGGCGAGGCCGTGTTCATCGATGAACAGGGACGATTCTATGCCCAGCAATGCGTCGCGATGGCGCGGCACACGCCGTGTATTTTCGAGTACGTGTATTTTGCCCGCCCCGACTCGATCATCGACAACATTTCCGTGTACAAAGCGCGCTTGCGCATGGGCGAGCGCCTCGCCGAGAAAATCAAGCGTGAGCGGCCCGAACACGGTATCGATGTCGTCATTCCGATTCCCGACACCAGCCGCACGAGCGCGGTGCAGGTCGCGCAGCTGCTCGGAGTCAAGTACCGCGAGGGGTTCATCAAGAATCGCTACATTGGCCGAACTTTCATCATGCCCGGCCAGGAACAACGCGCCAAGTCGGTGCGCAGCAAGCTCAATGCCATCGACCTGGAGTTCCGCGGCAAGAACGTGCTGCTGGTCGACGACTCGATCGTGCGCGGCACCACCTCGGCGCAAATCATCGACATGGCGCGTGAAGCCGGAGCCAAGAAGGTGTTCTTCGCCTCGGCAGCCCCTCCGGTGCGCTACCCGAACGTCTACGGCATCGACATGCCGGATGCCTCCGAATTGGTGGCGGCAGGGCACACGGACGAGGAAGTGCGCGACATCATCGGTGCCGACTGGCTCATTTACCAGGATTTGGACGATCTCGAACATGCGGTTCGCCACGACAATGCAAAGATCGAAGACTTCGATACTTCTTGCTTCTCCGGCGAGTACGTCACCGGGGATGTGACGCCTGAATATCTCGCGCGCTTGCAGGAAGAGCGCTCCGACGAG
>DATATA010000027.1:0-10214 GCA_036263775.1 Steroidobacteraceae bacterium | reverse complement strand
TTGCCTTCAGGTGCGGCAGATAATCGCGCTGAAACCAGCTGTCCGGGATGTCCTGGAAATGCAGATCGCCGACATCCACCACTGTGACCAGCGATGAATCGACCGCATCGATGATGACCGCTTGTGCAGGCGAGACTCGGTCGCCGCGCTTCGCGAAATCGCGGTAGTACAGCACTTTCAACAACGCGCCGCTATCGGCATAAAACTTTGCCTTGACCGGAAAATAGGATCCCTGCTCTACCCAGTATTCGACTCGGTTATACGTGGCCGCATCTCCGGCTGCCTTCAATTCAAGATGCCAGCAGATGCGCTTCTGACGGGACGCGTCTTCAATTTCCTGTGTGTCCAGAATGGCGGCTGCATAATCCACCGCCAAATTTTCCGTCAACACATCTCCCGCCGACGCCTCGCCGGTGAGCTTCTGCTGCGGTGAGATGCGCACGCTTTGGCGCGAGCCGGGATCGTAGAACCATAGGTTCGCACCATTCAGCAGCAACATTTTGCCGGCATCGCGCGGCGGTGCCGCATAGATCATGACATCGCGAAACTGCCCCGTGGCCGGATCGACCTTGGAAAACACCGTGTAGACATTCTTGTCGACCGGCTTGCCGGACTTGTATTCGACCACGGTTGCAGTCACGCGGAAGGGGCGATCGGGATTGCGGACCCGATCCGCCCCCGACATCACATCGCGTGCGTTGTCCGCGGCCAGCCCGCCTAACGGTGCGATCGCCAATGCAAGCAGCAGTCGCTCAAACATGGCGCAACGCATCGACAATGGGAAGCCGCGCCGCGCGATTGGCCGGCACGAACGCGGCGAAAGTGGCCGCCAGGATCAACAGCAGCCATACCGCGCCGATTGTGGCGGACGCTCCCAATAAATAGAGCTTCAGGGGAATGGCATGCGCATCGCCCGGCGGAGTCCAGGAGAGCCCGGAGTGATTGACCGCGGCAGCCGCGGCGAAAGCGAACAAAACGCCGAGGGAGGCGCCGAGGATCCCGAGCATGCTGCCCTCGAGCAGGAACTGAGAGCGAATCCGGCCGCGCCGAACACCGAGAGCCCGCGTCGTGCCGATCTCATCGATCCGCTCCATGACGTTCATGCTCATGGTGTTGGACACGGTGAAGAGCACCACGATGCCAATCAGAACCGCGATGAAAGAAAACATCGAGCGGAAGAAATTTTCGGTCTGCCCGTAGTAGGCGTTGATTTCACGAAAATCGCGCACCTCGAGGTTAAGGTGCCGCCTGCCGATCAGATCGTTGAGGCGCGCGCGCACCTTCTCGACGTCCTCGCTGCGGCGAAGCTGCAAGATGATGCCCGTCACCCTGCGTTCGCCGCGTCCATAGACCAGCTGCTGCGCCAGTTTGAGATTCATCACTACATAACCATCATCCATTTCGCGGCTGCCCTGCTTTTCGACCCGCCCCACATTCAAGGTGACGATGTTCGGCGCCCCGCCCGAGGTAGCAGCCATGAGGTCGATGTGCGGCGTTTTCGGCGCTGAAGCACCCGGTTCAGCCAGCGCACTGAAATCTTGCGCAGGCAGGGAAGCGACTTCGCCATTGCCGCGTTGCGGCGTACTCTCAGGAGGGTTCGGGCAGTCGGCAAGATGCAGGGCCTCGCACAACCCCAGATAGCGCGCGAAGCCCAGTCCGATCACGCCGCGCGAGATCTCCTCGCTATCCAGTGCGGTATTCTCCAAAGCCTCGCCCACGCCGTATTCGTTCCAGCGCTGCATACGCGCCTGGTCGGCGGGTACGAAGCCCGTGGCGAAGAATGTTCGCGAGCCGCTGTTTTCCGGATTCTCAGCAATGCCGCCCAGAAACTGCACCGGCGTGACCACGGCCGTCAGGGTTTCAAGGACGGGATCTTCTTTTATGAGCCGGACCACGGCCGCATAGTCGGCGATGCCCCACACAGCCGGATCGCCCGATCCGAAATCGAAAAACCCCTTGGCATAAACGGTAAGGTGGCCGCCGCGCTGCACGGTAACCGTCTGCAAGACGAAGACGTCGTAGAGTGCGTATGCGGCAAAAACGAGCATCGCCGCGGCCCCGACCGCAATGGTGAGGATGGTTGTGCCTGAGCGGCGCGCGTTTCGAAAGACATTCCGAAATGCAATCTTAAACATGCGCCGCCCCTTGAACGAGTTCGCCATCGCGCATCGCCACAAGCCGATCGGCCTGCGACATCAAGTGCGGATCATGGGTGGCAAAAATGAAGGTGGTTTTCGACTGGCTTTGCATCCGGCGCATGAGCGCGACAATGCTTGCGCCGGTCTCGCTGTCGAGATTGGCGGTGGGTTCGTCGGCCAGAACGATCTCAGGCTGCTTGACCAGCGCACGCGCAATGGCCACGCGCTGCTTCTGGCCGCCGCTCAATTCGTTCGGGCGGCGCCCCTTTTGCTCGGAGAGGCCCACCGCCTCCAGCATCGCCAACGTCGCGCGCCTGCGTGCGGCGGCCGGAACATGAGTCAACAACAACGGATACTCCACGTTTTCGAAAACGGAGAGCACTGGAATCAAGCTAAAGCCTTGAAAAATAAAGCCGATCTTTTGGGCCCTGAAATCCGCCAGAGCACGATCGGGGAAGGTAGCGACCGTCTCGCCCGCGACATTGACCACACCGGAGGTCGGTGTATCAATGCAGCCGATGAGGTTGAGCAGCGTGGATTTACCGCTTCCCGAGGGTGCCACCAGCATGGTGAAGCGCTGCGCAGGAATGGTGAGGCTGATGCCACGCAGGGCGCGCACCTCGGTCTTGCCGCTTTTGTAGCTCTTGGTGACGTTCTTCAATTCGACGACGGGTTGCGCATCATCAGTCATGGGTGAGTCTCCTGAAATCGCCAATTCCGGGCTGCACTTGAACAAAATTGCGCAGCCGCGGCTTGCCGATTTCTCGAAAGCCTTCCCCAATTTCAGAAAATGGGAGCGTTAAGTCGTTTGTGGTGAGATTTTCTTGGGGCCGGCGGGAACCGCCGCCTCATCCAGCGAGCGGTACGCCGAGGGCGTCATATCCATGATCTCGCGAAATCCCCGATTGAAGGTGTTGATCGACTGATATCCCGTCGAGAGCGCTATGGTCAGGATCGGAATGCGGCGCATTTTCGGATCCCGCAGCTGTCGGCATGCCTCACGGATGCGGAAATGGTGCAGAAAAACATTGAAATTCGGATATCCCAATTGCTCGTGGATGATTTTGCGCAGCCGATATTCGGGCACGCCCACCAGGTCGGCCAGGTCCTTCAGCGATAAACTGGGGCGCCGATATACGCACTCAGCTTCCATGAGTTGGTAGAGCCGTCCGAGGACGCCTGCGATCTCCGCGGAGGGAGGCGATGCGGTGACCGTTGGCGGTGCCTGGACCGGCCGAGTTCCGAGCGATGCCTGCAGGTCTTCGTCCCGCAAAAAAAGCAAAACAAACAAAGCGATCGGCAAGTTGCTCGCGGCCAATGCCAAATGGACGTAATAGTTTTCAACGGAATTTTGCGGAATCAGCACACGCAAAAACAGCGTCGCACCGATGATATTGAGACCAATGATGACAATCGTGACGGCCCTCGCCTGCCGACGCCGCTCGATGAGATCGGCACGCCAATTCGCGATCGTCCAGTAGAGCGCAACTCCGGCAAACAGGGCTTGCAAAAATGCCGGAGCGATGCGCGTGAAGAAGTCGCCCACGGGCCCCGGCAAAAGCCCGCGCATCGGCACATCCAGAATCATCTCCGCAAAGAACAGCGCGAGCAGCCAGCGCGGGAAATGCGGCCGATCCACAAACACTTTGAAACACAAGAGCATGAACAGACCGGGCGTCAGGTTGCGGGCAAAATTGAGCGCGGTGGCAAAGGCGGAGACATCGAACTGGTACGGCTGTGGAGTCCAGTACCGGTACTCCCAGCGCGAAAGGAGAATGTTGCAGACGCTATCGAAGGCAATCAGCGCGATCAGCTGAGCGCTCAACGATCGCGGGCGGGCCGCCAACACTCGTGCGGCGAGAGTGGCGTTTAAAGCCACACACGCGATATCGACGGCGAAAAAGAACTGCGCGCTGCTCATCTCTTTCGAGCGTACTCTACTCGAAAGGCTTCGCTTCGTGTCCCGTATATCCGGTACAAGGGGGTGCAGATGCGGCGCGCCGCAACCCTAGAGTGTTCTAGACTTGCCTTCGCATGACCCACACGGTGCTCATCGTCGATGACGACCTGCGTTTGCGCGCCGCATTTGCCCAGGCGGTTCGCGTCGCGGCCGACCTGAAGCTGATTGGCGAAGCGGACGATCTGCCGGAAGGCCTGCGCTTGCTGGAGACTATGCAGCCCGACGTGTTGCTGGTGGATATCGGCCTGCCCAGCGGCAGCGGCTTGGCACTGATCCGGCATGCCGCCAAACGAACGCCTCAGTGCAATGTCATGGTCATTACCGTGTTTGCCGAGGAGCAATTGGTCGTGGATTGTATCGAGGCCGGTGCCACGGGTTATTTGTTGAAGGGCAGCAGCCCTCAGGATATCGCAGCGCAAATACGCCAGTTGGTGGCCGGCGGGAGTCCGATCAGTCCGACGATTGCACGCCGCCTGCTTGGACGCTTTACCAACAGCCGAAATACCGCCGACAGCCCGGCCGCCGGCAACTCTCCCACCTTGTCGACACAGGAACAGGCGGTTCTGTCCATGAGCGCCAAGGGCTACAGTTATGATGAAATCGCGCCGCTGCTGAAACTGTCGCGGCATACGGTCGAGACTTACGTCAAGCGCATTTACCGCAAGCTGCAAGTGCATTCCAAGACTGCCGCGGTCTATGAAGCGCGCAAGCTCGGTCTGGTCGATGACTAAAATTCTGCGCGGCCTGCATATCCTTCTGGCCGTGATCGGTGTCGCGTTGCTGGCCATCCTTACGGCAGTACTGTTGATTCCCGTCGACAAGAGCGCCGCCGCCACGCGCTTTGAACGTGCGCAACTCTGCATTGCACCGCCGGTCGATACGGGTTACAGCCGTGTCGGCCTGAGCAAATTGCTGTCCGGCGGCCCGCCCATCGACTGCGCCTCCTCGGTGGCATTGCCGTATCGGTCGCAGGCCGACGAGATGAACCTCCGGCGCCGTAGCATCGGCCCCTTGGGCATAGCCTGGTATGAGCTGCGCTACCAAGTTCCAGCCGATTGGAATCCGGCGGAGCAATTGATGATTTACGCTCCAAGGCTCATGGGTATCGCCTGGCAAACCCGCGTCAATGATCGGATCGTGCTGGACAATCTCGATGATTGGCGCATGACCTGGAATCGTCCGCTGGCGGTCAATCTGGACAGCTCGCATTTCAAGCCGGGCGAACCGCTCAAGATCGCCATCGGCATCGTCTTCGAGCCGCAGACCGGTCACGCCTTATCGCACGTCAGCTTGGGTACGGCCGGGCGCCTCGGTTTCCGCCTGGCAATACGCGAATTCATGCAGTTCGTCATGCCGTTCGCGTGCAGCGTCACCCTGCTCGCCATGGCCGTGTTTTTTCTGCTGTTTTGGTGGTCCCGGCGCATTGAACAAACCCATCTGTTGCTGGCGCTTTCGTGCATTGCGTGGTGCGTATTCAACCTGCAGTTCGTGCTGCCGCGCCGCGACGATGCCGTTCTGGATGGCTGGTACTCGGCCGTCACGGGCCCCGCGATTACCTGGGTCATGTGGCTGATCTATCTGTTTGTGCTGCAGCTCGATAAGCGATTTTCGCGTGGCATCGCGATTGCAATGCCGCCCTTCGTGCTGCTCATGAGTGTGATTGCGCTGCCCATCATTCCCCTGAATGAGTACGCCGGCCTGTTCTACCAAGGCGCCAACGTCGTGGTTGCAGCCTTGGTGGCCGGCCGGATCGGCTGGATGGCGATTCGGGGCGGGAGCCTGGAGCTGCGTGTCATCAGCGGGGCGATGGTGATTGCAAGCCTGGTCGGCTTCCACGATTGGGCTCTGCTGGCGCAGCGGATAGACCTCGAAGGCATCTATCTGGTTCCCTTTACCAGCATGCTGATGTTCGGTGCGTTTCTGTTCGCGGTACAAAGGCGCTATGTTCGGGCTATCAATGAGCACGAGGTGCTCAGCAGCAGCCTGGCGCAACGCCTGAATGAGCGGGAAGCCGAGTTGCAGGCCAATCATTCCCGCCTGCTCGAACTGGAGCGCGCCCAGACCTTGGCGGCTGAGCGTCAGCGCTTAATACATGACATGCATGATGGCCTGGGTTCGGCATTGACCACTTCGCTGGCAATGATTGAACAGGGCAACGTCGACGGGGAAGAGCTCAAGGACGTATTGCGGGGCAGCGTCGATGATCTGCGTGCCGTGATCGACTCATTGGAGCCGCTGGATGGCGATTTGATCTCGGTACTTGCCACTTTGCGATTCCGCCTCGGCAAGCGCTTGGAACTGGCGGGGATCGCACTCGAATGGGATATGCAGGACTTGCCGCCGCTGGCCTGGCTCGGGCCGCCGCAAGCCTTGCAACTCATGCGGATAGTTCAGGAAGTATTGACCAACGTCCTCAAACACGCCCGGGCAAGCCGCATGCAAATCTCCGCGCACTGCGCGGGAGCGTATGTCGAGGTGTGCATCGCCGACAATGGCCGGGGCTTCGATGTGGCGACCACCTCGACCGGACGCGGACTGCGCCATCTTGCGCAACGCGCGGCAAGCTTACATGGCAGCGTACTGATCGAATCCCAGCCTGGGAGCGGTACAACTGTGAAGCTGTTGTTGCCGGTCCTATTGCAGCCAAGCGACCGTCCCGGATAACGCATCGGCAACATCGACGTTGAGGAATCAATGCCGATGGTTTAGCGTGTGCTGCGTCGAGGAAGGACAAAAACATGATGCGATGGGTCAAAAGAATCGCGCTAGGAATAGGCGGCCTCATTCTGGTCGCGCTGCTCGCGGGAATCAGCTACGAACAAATCATGCGCTGGCGGGGGCCTCGGGATTTCCCGGTGGCGGGCAGACTCGTCGATGTGGATGGCTCGCGCATGCAGATCGACTGCCGGGGCAGCGGGTCGCCTACCGTGGTCTTCGATTCCGGCCTCGACACGATGGGATCCTTGAGCTGGAGCGCCGTACATGACGCGATTGCGGCGACAACGCGCGCCTGCGCCTACAGCCGCCGCGGCATCGTGTGGAGCGAACCGCGCACCGGCCAATTCACCGCCGATGGAGAGGCTCGCGATCTTCACACCCTGCTGGCCAATGCCGGAGAACATGGGCCCTTCGTGATGGTCGGCCATTCGCTCGGCGGCCCCTACATCATGAATTTCACCCGCTTGTATCCGCAGGAAGTCGCCGGCCTGGTGTTCGTCGACGCATCGCACCCGGATCAAATTGAGCGCATGAACCGCGCGGTCGGCAAGAAACTCAATACCGGAGACAAACTTTTGAAGTTCGCGAATGCCATTACTTGGACGGGTGTTCCGCGACTTATTGTCACTCACGGCGAAAGCGGCAACGTTCCCGCGGCGGCAAAGCGTGCGCAAGACGCCTATATCAGCCACTCACTGGCATCCGCCCTACAGGAGGGTGAAGCGCTCGACGCGACTTTCGCAGCCGGCGGGCGCCTGCGCGATTTGGGCGACCGGCCCATTGTGGTGCTGACCGCGATGAAACCGTATCCGGCGGAGGCGCTCAAATCCCTCGACCTGACGGTGGAGCAGGGACGGCAAATCCAAACAGTTTGGAAAGCGATGCATGATGATGAGGCATCGTGGTCGCATCACAGCCGTCATGAGGTCGTGCCTGACTCCACGCATTACATTCAGTTCGACCGCCCCGACGTCGTCATCTCCGCGGTGCGAGAAGTCGTCGGCGAGGTGCGCTCAGCGTCATAATATCATGATTTAGCAAAGCTTTTTGGCCAAATGCAATTTTGGCCGGCTGGCGTGTTATTGAGGTATCGCTAACTGAACCAAGTGAGGAATGATCCAATGCGCACATTCATTGCCGCTGTTGTTTGCGCCTCCTGCCTTGTGATGCTGCCGGGGGTGGGAAGCGCCAAAGGCTGCTTGAAGGGCGCCGCCGTGGGCGGCGTGGTCGGTCATGTGGCGGGCCGCCATGCCGTGGTCGGTGCCGCCGCCGGATGCGTCATTGAGCACCATCGTGAGAAGCAGAAGGAGAAGCAAAAGGCGCGTCAGAATCAGCAGAGAAAATCGCCGTGACCTTGAGCGAAGAGTTGCAAAAGCTCGCTGAACTGCGCGCAAGCGGCACCTTGACGGAGGAGGAATTCATCCGTGCGAAGGAGCGGCTGTTGAATGCCCAGCACGCGAGCTCCGTCCCGCCCTACTCAACCCCGCCCTACTCCACCCCGCCGCTGACATCAACGGTCACTCCGTTCCGTCGCAGCCGCAATGATCGCTGGATCGCGGGCGTGTGCGGCGGCATCGGCAACGCGACCGGAATGGAATCGTGGGTGTGGCGCTTATTCTTCACCGTGCTGTTTCTATGCGGGGGAGCCGGCCTGCTGGTGTATTTCCTGTTGGCGATTTTCGTACCGAGCGAGTAACCGTGTGCGGCGCGTGACCGCAGCCGATCACGGCAAAGGCTTGAAAATGGACTCGAGCCGGTCGGGCGCGCCTTCGATGCGCTCGAGCCGCGGATACTTCAATCCACCTTGGTAGTCGATTCGCGCGGTCTGGAAATGATCCGCCTGCCTCAGCAGCAACTCGATCGGCCGATGCTCCGTTTTCGCAGCGCTGATCGCAGCCTTCAGCAACTCCGGTTTGTAGGCCCTATCGTTCACCGCGACCACCGTAAACCCTTGAGAGAGTCCTGCCTTGAACGCCGGGCTGTCCCATAGCACCTCGGCAATGCGCCCGTTGCTGTCGAGCGTCAGGCCGAGCGAGTAGTAAAAGTCCGCAACCTTCCGATACGCCTCCACGTCCTTGAAAAAATCGGTGGGGGTATCGGTATACACCAACTTCCATCCTGCGCGCGCCACGCCATCCAAGGGCGCCCCCGGACCATGTCCCTCAAGGCGCGCCAGCAAGAAGGTGCGCCAATCGTAGGGCTGAACGGCATTCAATGAATTCACGACATCTTGGAAGGTATAGCCCAAGGGCTGGTGCCGGCCGTTTTGGACGCCGAAAAAGGCCCGTGCCCAGTCATCGAGCGAAAGCTTCTCGCCTGAGAGCTCACGAATCTTGGTGTCGGCGTCGAGCCAGATGAGCTCGCCTTCGCTGTAATAGTCCTCTGCGCGCTGGAATGACATCCAGCCGAGCGGCCGGCGGTGGTTGGTTATCGGGTCGTTGGTGGTGTCCGCCAGTGAACGCCAACTCCTTCCGACTCGATGGTCGTAGAGAGCTGCCGTGGCCGCCAAGCCTTCGCGCATTTGCGAAGCCTGCACCAATCCTGAGCGTGCACCCAGCACGTGCCCCCAATAACTCGTCGCCCCCTCATACACCCACAGCAGTGAGTCCTGCATCGGCAAATTGAAATTTGCCGTCAGCTGGTCGGCGGGCCGCCGAAACTTGCCGTCCCAGGAATGCGTGAATTCATGCGACATCAAATTCGAGCGCCAAGACTGCTGATGGTCCCAATCCGAGAAGTACGTGGTGCGCACGCCATTTTCACTCGACTGGTGATGTTCGAGGCCGGAGAAGCTGAACTCATCGCTCAACGCCACCAAGAAATCGTAATGATCGTAATGGTGCGAGCCGAATAGTTTATAAGCCTGCTGCACCAGCGCGCGATGCGCATCGATCTGCTGCGGGCTTGCCTCCAGATTCTCGGCACTATCGCCGAACAGATCGAGAAACACGGGCACCTTCGCCCCGGGATCGAGATCGAAGCGCTTGAAATGCCTGCCGGCGTACAGCGGCGAATCAATGAGTTCCTGGAGATTGACCGCTTTGTATTGCACCCCGGCGCCGGAGTGCGCCGTGACCTCGAGTGCGCCCGCGAATTGCCAGTCTTCAGGGAACACCACGCTCGGCCGCACCGTGACGCCGCGTGCGAAGTATCCCGCCGGGTACAGCAGCAGCGATTCCCAATGAACCGCCAGCATTTCCGGCGTCATGAGTATCGCGCCTTCGGAATGTTCGAGCGGTGAAAGGAAATCGAAATCCGCTTCCAGACTTGCGACTCCGGCGGGCACAGTCGCATGGAAAGCCCAAACATTCACAGGATCCCGCTTCCATTCGATCCGATGTTGACCCGCGCTGAGCGTCAGGCCGGCCAATTTCGCCAGTGACCCGTCCGCCGGCGCA
>DATATA010000055.1:0-35558 GCA_036263775.1 Steroidobacteraceae bacterium | reverse complement strand
CAGGAAGCGCACGAGGCTATCCGCCCGACCGCGGTCAGCGTGCTGCCGGGCGACATCGAGAACAAGCTCGAGTCCGACCAGTTTCGACTGTATTCGTTGATCTGGAAGCGCACCGTCGCCTGCCAAATGGCACCGGCGATCTTCGACACCGTTACCGTTGAAATGCGCGCCGGCTCAGACGGACCGAAGCGCACCGTGCTGCGCGCCAACGGCTCGACCTTGATCAAGCCGGGATACATATCGGTGTACCAGGAAGGCCTGGATGATGCCGTCCAGGATGATGCCGATCATGTGCTGCCGCCCATGCAAGAGGGCGACAAGGTCAAGCTCCTCGGCATCCTGCCGAGCCAGCATTTCACCGAGCCGCCGCCGCGCTTCTCCGAAGCCTCGCTGGTCAAGGCGCTGGAAGAGTACGGCATCGGCCGGCCGTCGACTTATGCCTCCATCATCTCGACGCTGCGCGACCGCCAATATGTCGACATCGAGAGCCGGCGCTTCACCGCGACGGACATCGGCAAGATCGTCAGCCGCTTCCTGACGCTCTACTTCACCACCTACGTGGACTACGACTTCACCGCAAAAATGGAAGACTCGCTGGATGCCGTCGCCAGCGGCGAGCAGGAATGGGTGCCGTTGCTGGAGAAGTTCTGGAAGCCGTTCATAGATCTGGTTAAGCACACCGAGAAGTCGGTCAGCCGCGAAGAAGTTGCACAGGCGCGCGATTTGGGCGTGGATCCGGCGAGCGGCAAGCCCATGAGCGTGCGCATGGGCCGCTTCGGACCCTTCGTGCAGATCGGCACCAAGGATGACGAGGACAAGCCCCGCTTTGCCGGGCTGCGCCCCGGTCAAAAGATGGATCAGATTACCCACGCCCAGGCGATGGAGCTGTTCAAGCTGCCGCGTAAGCTCGGGACCACGGCAGCCGGCGAGGAAATCACCACCAACGTCGGACGCTTTGGTCCGTACGTGAAATACGGCGCCAAGTATGTTTCGCTCAAAGTCGATGACCCGTATGAAATCACGCCGGAACGCGCGCTCGAGGTGATTCGCGAGAAGGAAATCGCGGATGCCAACCGGCTCATTTTGGATTTCCCGGACGCCGGGATCCAAGTCCTGAACGGACGCTATGGTCCGTACATCACCGACAAAGCCCGCAACGCGAAAATTCCCAAGGACAAGGATCCGAAGAGCCTGACCCTGGAGGAATGCCGATCGCTGTTGGCGGCCGCGCCGGAGCGCGGCAAGTGGGGCCGCAGGGGCGCAAAGGGTTCGAAATTCGCGCCGAAGCTGCCGGCCAAAGGCGCTAAATCCGCGAAAGGCGTAGGAACGCCTGACGCGCCTTCCGCGCCATCCCCGTCCCCGCTGAAACTCGCCGCCAAGGGCAAGAAGGCGGCCGTCAACAAACGGGCGCCGATCAAGCCGGCTGCCGCTCCGAGGGCAAAGGCCAAAGCCAAGAAGAGGCCGGCAAAAAAGAAGGCGTAAAAACCTATGCCAAAACCTGAGCCGGCAGACGCTACCGCGGTCAACCGCTACCTGCACGAGTTGCAGGACCGCATTACCGCGGCCGTGGAAAAAATCGACGCGGTGAAATTCAAGCGCGATGCATGGGACCGGCCTGGCGGCGGCGGCGGCGAGAGCCGGGTCTTGAGCGAGGGCGCGGTGTTCGAGCGGGCAGGCGTATCGGTCTCGCATGTATTCGGCGACAAGATTCCGCCGTCGGCATCGAACGTAAGGCCGGACATCGCAGGTGCGCCCTTCGAGGCCATGGGTCTCTCGCTGGTATTTCACCCGCGCAATCCGCATGTCCCCACCACCCATTGCAACGTGCGCTTCCTCGTGGCGCGGCCCGTGAGCGGGCCGGAAGTGTGGTGGTTCGGCGGCGGCTTCGACTTGACGCCCTATTATCCATGCGATGAGGACGTGCTGCACTGGCATCGGACCGCGCACGAAGCCTGCCGACCACTTGGGCCGGATGCCTATGACAAATACAAAGCTTGGTGCGACCGCTATTTCTTCCTGCCGCACCGTAACGAAACCCGCGGCGTCGGCGGACTGTTCTTCGACGATTTGAACGAGGGCGGCTTCAGCCGCTGTTTCGAATTTCAGCGCAGCGTCGGCGATCACTTTCTGCCGGCCTTCATGCCCATCCTCGAACGGCGCAAGGATCAGCCGTACGGCGACCGCGAACGCCAATTCCAGCTGTACCGCCGCGGCCGCTATGTGGAATTCAATTTGGTCTACGATCGGGGTACTTTGTTCGGACTCCAATCGCGCGGCCGCACCGAATCGATTCTGATGTCCCTGCCGCCGATGGTGCGCTGGGAATACGACTGGCATCCGGCGCAAGGATCGCCTGAGGCCAGGCTGTACGCGGACTATCTGCGTCCGAGAGACTTCCTGGCTGAACTCTAGCTGGTTGACGGCAATTTGACCCACGCGCTGCGCTTCGGAATCCTGGGCACCGTCAATATTGCGCGCAGCTTCGTGCGCGGGACTGCAGCCATCGCAGCGTGTGGCAAACCACCTATCGCAATCACACCTCGGCGGAGCAACCGGGAGTCTTGAGCTTGCGGGCCGGAAGCGGGTCGCAGGCCGTGGACGGCATCATCGAAACGCCGCCGATGAATGGGTTTTTGGCCGAAGCGGAATCCCTTGAGCGCATGGCGCGCGAGGGCGCCGCGCATTGGATCGGCGCCATTCCGCAGGAATCCATCGATATCATGATGACCCTGGAAGCGCTGCCGCGCAGCGCACGCAGCGGCGCCGCGGAGCGGGTTGCCTAAGCGCCGCCGAGCCCCGTTTTGAGCAGCGCGCACGTCAGGGTTTGCGTGCCCATCGATATATATACATGACGATCCGAGACGGTGAGAGCGAACTCCATGCGCCGCGACAGGCTCGCGGTCAAGTTGGCCAGCCATTCTCTATCGATTGCGTACAGCTCCAGCGCCTCCGCCCGGTGAATTCTCTCTTCCCGAAGCCGAGCTATCAGCTGACCGGCATCCCTGTGCGTATACACGGCGACGCGCGGCGCGAGCTTCGCTGCCCGGTGCAGCCTCGCTGCCTCGGGTGCACCGATATCCACCCAAACGCGCAGCGCGCCGGTCAGGTCCCGCACCGAAATCGCCGGTTGGTCGGAATCGGACAGACCGCCCGAAAAGCTGATGCCTTCGGCGTACTCGAGACAGTACGCGAGTACCCGGGTCAGCAGATACTCTGCGGTCTCGGACGGATGGCGCGCGACGCGCAGATCCAAATCCTCGTATACGCCGCGGTCCGAATCGGCGAGCGCGATCTTGAATGTATAGATAGTCGCGCCGAGCGCCATTCCTGATTCTAACGCTGCAGCGCCGGGCGAACCGCCATCTCCGGACTCGGATCAACACGCATCCAGGCGGTCCCTCGTAGAATCGCAAAATAGCCTCTCAATATTCCCGGTCTGCGGGTGAGGCTGTCGCCGCGTTCGATGACGAATCCGGCAGCCTCGCCCAGCGGCACCCAATCACCCACCGAGATGCCGGGAGGCGCCGACGGGGCCCCCAGGCCGCGCGCATGCGGCGTCGCGAGCAGTGCCGTCGCGGCGACGAGAACGAATCCAGCAACCATTTTCATGATCCCGCTCCTTAAATAGGTCCCAAGCAAAATGCTGTAACGGACGAAACGGATTTTAGGGGTTGGCCAGAGAGTGCGTCAGCGCCGCCGCGGGGATTTCCTGGCAGCCGCTGACATTTTGGCCCGCCCACAATGGGGAAAAATCTCCGAGTCCCTGGCTCTCGGCTCTCTTGCGCAGCGGCGCAATGGCGCCGGCGGCCAGCGGGAAAGCCGGGGCCGACGGATTGAGCGGACCCAGCTCTTGCATCAGCCGATTCATGATTCCCCGTGCCGGTCTGCCGGAAAACAAATTGGTGAGGGCGGTGTGAGCGGCGCCCGGCATTTTGAGCGCCGCGCGATGTATGGCACTGGTCTTTGCCTCGGTGCACAGCAGGTAAGAGGTGCCCACCTGAACGCCGGCGGCGCCGAGCGTCATTGCAGCCTTCACGCCCTTGGCATCCGCGATTCCGCCGGCGGCAATCACGGGAATGCGCACCGCCTTCACGATCTGCGGCAAGAGCGCGAAGGTTCCGATTTGTGTGCTCAGATCTTCGGACAGAAATAATCCGCGGTGGCCGCCTGCTTCAACGCCCTGCGCAATGACGGCATCGGCGCCGCGGCTCTGAATCCACAAAGCCTCTTCCACGGTCGTCGCGCACCCCACGACCTTCGAGCCCCACGATTTCAGCCGTGCGACCAGTTCCGGCGCCGGCAGACCGAAATGAAAGCTGACGATCGCCGGCTTGAAATACTCCAGCACATCGGCGGCTGCGGCACTGAACGGAGTCCGTGAGGCCGCCGTGGACTCCTCCAGAGGATCGAGCCCAAATTGGTCGAAGTACGGCGATAGCAGCGTTCGCCACGCCGCCTCCCGCGCCGCATCGACCGTGGGAGGCGCATGACAAAAGAAATTGACGTTGTAGGGTTTGGCCGTCGCCTCGCGAATCGTCGTCAACTCCGCTTTGATTTTGTCCGCGGAAAGCAGTGCGCAGGGCAATGAGCCCAACCCGCCGGCTTGCGAAACCGCGATCGCCAATCCGCTGTCCTGCCAGCCTGCCATGGGCGCTTGGATGACCGGAAGGTCCGTCCCGAAAAACTCCTTCAGACCCATACGCATACCTCTCGCACCATTCTAGCGCGCCGTCTTTTCCGTCAGCCGCAATTGACAAAAGCAGCACGCTATTTTGTGATGAGATCCAATGGACACGATTCAGATACGGTCGCTGCGCGAAGTGGGCGACCGCGAAATGCAAGAACTGAGCGATGTGCTCATCGATTGCGTCGAAGGCGGCGCCTCGGTGAGCTTCATGCTGCCCATCTCGCGCCGCACGGCAAACGGCTTCTGGCGGAATGTGGCGGCCGGCGTCGCTCAGGGTGACCGTATTTTGGTCGTCGCCGAGGACTTCGCCGGCCAAATCGTCGGTACCGTGCAGCTGATATTCGCCCAAGCCGAGAATCAGCCGCACCGGGCCGATATTGCGAAAATGCTGGTGCACCGGCGCGTGCGCAGACGCGGCGTCGGCGCCGCATTGCTGGCGGCCGCCGAGAGCGCTGCGCTGAATGCCGGCAAAACGCTGCTGGTTTTGGACACGGCGAGCGGCGATGCCGAACGCCTATATTCCAGGCTGGGATGGCAGCGCAGTGGAGTCATCCCGGGCTATGCGCTGCTGCCCGGCGGCGGCCTCTGCGACACCACTTTCTTTTACCGTACGCTGTGACTGCGCCACAGACCATTGCCGGTCACGCGATCCGCTGCGACGCGTCGGGACAATTGATGCCCTGGACTTCTTGGACCGCTGCGTTGGACCGGGAGATGAATTTCTACCAGCGCTGTCCGTTCGATCATGGCTATCCGCGTTTTGCCTGCGAAACATTTCTGGATGCCGCCTGGACACCGAGCGCCGAACGCACCGACATCATTCCCTCGACGCAAAACGGCATGGGCATACTTTCTTATCTTAAGTTTCATGGGATGCGCGGCGAGCAACAGCCTGCCTGGCTGGCCACCGCGCGCCTGCTGGGAGACTATCTTCTCAAGGAAGCACTTACGCCCAATTCGGGCAAATACCCCGCGTTTACCCGCTCAACGGGCAAGCGGGCGCAATTTCCGCAGCCGGCCGATTGCGGTTCACAGTCGGACCGGCCTTACGAGGTCCAGCCGGATAAAGGCGGCATAGCGGGCTACGCGCTGGCCTTGCTGTTCGAGGCCACCGGCGACTCCAGATATCTGCTGCAAGCGCTGCAGAACGCCCGCGTGCTTGCCGCGAATCAGCAGGCCGGAGACGGCGCTAATTCGCCGTGGCCGTTTCGCGTGGATTATCGCAGCGGCGAGGGGCGCGGTCCGATCGCGGGCAACATGACCTATATTTTGCGCCTCTATGAAACGCTGGCCGAGCATGGCTATGAGGAATTCTCGGCGCAAAGGCACGCGCTGTGGCAATGGATTGCCGGCTTCCAAATTCCGAGTTCCGCCGCCGACGGCGCGCTGTTCGCGCAGTTCTTCGAGGATCACGACACGCCCACCAATCGCAGCGCCTGGGCGCCTCTGAATCTCGCGCGTTACCTGCTCGAAAAGAGGGACATGGTTGATCAGGACTGGCGCGAACATTGCGGCTCGCTGATTGAATTCGTGCGCGCAAACTTCACGCACCGCGAATTTGGCGTGCTCGTCTGCCACGAGCAGGATGAAGACAAGCAAGCCTGGGGAGGCGTGAATTCAACCTACGGGGCGGTGCTCGCGCTGTACGCGAAAGCAGTCGAGTCGCCGCAGATCGCCAGTGAAGCGCGCCAGGCGCTGAATTTCACGCTCTATTCCATCGACGAACAGGGCAGGCCGCGCGATTTGCCGCAGAGCGGACAGCCGGGAGGTTGGCAGGAGGATGCGCACACCGACGTCATCCACAACTATGTGGACGCCCTCGGTGCGTTTCCGCATTGGGGGAACGGCGACGTCGCGCCGCGCGATCTTCCGAATTTAGACGGGAGTTTTTAGGATCGCCGAGATGAACGCGGAGGTCGCTGCATCGGTATCGCCGAATCGAACTCCGGCGCGGAACCGGCCGTCGCTCATCGATACGCAGTAACGCACCTCCGCCTGGATGTGGAAAGAACGCCTTTCGCCGCACGCCTCGAGCTCGAAATCGATGTTGCACTGCTGCCCATGCGCGAGTTCGAACGGCAGTGTGAGGCTGGCTCCCGCACGCGACATGTCGACCGTGTGTCCCGGCAGCTCGGACATCCCGGGCACCGTGACGTTGGCGTGAATCGCGACGGATTTTCGTTCGTAATTGCGGCGCTCCAGCGTGGCGCGCCGAACCAGTTCGTCGCCGCAATACTCGTGCGCCTCGATCAAGCCTTCCGCGGCGATCGTGCTCATACGCTCTCCGTACTCGACATATACCCTTGAAATGTTAGCCGGATGGCGCGTGCCGGCCAGCGCCGCAATTGTGAACTGCGGCACGAAACCGAGCGACGCGCCTGCAACATGTTAAATGCGGGAGTCTATCCCGCCATCAGCAACCGACACATCGCCGCGAACGCCGGCAGCGTGACTGAATCGTTGCCGGCGCTGGATGCGATCGGGTGAGAACAGAAGCGTGCAATCACCAGCTCGGCCTTCGGCGCAACGTACAAGCGCTGGCCATAAATGCCGCGTCCCTCGAAAACGCCCAAGGTATTGTGCGACACCCACCACATGTTGCGGTAGGAATAACCCGGCAGCAGCGTATAGCCGGCCATGGCGAATTTGGCGGGGTCGGATCCGCGCCGGATATCGGCAATGACTTCCTCGGGGAGGACTTGCTTGCCGTGCCAGGCGCCGTCGCAACGCATGAGTTCGCCGAACCGGCAGAGGTCGCGCAGCGTGGCGCTCAGCCCTCCGCCGCCCATCGCTACGCCGATGGTATCCACCGTCAGATAGCCGTCCTCCTCGCAGCCGATCTGCGACCAGATTCGCTCGCTCAGCATGTCCTGCAGCGCTATGCCGGTGACCCTTTTCATGACCCAGCACAACACTTCGGTGTTGACCGTCTTGTAGGTGAAGGCGGCACCGTGCGCGCCCTCCTTGCGAAGAGTCCGCAAATAGTCGTAGAAATTGCCCGGACCGGTGTAATCGGGGCCGCGCGGACGCAGGCCTCCGGCGCGCCCGTAATCCCAGATGTGAGCTTTCGGGTCCGCATACAGCTCGGAATATTCCACGCCGATCTGCATGTCGAGCACCTGGCGCAGCGTCGCACCCTCATAAGCGGTGCCGGCCATTTCGGGCAGGTAGTGCGACACCGTTTTGGCCTCGTCCAGGACGCGTTCGTGAATCAGTACGGCGGCGAGCGTGGCGGCGTAGGACTTGGTGATCGAAAAGCACGCGTGCGGCCGATGCTCCTCGAGAGCGCCGAAATAGCGTTCGTAGATTCGGCGGCCGCGGTGCAAGACCACGATGCCATCCGTGTAGGTGTGCTTGAGGGACTGCGCCCAGGTCAGCTTGCGCCCCAGCAGGTCCACAAATGCCAGCGCATCGATCGAAGCCTCGAGTCCTTGAGGCGCGGTGCCAAGATCGCTCGGCTCTCCGCGGCCGCGCCACACGGAAGCGGTCGGCGCCAGCTCGCGCATATGCGAAAGAGTCCAACGAATCCGCGGAAATTCCAGGAATCGGTCGTCTTGGAATCGGATCTGCTTGGCGGGCGGCGGCGGCGTGCCCTGCATCCACCCCAGCACGACGGGGTCCGAAGCGTCCGCGTCAGGATATTCGACGCCGTCAAACTCGAATATTCCGCTTTTCATGGGCCGCCTTCGCAAAACCGTGTTATGCGCAAGACTGCCCACTTGATGCTTGCCGCGCAAGCGAGGCTTTGGCGCACTCCGGCCAAAGACAGGCACAATGCGGCATGAATTACCGCCACATCTACCACGCAGGCAATTTTGCGGACATTGCAAAGCACGTTGCGCTTCTGTACTGCCTGCGAGCGCTCAAGCGCAAGGATGCTGCATTCTTCGCACTGGACAGCCACGCCGGGCGCGGATTCTACGATTTGCAGGCGCCCGAGGTGCAGAAATCCGGTGAAGCGGAACGCGGCGTGCAGCGGCTGATCGTCAATGCGCTGGGCGAGGAAATCCTGGCCGATTACTTCGCGTCCATACGCGCGCGCCGCGGCAAGCGGCTGCCTCGCTACCCGGGGTCTCCCGTATTGATCGCGCACGCGCTGCGGCCGCAGGACCGTGCACTGTTCGTCGAACTCATGCCGGCGGAAGCACGCGCCGCGGAACGCGAG
This sequence comes from Steroidobacteraceae bacterium, assembly GCA_036263775.1. Taxonomy (GTDB): domain Bacteria; phylum Pseudomonadota; class Gammaproteobacteria; order Steroidobacterales; family Steroidobacteraceae; genus Bog-1198. Next base: position 26,706 of record DATATA010000055.1, on the reverse strand, counting down.
ATCGAATCGGCGGGGCGAGTTCGCACCGAAATCCACGACGGCTATGCGGCACTCAAGGCGTTTCTGCCGCCGGACGAACGCCGTGGGCTGGTGCTGATCGATCCGCCGTACGAAAGTCTCGATGAGCTCAAGGCCATGCTGCTGGCGTTCGCGGATGCCTACCGCCGCTGGCCGGGCGGAGTCTATTTGATGTGGTACCCCATTCGCAGCGCAACCCAACGAAGCATGGTGCACGCTCGGTTCGAGGCCCTGGGAATTCCGAAAATGCTGGTGGCCGACCTTGCGATTCATCCGGATGATGCCGGACTCGGGCTGGCAGGAAGCGGTCTCATGATCGTGAATCCGCCGTACGGCGCGGACGAGTATCTTCGAGAAGCCTATGCCGCAATTCATCGGGCCATCGCCACTGCCGGCTCAGGTTACGTCGAAGTGGCCCGCCTGACGCCCGAGCGAATGGCACAATAGGCCCAACTTACAGGGGGCACATATGGATCAGAAAACCTTGCGCGAGCGGCTCGCCAAGCTGCATGCGGAATTGGACAACGCACATCGGGAAGATCCTGCGACGCGGCAATCGCTCGGAGAGATACTTCCCGACGTGAAACGCATGGTCGATCAGCCCACGGGCGCTGGCGATTCCGCGGTCAAATCGCTGCCCGATCGCCTCGAAAGGGTAGCGGTTCAGTTCGAAGCGGAGCATCCCACGCTGGCGGCGAGCGCACGGCGGTTGATCGACTTGCTGAGCGAGGTGGGTATCTAGGAGCCTGTCCAGACGATCGAATCGTCCACTTGCGCGGCAATACGTTCGATTTCCCCCGAGCTGATGCCTGAATCCTGCATGAGCACCGCGATGCTGCCATGGCCGGGTACCGGCACGATGGTTCCGCGATAGCCTTGCTCATCGAAGGGCATGGATTTTCGCAGCGGCTCGTGCACCAGCACCATGACGGTCACGGGACCTTCGGGGGTTTGCACCACCAAATGCGGCACCCTGTGTCCGCGGAACGCGCAACTGCTGGCATAGCTGACTATGCCGGCTGCGGGCTTCAAGCGCAGCTTCGAGTCCTTCAGCACGGCTTGCAATTCAGGGCCGCCCACCGCGATGTCGGTGCGCTGCCAGGCATCGGGCTCCCCGGCCATATGAGCAACCACGGCGGCGGCGAGACTTCGTTGCGGCAAGGTCAGCCAAATTCCGCCGGCAAGCGCCGTCCCCAGCAACACGCTGGCCGCGATCGCCAGCCACCGGCGCGCGCCCGTGATGGAACGAGCCGGCTTGCGCGCGAACGGCAGCACATCCGCGCCGGCGGCGGGCATGGCGACACGCAAGGCGCGTTCGATGCGTGCATCGAATTTGAGCAGCTGTTCGGTGTAGCCGCGGCACTCGGTGCACGCGTCACGATGCGCGCGCAATTCGGCGTCCGGATTGCGGGGATCGGCCATGATCGCTGCACGATAGTGCGCGTGATCCATCATTCTTGCGAATCCCGCGAATCTTCCGGATCCAGCGCGGTATCTTCGCCGCACGCGGCGCGCAATTGCCGCCGCGCGCGGCAGAGGCGAGTCAGCACCGCCGGGCCCGACAAATCCAGTTCACGCGCTATTTCAGCGGTCGAATATCCCATCAGGACCTGCAGAACCAGCGGCTCGCGATAGTCATCTGGCAATTTCATGATGGCCGCGCGCACATCGGCAATGTCGTGCTCCTCCGCGGCCGCCAACGTCGGCTCCTCTTTGGCAATCAGTTCATCCACGTTCACCGTCGGGAGCCGCTTGCGCTCGAAAGTGCGCGCATATTCACGGCGCACGATGGTCAGCAACCAAGGCTTGGCGGCGCCCTCATTCAACAGTGAATCCTGCGCCTTCCACGCGCGCAACATGCTTTCCTGCACCACGTCCTCGGCCAAGGCCCGGTCGCGGGACAGCCAAAATGCGAAGCGCAGCAGGTCGGGACGCAGAGATTGGCACAGCGCCTGGAACCGGGCGCGTCTCTGTTTTCCACCGACCTGATCGTTCATGTAGGAATCAGCACCCAACTTAAGATATCGTTCCTCCGATATTAGCGCGTAAACGGGCCGGCGCCGACGCTCAAATGTGCCGACTGGGCACGGACTTGGGCTATTTGCGGCGGCAAACTGGGTACTAGGAGTCACACAGAAGATGACCGGAATCGGCGGCAATTCATTTCCAGGCACCCGCATGCGCCGCATGCGCCGCGACGAGTTTTCGCGCCGATTGATGCGTGAAACACAGCTTTGCGTCGATTCGCTCATCTATCCGATATTCGTCATCGAAGGCCGAAGCGATCGTCAGCCGGTGCCCTCCATGCCGGGCATCGAGCGGCTGTCAGTCGATCAGTTGCTGCGCGAGTGCGAAACCTTGGTGCGGCTCAAGATCCCGGCGATAGCGTTGTTTCCGGTGACGCCCGAGGCCAAGAAAACTCTCGATGCTCGCGAATCCTGGAATCCGGAGGGCATCGCCCAGACGGCGGTCAGGGCGGTAAAAAAGCAATTCCCCGATTTGGGCGTGATCACCGATGTGGCGCTCGATCCCTTCACCACTCATGGGCAGGACGGCCTGATCGATGACAAGGGATATGTGATGAATGACCCGACGGTCGAGGCGCTGGTGCGCCAAGCTCGCTCCCACGCCGACGCGGGCGCGGACATCGTCGCGCCATCGGACATGATGGACGGACGCATCGCTGCGATCCGCAACGCCTTTGAAAGCGCGGGACTGGTGCATACGCGGATTCTTGCCTACGCCTCGAAATACGCTTCCAGCTTCTACGGTCCGTTCCGCGATGCCGTGGGGTCGGCCGCGCAATTGGGCGGCGGCGGCAAGCACACTTATCAAATGGATATCGGCAATTCCGACGAGGCCCTGCGCGAGGTGGCGCTCGACATCAGCGAAGGCGCCGATATGATCATGGTGAAGCCCGGGTTGCCGTATCTCGACATCGTGCGGCGGGTGAAGGAGAGGTTCGGCATGCCGACGCTCGTTTATCAAGTGAGCGGCGAGTATTCGATGATCATGGCTGCCGCGGGCAATGGCTGGCTGAACGAACGGGCCGCCGCATTGGAAGCATTGACGTGCATCAAGCGCGCGGGTGCCGACGGCATTTTGACCTATTTCGCAAAGCGTGCGGCGGAGTGGCTCGCCCGGTGAGTTCGAGCATGTCGGAGGCGCCTGATCAATACGGGGTTGCGGGTCATCCCATCGCCCACAGCTGGTCGCCGTTCATCCATGGGATGTTCGCCAAAGCCACGGCGCAAAATCTCGTCTACCGCCTGTTCGACATCAGGCCTGAGAATTTTCGCGGCGAAGCGCTGCGCTTGTTTGCCGGGGGCCTCAAGGGGCTGAACGTGACGCTGCCGCACAAGCAAGCGGCCGCGGAATTGGTCAATGAACTCACGCCGCGCGCGGAACGCGCCAAGGCTGTCAACACCATCGCCTTCTTCGAGCAAACATCGCTGCTCGGCGACAACACCGACGGCTTGGGGCTGATGGCGGATCTGGAGAACAATTTAGGGATAGCGTTAGCGGGCAAGCGCGTGCTCATTCTCGGCGCCGGCGGCGCGGTTCGCGGCATACTCGGATCCTTGATGGAGCGCGAGCTGAGCCAGGTGATCATCGCCAACCGCACGCCGGAGCGGGCCCGCGAGCTCGCCGCGGAATTTGCCGACCTGGGCGAAATATCCGGCTGCGGTTTCGCCGAGGTCGAGGGGCCGCCTTACGATCTCATCATCAATGCGACTTCGGCGAGCCTGCAAGGGGAAATGCCGGTGATGCCGGTAGGTCTCGTGGGCGAAGAAAGCATCTGCTACGACATGGCCTATGGCCGCGGGCATACCCCGTTTACTTTGTGGGCGAAATCTCTACACGCGGCCCGCACCACCAAGGGGTGGGGCATGCTGGTCGAACAGGCGGCGGAGTCGTTCCTGCTCTGGCGCGGCATCCGTCCGGACACCGGGCCCGCGCTCGAGGCATTGGCGCAACACGCTTAACGCATCGTGACCAATTCTTCGGCGCTGGTCGGATGAATGGCCACGGTGTCGTCGAAATCGGCCTTGGTGGCGCCCATGCGAATCGCCACGGCAAATCCCTGCAGCATTTCATCGGCGCCGCTGCCCAAGATGTGGCAGCCCACGATGCGCTGCTCAGGACCCACGCACACCAGTTTCATGTCCGTACGGGTTTTTCGCGTGGTCAGGGCGTGGTACATCGGCGTGAAGTCGGCAACATACACTTTCACCGCCTCGCCATACTGGGCGCGAGCCTCCGCTTCGCTGGCACCGACGGTGCCGATCGGCGGGTGCGTGAAAATAACCGTCGGAATCATGTTGTAGTCCAGGTGCCGTTCCGGTTTGCCGCCGAACAGCCGATCGCTCAAGCGTCTGCCGGCGGCGATGGCCACAGGCGTCAATGCCGCCCGACCTGTGACATCGCCGATCGCATACACGCCGCTTACATTCGTATTCTGAAAGCCGTCGGTTATCACATAGTTGCCGTCGTCGAGCGCAACTCCGGCCTTGTCCAGATCCAAGCCCGCAACTCTGGCTTCGCGGCCGATCGCCCACAGCACGCAATCGAATCCTGAGAACTCGCGCCCGTCGGCCGCCGCCAACGTCTTCTTGCCGGATTCTTCGCGTACCGCAGCCGCCGCCGCGCGCTCATGAATGATCATTCCTTGGGCGCGGACTTCCCGCATCAGGGATTTTCCCAGCATCACATCGAAGTTCGTGAGCAAGCGATCCTTGCGGATGAACTGCTGCACCTGGCTGCCAAGCTCCTGAAAGGATGCGGCCAATTCGCAGGCGATATAGCCGCTGCCGACGACGGCAACCCGCTGCGGCAGCGCTTCGAGTTCAAAAAAACCGTCGGAGCTGATGCCCAATAGCGCTCCGGGAATTTGCGGCAGCATCGGTTTGCCGCCGGTCGCAATCACCATGTGGCGCGCGCTGAAACGCCGGCCGTCCACCTCGACGCTGTGGGCGTCCACGAATCGCGCGGCGCCGCGCACATACGCCACGCCCTTTGCGCTGAGATTGCGTTCATAGATGCCGTTCAAGCGCAGCACGTAGGCATCGCGCTTGCGCTTCAATTCCGCCCAGTTGCTCATCCCCACTTTGACGTCGAAGCCATAGTCGCCGGCATCGTGCAGGCTCAAGGCGACCCCCGCCGCGTTCCACATGACTTTCTTGGGGACGCACCCTACGTTCACGCAGGTCCCTCCCAGGCGATGCGGTTCGATGACGGCCGCCTTGGCGCCGTACTCGGCCGCGCGCTGCGCGCAAGCCAAGCCGCCGCTGCCGCCGCCGACGCTGATGAGATCGAATACTTGCTCAGACACGGGGCGGTTTTCATCCTGCTGGAGATGCAAGCGCCAATGATACAATTGAATGGTGAACAACCCGCTATTGGAACTCGGCGCGCTGCCTGACTTCGGGCGAATCGAAGCGCGCCACGCCCGCCCGGCACTGGAAAAGGTGCTGGCGGAGAATCGCGCACGCCTCGCGGAACTAACGACGCAGACTGAATCGACTTTCGCCTCCCTGGTGGTGCCGGTCGAGGAGCTGAGCTACCGCCTGAGCCGCGTGTTCAGCCCCATATCGCACTTGAACGCCGTCGCGAATTCGGCGGAAATGCGCGGGGCGTACAACGAATGCGTGCCGCTGCTGACGGAATATTCCTCGGAGCTCGGCCAGAACACCGCGCTGCAAGCCGCGTATGTCCACGTGCTGAAGACCGAGGGCGCGACGCTCGACCCGGCGCAGCGCAAGCTTTTGGAAAACGCGCTGCGCGATTTCCGCTTGGCCGGCGTCGATCTGCCGGTCGATCAAAAGACGCGCTATCGCGAGGTCGCACAGCGTCTGGCGCACTTGGCCACCAAGTTTTCCGAGAACGTGCTCGACGCGGGCCGCGCCTATACGCGCAGCGTCAGCAACAGCGCGGAACTGGCCGGGCTGCCCAGCAATGCGATCGACCGCGCCGCGGCCGATGCGCGCGAGGCCAACCAGTCCGGTTGGCTGTTCAAGCTCGATCAACCCACCTACATGACCATCATGGCCAGCGCCGAAAACGAGCAGCTGCGCCGCGACATCTACGAGGCTTGGATCACGCGCGCCTCGGATGTGGGCCCCAGCGGCGGGCGCTTCAATAACCACCTCATCATCGAGCAGATCCTGCCGCTGCGCGATGAGCTGGCTAAACTGCTGGGTTTTCAGAACTTTGCCGACTTTGCGCTGGCCACCCGCATGGCCAAGAGCAGCAAGCAGGTGCTGACCTTCCTGGAGGATCTGGCGCGGCGTTGCCGGCCGGCGGCGCGCGAGGAATTCCTGGGACTGGAAGAGTTTGCGGGCCGCAAGCTCAATGCCTGGGACATGGCCTATTACAGCGAGCGGCTGCAGGAAAGCCGGTTCAAGGTATCGCAGGAGGCGCTGCGTCCTTATTTTCCCCTGCCCAAGGTATTGGACGGATTGTTTGCGCTGACACGGCGCTTGTATGGCATCAGCGTGCGCGAACGGCCCAATGTCAGCGTCTGGCACGAAAGCGTGCGCTACTACGACTTGCTCGACAAAGACGGCAAAGTCGTGGCCGGATTCTTTCTCGACCCTTATTCGCGCAGCGAGAAGCGCAGCGGCGCGTGGATGGACGAATGCGTGGTGGCCAAAGCGCTGCCGTCCGGAACCGCCCTGCCCGTGGCGCAGCTGGTCTGCAATTTCACCGCTCCGGTCGCCCCGCTGCCATCCCAGCTGACGCACGACGAGGTGATTACGCTGTTTCACGAATTCGGGCACGGACTGCACCACATGCTGACGCGCGTGGCCTATCCCAGCATCGCCGGCATCAATGGTGTCGCCTGGGATGCCGTCGAACTGCCCAGTCAATTCATGGAAAATTTCGTCTGGCGCGCCGAGGTGCTGCCGCTGATTTCGGCACACATCGATACCGGCGAGCCGCTCCCCGTCGACATGCTGCAGCGGCTGCTCGGCACCCGCACCTTCAATGCCGCACTCGATACGTTGCGGCAGATCGAACTGGCCACGTTCGACTTCGAACTGCACGCCAACTTCGATCCTAAAATCGGCGCGAATGTCGACGCCACCCTGGCGGCCGTCCGCCGGCGAGTCGCCGTCGTGCCGCCGGCACCCTTCAACCGCATGCCGGCTAGTTTCGCGCACATTTTTGCCGGAGGGTATGCCGCCGGCTACTACAGCTACAAATGGGCCGAAGTGCTGGCCGCCGATGCGTTCGAGGCATTCGAGGAAGCCGGTGTGTTCGATGCCAAAACCGCGGCGCGATTTCGGGAATCCATCCTTGCCCGCGGCGGCAGCATCGATGCGATGGACGCGTTCGTGCACTTTCGCGGACGCCAGCCTGACGTTCGGCCGCTTCTCAAGCAGACCGGAATCGCGGCGTGAAGGGGCGCGGCGTGCAGGCGCTGGCCGCGCTGCTGCTGGCGCTGCTGGCGATCAAGAGCATGGCTGCCACCGCCTACGTCAGCGATGAGCTGGTTCTCGGCGTCTATACCGAGGAGAACGGCCAGGGTCAGCGGCTCGCCACCCTGCATTCGGGAACCCGGGTGGAGACCCTGGCGCAGAATGGAGATTTTACCCAGGTGCGTTTGGGCGATGGAACCACCGGTTGGGTGAAATCGGCCTTCCTGACCACCGACGAGCCCGCCGTCGTTCGGGTCAAGCAGCTCCAGGAAGAATTGGACCGCAGCCAAGCCACGACGCCCGCGTTGGCCGCAGCGGCGGCCCGCAGCGAAGTCGAACGCCTCAAGCGCGAGCTTGCCGCCAAGCAAGCCGAGCTGGATGCGGCGGGGGCATCATCTCCGGTCGCCGTCGCCGCAACCGCTGGGCGCGGGCTTGCGGCCATCCAGGCGGCCGTGGCGGCAAGGTGGCCCGTGTTCGCCGGCATCGGCGTTGCAATCGCAGCGGGGTGCGGCTTTTGGCTCGGGTATGCCACGCTCGCGCGGCGCATACGGCAGAAATTCGGGGGTCTTAAAGTTTACTGAATACCGGATTTCGGCGTGGCCGCTTGACTTAATACTGTGAGCTACGTCCAAAGGAGAAGCAGGCACGTGGCGCCACTTACCTCAAGAGCCTACACTTCCGCTGATGTACGACCTCAGGCGTAACGATTACGACGTCGCGAATTCCGTTCAGGTCAGCGTCACGGCGGCGGTGAGTGCCGCGGTCCGTGAACTTTTCACAACGGCGTGGCCCGCGGAGTATTTCGACAAGGTCGCGGTCGCTTTTGAAGACTTCGACAAGCTGTTTACCGGCCGCATGCCGGGCTATCACGGCGTCGATACGCTGTATCACGATCGCCAGCATTCTCTCGACATGACTCTTGCCATGGCGCGGCTGCTGGTGGGCTATGAGCGCAGCGTCGAGAATCGACAGCGCTTCGGCGGCGAACGCGCCGGCATGGCGCTGGTGACCTCGCTGTTTCACGACGCCGGCTACATCCGCGAATTCGACGATCGCCAACACAGCAACGGCGCGGAATTCACGCTGTACCACGTGACGCGCAGCGCGCGCTTTCTCGCGCGCTACCTGCCTAGCATCGGGATGGAAACCTGGGTCCCCGTTGCCACGCGAATCGTCCATTTCACCGGCTACGAGATCAAGCTCAACATGATTCAGCTGGCCGATCCCAAGGATCGAAAGCTGGGGCATTTGCTCGGCACCGCGGACTTGATCGCGCAAATGGCCGACCGCTGCTACCTCGAGAAATGCCGCGACCGGCTCTACCCGGAATTCGTGCTGGGCGGCATCGCCACCGCCACGGGCGTCGATGGATCGCTGCGAGTGCGCTACAGCTCAGGTCTGGACCTTTTGCGCCAGACGCCCGAGTTCGTGCGCGAAACGTTCGTGGCACGCCTCGAAGGCGAGTTCGAACACGCTTACCGCTACCTCGAGTGTCTGTTCGGGGGCAAGAATCCCTATCTCGAAGCCATCGAACGCAATGTGGGCTACCTGCACCGCGTCCTGCGCACCGAACGCTGGCCGATGCTGCGGCGTAACCCGCCGCTGTTCACGTCCGAAGACACGCAGATCAACCAGGTGCGCGGCTTGATGTTGGATCGATTGAAGGCCCTCTGGGCCTAAGCGCCGAACGAGGCAGCAGTTCTCAAGGCAGATCAATCGCGGCAACGTAGCGCGCATGCAATTCCTGAAGATGCTGAAGCACGACCTCCTTTCCCAGTAGCGGAGCGGATGCGATCGCCGTCCGCAGGACTTGCGGACTCAGGCGTTGCCGGGCCTTTTCCGCAATGGGCGCAAAGCTCAAGTGCCACGGTTCCGCTTGCACGCCCGAGCGCACGCCCTGAAACGGACGAAAGAAACCAAAGCGTGCCGCGTTGACCTCGAGCCACTCATCGAGCCGCGCAAAGGCTGCGCCCGACGCAAAAGCGGCACGCGTCAGTTTGTCGCCATGCCCTTTCGCGCTCACCTTGCCGTCGATCACGTCAATATCCGTGCCCCAGTGATGGCGGCTGGCGCCCGGCAGCGCCGACCAGAGCAAAATCGCCTCGACGAGTTCCCGGGGCGCTAGACCTGAGGCATCGAGCTTGTCCCCCGCGGCGTCGTACATCGGCCTTGCGCCGCTGAACTTGCCGTTCCAAATGCTGAGTTGGCGGTCGAAATCCCGAAAACCGCTCACGGGCGCCAAGTCGATACCATCCGCCAGGGCGGCGCGGCGCAAATTGAGGAACGGCCGTACCGCTTGCGCGTGCAACAGGCAGTTGGGATCGGCCACCTCGGCTATGTGCGTGCGCACTTGCCCCGTGAGCTCGCCATCGTTCACGAAGCAACACCGTGAGAAGAGGCGAACTCGGCGACTTGATCGAACACACGCGCGAATATGCCGACTTCTTGGGCGCCGGAAATCGTGTATTGGCCGTCGAAAATATAAGTCGGCACACCCGTGATTCCCAATACGGCAGCATGGCGTTCGGCGGCCACCACGCCATCCTGTCCCACCCGCAATATCAGCGCATTGCGTGCGTCCGCGGCGCCCAGGCCCACTTCTGACCCTAAGCGTACGAGTTCCTCGGGGTCGCCGATGTCGCAGCCCTCCTCGAAATAGGCGCGCATGATTCGCTCCTTGACGGCGGCCTGCAACCCGCGCCGCGCTGCATGCGCCATCAAAATGTGCGACCTTCTGGTGTTGGGGACGCGGCTGATCAAGTCGAAGCGGAAATGAATTCCGCTGGCTTCCCCTTGGCGCTCCAGCTCCGCGTGCGCCTGCTCCAAGCGCGCCTGGTCCGGCATCTTCGCCGCCATGAAAGTTTCGCGGTCCACGCCCTCGACCGGCACGTCGGGATTCAACTCGAACGGCCGCCAGAAGACCACCGGTTCGTATTGCGGACGAGTCGCGACCGCAAGGTCGAAGCGACGCTTGCCCAAGTAACACCAAGGACAGACCGTGTCGGAATAGATATCAATGCGCATATAAACCCGTCATGAGGTGTGATTGTACCCTCGCCCCTTATGGGGGTTGGCCTGAACAGGTATGATTGCCGCCCAGGAGACGGGGGGAACAGACAGTCAATGGCGCGAAGCCTTAAAACCAGCTATTTGCTGTTAGCACTAGGGGTTAGCGCGGTGCTCGCGTTGATTTTAGGCGGCTTGGCGTACTACGAGCACCGCGTAAACACCTCCGACGCCAACCAGCTGACCTACGCCACAGTGGAGCAAAAGCTGGAGGCCGACCTCGAGGCGCGTACCAAGTCGCTGAGCAATATCACCAGCACCTCCCTCACCCCTGCGCTCAAAGAGGGCAACAACGCCGCCGTGGCCGCCGTAGCGGCCAGACTGCTCGATGAGCGCGACATCGAACGGGTCGAGGTGTGGGGCGCGCGCGACGAAATTCTCTACTCGGGCAGCAATCCCGAGGCTCGCCCGACCAGCTCGGGTCCCTACGTCCTGCGCACCGAGTTGCCGCGCTTGGGAAGTCTTGAGATTTGGATGAGCCGCGCCGAAATGCAGGAAACTCTCTTGAGCATCCGCGCGCAGTTGCTCAGCAAGCAGGGAATGCAGACCAAGCGCATCCGCGGCGTGTTCACCGTCATCACCGTGCCGCTCTTCATATTGGGGCTGCTCGGGGCGTGGCTGATCGCTCGCAGGCTCTCGGGACCCATTGCGGCGCTGGTGAAAAGCGCCGATCGCATCGGCGACGGCGACTACACCCGTCCGCTCGCCGTGGTGCGCCGCGACGAACTCGGCGATCTGCAATTCGCGCTGGAGCGCATGCGCCAGAACTTGAACGAAACGACGATTACCAAGAACTACCTCAATACCGTCCTCAACAGCTTGAGCGATGCGGTATTCGTCACCTCGCCCGACGGCATCGTCAAGAGCTGCAACGAGGCCGCGCAGCTGCTGCTCGGCCGTTCATCCGACGAACTGATCGGCAAGCCGCTGCTGGGCTTCATCGATGAGGTGCATCGCAACGCCTTTGACCCGACGCACTCAGCGCAGGAAGCGCGCGAAACAGTGCTGCGTACGGCCAGCGGTCAAACCATTCCGGTCTCCATGGCGAGTTCGGCGATCGACTCGGAAGACCCGCAGTTCCAGGGCAATATCTACGTGGCGCGCAATATCACGGAGCGCAAGCGCGCCGAACGGCGCATCCGCTATCTGGCGCGCTACGACACGCTCACGAAGATGCCGAACCGCATGCAGTTCCAGCATCTGCTGCAGCAGGCCATCGCGCGTGCGCGGCGCAATCAGCGCTCGCTCGCGCTTCTATACCTTGACCTGGACCGGTTCAAAGAAGTGAACGACACCTTCGGCCACGCCGCGGGCGACCGCACGCTGGAGATATTGAGCGAGCGGCTGACGCGCAACTTGAGCAAGGACGCGGTGATCGGCCGGCTTGCGGGCGATGAGTTCGCGATGTTCATCGATGATCTGCCGGTGGATACGGATAATCGTGCCGCCCTGGGCACCTTGGCCAGAACCCTGCTCGATGAAATCAGCCGTACGTTCTACGTCAACCAGCAAGAGGTCTACCTTACGGCCAGTGCCGGTATCGCGATCTGTCCCTACGATGCCGAAAATGTGATCGACCTGATCCGCAACGCCGATGCAGCGATGTATCACTCGAAGCAGAACGGCGGCAACTCGTGCGCCTTCTACGTGCCCAGCATGAATGCCGCGGCCGTGGAGAGATTGATGTTGAAGAGCAAGCTGCGGCGCGCACTGGAGCGCGACGAGCTGGTGATTCTGTATCAATCGAAAGTGGATCTGCGCACCGGGCGCGTGGTCGGCGCGGAGGCACTGCTGCGCTGGCGGCTTCCGGGCCACGGCGACATTTCGCCGTCGCATTTCATTCCTCTCGCCGAGGAAACCAGCTTGATATTGGACATCGGCGAGTGGGTGTTGAATCGCGTTTGCTCCGACTATCGAGAATGGCAGAAGGTCGTGCCTCACCCCGGTCGAATAGCCATCAATCTCTCCTTGCGCCAGCTCAAACAATCGAGTTTCATATCGCGCTGCCGCAGCGTATTCCGCAAGCACGGCGTGTCGCCGACTTGCTTCGAGCTGGAAGTGACCGAGACCACCTTGATGACCGATCCGAAGCGCACGATCGGCTTGCTGAACGAGCTGTATGCCATGGGCTTGAGCCTCGCCATCGACGATTTCGGCACCGGTTATTCTTCACTGTCCGCCTTGCAGCAATTTCCCATCGGCACGTTGAAAATCGATCAGTCATTCGTACGCGATGTCGCAGTGGACACCAACGACGCCGCCATCGTGCGCACCATCATCGACATGGGAAAGAGCCTGGATCTCGAAGTCATCGCGGAAGGCGTGGAGGAGGCCCAGCAGCTCGAGTTCCTGCGCGCCCACGGTTGCTACTACGCCCAGGGCCGGCTGTTCGGCGACGCCATGGAAGCGAATAAATTGCTGGGGATTCTCGCCGGCCAGGAGGGCGGCACGCCGCATCACAGCGACCTGTGCGCGCCGACCGTGCTGCGGCCGATGCGCCTCTCGTCGTAACCCGGCAGACAGGCTCCTAGTCTCGATGCTGAGCGCGAGGGACCTCACGCTGCGGCGCGGCCCGCAGGCGCTGTTCGAGCAGGTCAATTTCACGGTTTTTCGCGGCAACAAGGTCGGCGTCACCGGCGCCAACGGCACCGGGAAATCGAGTCTGTTTGCCGCAGTCTTGGGCGAGCTTGCGCCGGACCGCGGCGACATCGAGCTGTCTGCGGCGATTAAAATCGCGCATGTCGAACAGGAGATCGGCGCAAGCTCCCGCTCGGCAATCGAATTCGTGCTGGACGGCGACGCCGAACTTCGTAAAATCCAAGCCGCCATCGAGGACGCCGAACGAAGCGATGCGGCGATGAGGCTGGCCGAGCAGTATTCCTCGCTGGAAGCCATCGACGGTTATCGGGCCAAAGCGCGCGCCGCGGCCATCATGCACGGCCTCGGCTTCCAAACGCCCGACCATGAACGCGCCGTCGGCGAGTTTTCCGGCGGCTGGCGCGTGCGCCTCGCGATGGCGCGTGCGCTGTGTTCCCGCGCCGACCTGCTGCTGCTCGACGAGCCCACCAATCATTTGGACCTCGATGCGATCGTGTGGCTGGAGGAATGGCTGACGGCCTACCCGGGCACGTTGCTGATGATCTCGCACGACCGCGAATTCCTGGATGCCATCATCGACCGCGTTTTGCACATCGAGAATCGCGGCATTCGCGCCTACGCCGGCAACTACTCGCAGTTCGAGCAGAAGCGCGCCGAGGAGCTGGCGCAGCTGGCGGTTCTGCACGCGCGGCAGGTGAAGCGGATCGCGGAGATCACCGGTTTCGTGAATCGATTTCGCGCCTCCGCCACCAAGTCGCGGCAGGCGCAGAGCCGCCTGAAAATGCTCGAGCGGATGCAGCGCATCGTGCCGGCGCACGTCGACAGTCCGTTCGAGTTCGAATTTTCAAAACCCTTAAAAACGCCGCGGCCGCTGGTCACGATGGAGGGCGGCGCGTGCGGGTACGCCGGTGTTCGAATCGTCGGCGGCATCAATGTATCGATCGGGCCGTTGGACCGCATCGCCCTGCTGGGTCCCAATGGCGCCGGCAAATCCACCTTGACCAAGCTGTTGGCAGGAGAGTCGGCGCCGCTCGCCGGAAGGCGCGCGGCCGCGCCGGATTTAGCCATAGGCTACTTCGCGCAGCAGCAATTGGAGCAGCTAAAGCCCGACTGCGACGCCTTCTGGCATCTGCGAAATCTCGGCGGTCCTGATTATGCACAAGGCGATGAGCAGAGAATCCGCGACCACTTGGGCCGCTTCGGCTTCGAGGGCGACCGCGCGTTCGAACCCGTGGCCCGATTCTCCGGCGGCGAGAAGGCGCGCCTCACCCTCGCGCTGCTCGTCGCACGGCGTCCCAATTTGCTGCTGCTGGACGAACCGACCAATCATTTGGACATCGAAATGCGCCAGGCCTTGACCGTCGCGTTGCAAAGTTTCGAAGGCGGCCTGGTCGTGGTATCGCACGATCGGCATCTGATCAAGTCGGTCGCCGATTCGTTGTGGTTGGTGGCGGACGGCAAAGTACGCGAGTTCGCCGGCGACCTTGACGATTATCAGCAATGGCTGCGCTCCCGCGGCTCCGTGCAGCAAGCGGCGCCGGCGGGAAGATCGGCGGCCGCCAAAGCCGTCGCTTCCGGCAAGAAGTCTGCGCGCCCTGACTCCTTGACCCGCCTCCGTCGGCAGCTCCAGCAGGTCGAGTCGCGCATTGCCGCGGTCGCGGCCGAACGTGCGTTGCTCGAGGCTGAAGCCGCCGCCAACCCCTCGCAGCAACGGCTTGCGATGCGCCGCGCGAATCTCGAGCGCGACTTAGGCTATCTCGAGAATCAATGGATGGAAATCGGCACCGCCATCGAGGCGGCCGGCGGCTGATCTGGAAGGCGCTGGCCAAGGCCATTCAAGGCTCAAATAGCTCAGGATTGTATCGCTCTTCACATGGAAACACGGCGCGCTCTAATCTCGACTACCAGCGCCCATGTCTTGCCATCAGCCGACGTCTCGGCCAGCCAGCGGAACGAGTCACGCGTGATCTCCGTAAATCTCCATCGCGAGTGCGTTCCAGCCTCGGTGTTCCCTTCCTGTACGATATCTTTGCCATCTTGGCGGCCAATCTGATATCGGTACGCGTTCGTGGCCGGATCTATCCAATAGATTCGCCACGCATCCATCGCCGGATCGTGAATTCTCAGCGTCGTACCGTACCAATTTCCGGCAACCGGCATCGGCGTTGCACCAGGCTTACGCTCCTTGAGTGGCGGAATCATCCAGACGTCTTGTATGGCGCGGCCTTGCAGAATCCACCCGAAATGTATTTCACCTTGGCCCGGATATGATTTGCCATCAGGTGAGTGCGCGGTGATGTCGGCATCCCAGTCCCCAATCAGCTGGCCATACAGGTTGAGTTTTTCCGCTCGCTCAGGAGCTGGGCCCGCGGCATGAAGCACCGAAGCAAAACCGGATTGACTACTCATGTTCGTTCCCCCTTTTTTGCGACGACTATCCAAATTGAAGCAAGCTGCGGCATCGCGCGCTCATGCCGGAGATCGCGGCGGCTGCTCCGACCCTCGCGAGGGCAGCAGTTGCACTAAGCCCATTAGCCCAACGCTCAGAGCGACAAGGTAGATAAGAGCGGAGCCGAAGGCGTGCGCATAATTCGACGGAGCTTGTCGCAGGGTGGCGTAGAAAATCACACCGATCAGAGCCACGCCAATTGCGTTGCCGACTTGCAGGCCGGTCGTAAGGACGCCAGACGCCGCGCCGGCATGACTGCCGCCTATGCGCGACAGAACTGTAGAGGCCAGCGGCGATACGGCAAGGCCGGTTCCCGCGCCATTGAGGAATAATCCTGGGACAAGCCACAATGACGAGCCTTCGTTGCGAATTTTGACGATGGTGAATAGGAGTACGCCCAATCCAATTGCACGTATGAGCCCTGCAAGCGCGATGATTTGCTGGTCGAGGTGCTTTGCGATCCATCCGACCTGACTGGATGTGCAAAGATAGCCGGCGCCGTTCGCGATGAAGATCAAGCCCGCTTGCAGCGGCGTGAGTCCGCGGCCTAGTTGCAGGTAGATGGCAAGAACCAGGTAGAAGCCCGCCATGCTCATATAGAAGACGAGCTGGGCAAGGAGTCCTACCGTGAAGGAGCGCTCGTGGAACAACTCGAAATCCACGAGTGGTACCGCGCCGCGGCGTTTGCTGCGCATTTCCCATCCCGAGAAAGCCAGAAAGAGGAGAACGGAGCCTGCCAGGAGAATGAAGTCCCATTCCGGCCAGCTGTGCTGCTGACCTTCGATTAGAGGCAGCGTGAGAGCCGCGAGTGCGGCCAGGATGAGAAGCATTCCGAACACATCGAGCTGCGATGTCGTGGGAGCGCGCGATTCGGGCGTCATGCGGGCGGTCAGGGCCATGGCAATCAGCCCGATTGGCACATTGATCAGGAAACAGACGCGCCAACCGGCTCCGAGCGGATTGAGGCCGATCAGCAGTCCACCGAAAACCTGTGCGAAGACCGACGCGATGCCCATGACGAAGCCATAGGCAACTAGCGCTTGCTTCTTGGCAGCCGCATCGAGTTCGGCGCTGAAAATCGCGAGCACTTGCGGCGAAAGCAATGCCGCGGCGAGGCCCTGGGCAAGCCGCCCGACAATGAGAATCTCCGCGTTCGGCGCGAATCCGCAGATCGCCGAGGAGGCCGTGAAGAGTCCGACACCGAGCAGGAATACGCGCTTTCTGCCAAAAAGGTCTCCCAGCCTGCCGCCGATGATTAGGGCCGATCCATAAGCGACGGCGTAACCTGCAACGACGAGTTCGATCTCTGCATCGCTGGCACGCAAGCCGCGCTGCATGCCGGGAATGGCGATATTGACGATGAAGAAGTCGAGCACCGCCATGAATGTGCCTACAAGGAGCACCAGGACGGAAACCGGCGCGCGGCGAGCCTCAGCGCCGCTGTGGCTTGCGGTCATCGTTCGGCCCCCCTGACGCGCATGGCGGCCGAGTAGATCGTAGTACACCATGCTCCATCTTCATCTGCATCATTCTGGCCTCATCGCCGCATATGTCGATCGTCATTCCCTACGGACGCCAGCGAGACTTCGAAGATTCGCCGCCGGTTGGTCTCAGCGACCGACCGATGGATAGACCGCGAGACCGATGCGACGCCGCTCTACGCTGCTCCCGATAGTTCAGAACCCCTCCCGGCTTCGCGTCAAGGATCAGGCGCGCTGACAGCCTTGGCGGCGAGGGTTTGGGCCGCGCCCTGCGCAATTTCGGTAAGCGCCTTGTCCGCGGCGCGATTGTAGGCATCGACAATGGCGCTCATGCGATTATCCGCCGCCGCTTCATGCACGTCAGGCTCGAAGCGTGCCAAGACCCGGCGATCGGCGGCATTGCCGATACGCGCCTGAAGCCGCACGTGCACGATCGGCGCGCCGCCGGCGGCGGAATATTCCGCCTGAAAGTCCGTAACCTCGATTTCCAGCCAGTAGGGGCTGGCGAATACCGACGCATCGGCGCTGACGTGCCGCAAGCTTGAATTTACGTGAAACTCCTGCACCGCCAATTCCTGCAGAACCGCATCGAGCGGGCCGCTCCAGCGCACGTCCGCAAAGTAGTCCATGCGCCGGTCCGGATAGAGCGCGGCGATGCGATCGGTGTCCAAGCCTGTGCGCACGCGGGGCCTGAGCACGGCGAGGTCGGTCGGGCGCCCTTCGCTTGCGGGGTCCGCGGGCGATGAATTCGCCGCCGGCGACAGCCGGTACATGGTGGGCGGCGCGGCCTTGTTCTTGAACAGCGATCCTGCGCAACTCGCCAGGGCAAGGCTCAATAAAACCAACGGCGCGGCGCGGCTCACTTGGGCACCTCGAGTCCGCGGTAGGTGGACTCGTAAATCAGCTGCGAGGGATTTTGCTTCAGGCTGCGCGATAGATCGCGGAAATCCCGCACGGCTTGGCGGCTCTCCCGCAGCAGCTGCTCGAACTCCGGCAGGCTCTGTTTGGAGAAGCGCGAGTACCCCGGTTCATTCTCCGCCACGAACGCGTTTAGCCGCGTCGTGGTCTTCGCAAGGTTGTCGGAGATCTGGCGGATATTGGCAAATGCCGTCTTGAGATCCGGCGACGCGTCGGTGATGACGCCGCGCAATTCCGCCACCGTGCCTTGAACCTCCTGAGTCGTGCGGCGCACGTCCGCCACCAGCTGCTGCACCTCGCGCACCGTGCCGGGCAGACGCTCGCTGGCGAGCCGCGCATTGTCGAGCGTCTCTTTGAGGGCACGGACGTTCTCATCGCTGAAGATATTGTTGAAGTGATCCGCCAATTCCACCAGGTGCGTGGTCAATTCGGGCAGATTGCTCAGCAACACATCGAAATCGGACCTGCGTGAACGAATCATCGGGTAATTTTGTCCTTGCGCCATGACGCCGGTCGACTCCGCCTTCGGGTCCTGCTCCAAGTCGACGAACAGCAGTCCAGTCACACCCTGCAGGCTCAAAGAGGCTCGGGTGCGGTCATCGATGGGCGCCGTCGAATCGATATCGGCGATCACCTGCACGGTCTTGTGCTGCTGGGGGTCGAGCTTGATGCGCACGACCTTGCCCACATCGACCCCCAGGTAGCGCACGGGACTGCCGGCGGTAAGGCCGCTGACCGAGCCCGGAAAATAGATCTCGTAGCGCTGATAGCTGCGCTTGTCCTGCTGGTCCGTGTACCAGAATACGAACGACACGGCCATGGCGACGACCAGCAGCACGAAGGCGCCGACCGCGACGTAATTCGCATCTCTATCCATGCGATTCCCCGCCCGCCGCTTCCATCTCGGCGGCCCGTGCCCTCGGCCCGTGAAAATATTCCTGGATCCAGGGATTCGGGTTCTTCAGCAAGCCTTGCAGGGTGTCGCTGATCATGCGCCCATCGATGATCACCCCGACCCGGCTGCAGGTTTGGAACAAGGTGTCGAGGTCGTGGGTAATCATGACAACCGTGAGCCGCAATTGCGAGTGTAGATACAACAGTAGCTCATCGAAGGCCGTGGCGGAAATCGGATCGAGACCCGCCGTGGGCTCGTCGAGGAACAGGAGCTTCGGCTCCAGTGCCAGCGCACGCGCGAGCGCCGCGCGCTTGATCATTCCACCGGACAGCTGCGCAGGAAACTTCGCTCCCGCATCCGGCGGCAAGCCCACCAAACTTAAATTCATCTCCGCCAGTTCGTCCAAGGTTTGCTCAGACAGGGCATAGTGCTCGCGCAGGGGCAGTTGAACATTCTGAGCCACGGTCAGAGAGCTGATCAGCGCGCCATTTTGGAAAGTCACGCCGTAGCTCTGCACCAGGCTGCTTCGATCCGATGCCGCGAGGCTTTCCACGTCGCGGCCGTACACTTCGACCACGCCGCCATCGGGCCGGCGCAGCCCCAGAATCGAGCGCAGCAGGACCGATTTGCCGGCTCCGGATCCTCCCACCACGCCGAATATCTCCTGCTGCCGCACTTCCATATCCAGCCCGTCGTGGACGACTTGCGTGCCGAACCGGTTCTGCAAGCCGCGCACGCGAATCACGGGATTGAAGTCCGGGTCCAGCATACCTAAGACAGGCTCCTAAAAATGGATTTGCACGAACAGCACGGCGAACAACGCATCCGCCAAAATCACCATGAAAATGGACTGCACCACCGCCACCGTCGTCAAACGGCCGAGCTCGCGCGCCGAGTCGCGCACCTGCATGCCCCGATACGTGCCGACCATGGCAATGAGAATCGCGAACACCGGTGCCTTGACCAGCCCGGCCCAAAATGTGGTGGGAGACAGCGATTCGCGCAGCCGCGCGGTAAATTGCGGCAATGGAATGTGCAGGTTGATCAACGAAAGAAGTCCGCCGCCGGCCAAGCCCATGGCGTCGGCGATGATGGTCAGCAAGGGAAGTGCGACAACCAGAGCGAGCACCCGCGGCACCACCAGCAACTCGACGGGATTCATGCCCATGGCGCGCAGCGCGTCGGTTTCCTCATTCAGCTGCATGACGCCGATTTCCGCGGCGAAAGCGCTGCCCGACCGGCCCGCGACGATGATTGCCGTCAGCAGCACGCCCATCTCGCGCAGCGTGGCAATGGTCACCAGATCCACGACAAATATGTCGGCGCCGAAACGCGACAGCTGCTGTGCGCCGAGATACGCCACGATCACGCTGATCAGAAATGCGATCAAGGCGACGATGGGAATCGCCGTGATGCCGGTCTCATAGATATGCCGGACCAGCGAGGAGATGCGCCAGGCGCGACGGCGGGAGAATGCCTGGCCTACAACCACGGCAATGCGCCCCAGGAAGACGATCACGCCGCGCGCATGTACGCCCTGCAGCACGGACCACCGTCCAAGCTTGCCGACCAGACGTTCCAAGCTGGGTTCGGTAGATTGAGCACCGTAGGCCGCTTGCCGTTCGACGTGCAGCTTCCGCAGCAGCTGCAAAAAATGCGGCGGATTGCCGGTATGGCTCACATCGAGCGTTGCAGCTTGCGCCAGGCGGCGCAGCAGGACCCACACCGGACTGATGCCGGGCGTCTGCGCGCCGCTCCAGTCGCAGACCAAATTGCCATGCAGCGTCACGGGTAAGCTTTTAAGCTGCGCTTCGACGCTCGGCATCGACGCCAGAGACCAATCGCCGCTCAAGCTCAGGCGCGAACCGTCGCCCGATTGCGAGAGCGACAACTGAGCCGTCGTGGTTGCACTCATAACGATATGCTAGCAGGCAATGGGACATAGCGATCCGCTGTTACAGATCCTGATTCTGCTGACCGCATCGGTGTGCGTGGTCGCAGCGGTGCGCAAGCTGGCGTTGCCGGCGATCTTGGGTTATCTCGCGGTGGGCATGCTGCTGGGACCGCATGCGCTCGCGCTCGCCGCCGACAACGAGACCACGCAGCTGCTCGCCGACTTCGGCGTGGTGTTCCTGGTGTTCACCTTGGGCTTGGAGTTCTCGCTGCCGCGGCTGGTGGCCATGCGCTGGGAAGTGCTGGGAGTCGGCGGCGCACAGGTGTTGATCACGGTCGGTATCGTGGCATCGGGCGCCGTTCTGTTCTTGGATGTTTCACCGGCCGTTGCGGTGGTGATCGGCGGCGCTGTGGCCATGTCCTCCACCGCCATCATCATTGCGCAGTTGACGGAACAGTCCGAGAACAACCGCACTCACGGCCGGCTCGCCGTGGCGATCTGCCTGTTTCAGGACTTGAGCTTTCCGTTGCTGCTTGCCTTGGTATCGGTCTTGAGCGGCAGTGCGGTCGACGCGCCGCATATCTTGGGCGCCATCGGCATCGCAGCGCTCAGCCTGATGCTGGTGTTGGCGGCCGGCAGATGGCTGCTGCGGCCGCTGTTTCTCATGATCGCCTCGGTGCGATCCGCCGAGCTGTTCTCGCTGGCCGTTTTGCTTGCGGTGCTGGCGTCGGCTTGGGCAACTCACGCGGTGGGCCTGTCGCTCGCGCTCGGCGCGTTCCTCGCCGGCATGATGCTGGCGGAAACCGAGTTCCGGCATCAGGTCGAAGCCACGATTCGCTCCTACCGCGAAGTGCTCCTGGGCTTGTTTTTCATCACGGTCGGAATGATGCTCGACGTCGGTTTGCTGTTGCGGGATTTGCCCCTGGTAACGGCGATATTGCTCGGCATGCTGCTGCTGAAAGCAGCGGTAGTTGCGGTGGCGGCAAAACCCGCCACCAAAAGCTGGTTCAAATCCTTGCGCACCGGCGTCATCGTTGCGCAAGGCGGCGAATTCGGCTTTGCCCTGTTGATTCTCTTGCTGCGCAAGGAATTTCTGGATCCTGCCATCGTGCAGCCGCTGCTCGCGGCCACGGTCTTGAGCATGGTGTTGTCGCCGCTGATCATCCGCCACAATCGGCGCATCACCCGCATCATCTTG
Organism: Steroidobacteraceae bacterium; assembly: GCA_036263775.1. Taxonomy (GTDB): domain Bacteria; phylum Pseudomonadota; class Gammaproteobacteria; order Steroidobacterales; family Steroidobacteraceae; genus Bog-1198. Next base: position 4,768 of record DATATA010000055.1, on the reverse strand, counting down.
CACGAGACCGGAAACCCCCTCACGGAGGCGATGCGCCAGGAGCGCATCACGCTGGCCGCCGCCGAACGCGAACACGTGGTGATCTGCGGCTTTGGCCGTGTCGGTCAAAACATCGCGCGGGTTCTGGAGCGGGCCGGCTTTGAATACATTGCGCTGGATGTAGACCCTCACCGCATTCGCTCAGGAAGGCAGGCCGGCGATCCGGTGGTATACGGCGACGCCGGCCAGGTCAAGGTGCTGGAAAATGTCGGCCTCGCGCATGCCAGCGTGGTGGTCGTCACTTTCGCAAATCCCGACGTGGCATTGCGCATCTTGCGCTCGGTGCGCGAGGTGCGCGCCGACGTGCCCATACTGGTGCGCACCCAGGACGATACCAAGCTTACGGAGCTGCAGGCTGCCGGCGCGACGGAAGTCGTGCCCGAGACTTTCGAAGCCAGCCTCATGCTGCTCTCGCATCTGCTGCTGCTGGTAAAGCTGCCGGTCGGACAGGTGCTTCGCACCGTGAACGACATCCGCAGCCACCGCTACAGCATGCTGCGGCAGTACTTCCGGGATGCGGAAGCAGAGCATTTGGACCAAACCCATGCCTTCCGTGAGGAGTTGCACAGTGTCATTCTGCCGCCCAATGCCTGGGCGGTGGGACGCAGCATTACCGAGCTTGCCGCGCGCGGCTCGCACGCCACGGTGAACGCCGTGCGGCGCGACGGCATCGTCGGCCGCGACCCCGGCCCCGATACCGTGTTCAAGGAGGGGGACGTGGTGGTGGTTTATGGCACCCCGGAGGCTGTCGAGCACGCGGAAACCCTGCTTTTGATGGGATAAGACGCCATAAATGGTCCTACAGCCGCCCGCTGAAATACCCCTTTACAAGGCTTGAAGCCCATCGCATAGTATTGCCAGCTGTTTAAGGGCAAACCCGCTGAAAGGCGGGGACGCAAAACCACCGGTCTAAGGGGCTTTCTTAGGAAAGCCAGACGATAGCGGGGTCGCCAGTGAATCTCAAAGCGCACACGCGCAGCCGAAACCACCCGGTTTTGTGCCCCCCAACAGCCAAGCGTTTCTTAAGGCTTGTTTGAGTCTTCCGGGGGGAAGCACATGGTAAACAAAGTCATTGATCCGCGGGGCGCGGATTCGTCAGGCATTTATCGGCGGCCGCGGCTCGTGCTGCGCCTAAAGCGTTTCGAGGACCTGCCAAGTCTTCTTGAGAAGACCAAGAGTTACCCGACACCGATCCGCATGGTCGGCGCCGACTACTCGCAGACCCGCTGCGTGGGCGGCGACGGTGGAACCACGGTCGACACCGGCGGACTCGATCGCATCTTGGAATTCGGCGAACACAGCGTGCGTGCCCAGGCGGGCGTGCGCGTCAGCGACCTGGCCAAAGCGCTGGCCGAACGCGGGCAGGAGCTGCCGCTGACACCGGAAATGGGCCGGATTTCCTTGGGCGCGATGGCCGTGACCACCTTGCCGCAAGCCTCCTACGGCGATGGCATGGCGCAGCTGTCGTCCTGCGTCTCGGAAGTGAAAATGATCACCCCGCAGGGCAAGCAGATGAACATTTCGGAACGCGAGCGCGACCTCATGCGCGTGCTGCGTTCCAGTTTCGGCTTGCTGGGCGTCGTGCACGAGGTGGTGCTGCGCGTGCGGCCGCTGACGGCGGTCAAGATCGACTACCAAGTCATGACCTTGAAGGAATTTAGCTCCCGCTACGCCGGACTGGCCGAGGCGCCCGGCGCCCTGCGGCTGCATGTTTCGCCGTTTCACGATCGGATCACGCTCGAGCACCGGACGCTCGATGAATCCGCAGCCATCAGCCGTTCGGGAATTTGGCAAATCAAACAGTCGGTGATGCGCAATGTGCTGCCCGCCTTCGGTTCGACGGTCGGCAGCGTGTTGGCGGCCCCCGGCCTGCGCAACGCGGTCCTGTCGGGCATGCATCGCGCGCTGAGCGGCGGCACCCGCGGCGTCACGATGTATTCGCATGAATGGATGCGCGACATGCCGAAGGAGGCCTGGAAGGCACGTCATACGTATAGTCTTTGGGCCTTTCCCCAAGCCGACTATCCGCGGCTGCTGAGCGAATATTTCGCGTTCTGCAAGGCCTACTATAAACAGCACCGATATCGCGGCAACGTCGTCAGCGGGGCGAGCCGCCTGCACCAGGACCGCGGTTCCTTGTTCAGTGCGAGCTATACGGGGCCGATGTTCACCCTGGAACCCTCCTCCAGCGGGGAGCAGGGCTGGGATGACTTCCTCATCGACTTCAATGACTTTGCATCCGCGCACGGCGGCGTACCGACCTTCAACCAGTCGCGGGCCCTGCAGCCGGAGCATGTCGCGAAAGCCTTCGGCGAGCGGGCCAAGCTGTTTCGCGCGCTGCGCCAGCGCACGGATCCCTTGAACCGGCTGCGCAACAGCTACTTCGCGTACCTGTTGGGGTAGGAGCCTGTCCGACAGGTTCCTCGGGGGTTCAAAGTCCTGAAACGATCTTCGCCTTTATCGACTCGAATTCCGAATCGCTGATGAGTTTGGCCTCGAGCATCTCGCGCGCCTGGCGCAGTCGGCGCGCGGGTTCGGACTCCGAACCGGCCGCATCGGCGCCGCCGTACGCGGACTGGGCGCCGATTTGCACGCCGCCGGATTTTGCGCGCAACTCCTCGAGATCGCGCACGCGGCGCTTCTCGCGCCACACCTGATCGTGCTGCTGGCAAATGCGGTACATGGCCTGCGCTTGATCCTTGCGCAGGCCCTCGAAGCTCCACACCCGGTTCACCTCGGCGCCAAGATTGAGATCCGAGCTGCTCTGCGCAACCACGGTCAGGTCCGCGGCGATGATTCCGGCGCTGATGCGCGTCTCCTTCAGGTCCTGCCACCGGATGTCGGCGGAATCGTAGCCGCCGAACAGGCGTCTCTTGACTGAAATGAATCGTCCGCTGGTGGCGGCAATCAGCGCGCGGCGGTGCGTGAGGGCGTAAATGCGCCGCTGCGCTGCCCAAGCCTCCAAGGTCTCGCCGCTGGTCAACAATCCCTGCATCGTGGCCAGGGCCCCGCCCAATCCAGAATCATCGGCGCCGGAGGTGGACTCGCTCATACATCAGGCCTTGTCTTGTAGATGTGCCTCGAGGAACCAGAGGTACTTGTCGACGTCGCGGGAGATTCCCGTAAACAGGTCCGCGCTATCCGCATCCCCGAGCTCGTCGGCATCGGCGATCGCCGCACGCACCGATTTTCCGTACGCCGCCATCTGAGTCGACAGGTAAAACAGGTGGTCCTTGCCCGCGGTGATGCTCAAGGGATAATTCTTAAGCTTGCTGCGCTTGGCCGCCACGGCGACAGTGCCCTCGGCGGTTCCCCCCAGGGCGGTAACGCGTTCCGCGATCTCGTCGATCTGTTCCAGCACGACATCCGAGAGCTTATCGAACAGCTCATGCAGCGCGATGAAATTCGGACCCTTTACATTCCAGTGCGCCTGCTTGATCTGGCTCTGCAAATCGATGGCCCAAGCCAAGCGGTCGTTCAAGATGACAGCAACATTGCGGCGGATTTTTTCCGACAGATCGATCTTCGTTTTGTACATGGGGTGCCCCTTCGAGATAGCGAAATACCTTTTAGGCTATTTTGCACTGCTTTGGCGGCGAATCCCAAGAAAGAAAGTGATGTCGGGAGCCGTATTGACTCCGGTATCTTCCGCGAATCCGAATTCGACCCGCCACCCGGCACCCAAGCGGCGCACCGCACCGACGGTGAGCTGCAAGCTTGGCCCCAAGAATCGAATGTCGCTGTCGGCGAGGCGCCCGCTTTGTCCGTCGAGCTGCGCGCGCAGCGACCATTGCGAGCCTAGGGCGCGCGTGGCCGCAACGCGGGCGAAGACGGACAGCCGATGGGCGGCGCCGCCGAATATTTCATCGCCGAACGGCTGAGCGGCGCCGAATTCGGCCGCCAGCTGCCATCGCGGCCAGCGCAATGCGCCATGCGCCCAAACAGCGGCGTCCCAGGCGCCGTCACCGGTGAGCTTCGACGCCGAACCTGTGGGTGCCTCAAGGCCCGACCAGAAGGAGACTGTTCGGTGTGCGTCGTCGATCGGGTACCAGCCGAGCTCGCCGGAAATGTCGCCGATGCCGGTTTGCGGCTGGGTGACATTGATATTGCGGACGCCCGAGTAGGAATACACCAGTTCATTCTGCGGGTAAAAGGGCCGGTTTCCGGGATTGAAGCCGAACCAGCGATGCCAGTGATCGATTGCGGAATCGAGAAACCCGCCGCTGTCATGAATGACGGGAACGGTGATGCGGTAGCGCCAGTTCCGGTACAAGCCATCTTCAAAGGAGAGGGTCAGGGTGTCGCTCTCGCCGTCCACGAGCAAATTCTCGTGCGGCCGGTTCTCCACATTGAGCGTATTGCTGATCCACAAGGTGGCTGCCAGATTCCGAGCGTCGGTCAGGCGGCTGTCGCTCGGCAACGGCAGATAAAAGCCGCGGATCAGGGGATTTTCGTCGCGTACCGGAAAGAATTCATCCGCCGGCGCGATGGCCGGTGCGGCAGCGAAGAGGATCGCCGCGGCGATCGCCGGAAAGCGCCGAGCGGCGTGACGCCGTGTGCGGCGTCCGGCGCCCCGCTTCAGGTCAAATCTCCGAGCGGCGCATCCGTAGCTGGATCGCGGCGGCGATCAGCAATATCCCGACGGCAACCCCTATCCATGTCTGCGCGTTGCTGAAGAAGCCGCCCGCGTCGATGAAGTGCCACACGCTGGTCGGCATGTGACCATCGA
>DATATA010000048.1:0-3076 GCA_036263775.1 Steroidobacteraceae bacterium | reverse complement strand
GCAATTGAGCGAGGACGCTGCGCGGATCATTCGGCGAGTGCTCCGCATCGATGACCAAGCAGTCGAAGCCGGTGGTGGCCAAGAGTTCGACGGCGTAGGAATCGGCAAGTCCCACCCACAGTCCGATCTGTTGCTTGCCCTGGAGCAACGCTTGCTTAAAACCATTGAGCGGCAGGTCCATCAAAAATCCCCCTCTTCAGACGAATCGCAACGATATGCTGCCGAGCGGGCCATAGTCGGCCCGCAGCGCATCGCCGCGCACGACGTTCGTAGGCCTCGTGAACGATCCACCGAGAACGATATCGCCCGGCCTCAAATTTTCGCCATAAGGAGCAATCTTATTGGCCAGCCACGCGACACCGTTGGCGGGATGATCCAGCACGCCGGCCGCGAGGCCGGTCTCCTCGATCACCGAATTCTTGTAGAGCAAGGCGCCGACCCAGCGCAGATCGACGGCATCGGGTTTGACCGGCAGACCGCCGACGACAATGCCCGCATTCGCAGCGAAATCCGCAATGGTGTCGAACACCTTGCGCGGCGCCCGGGACTCGCGGTCGAATTGCTCGATTCGGGCATCGATGATCTCGAGCGCGGGAGTCACGTAGTCGGTGGCGCGCAGGACATCGGACATCGTCACTCCGGGTCCGTGCAGCGGGGAGCGCAGCACGAAAGCCAGTTCCACTTCCACGCGCGGCGCGATGAAGCGCTCGAAGGGAATATCGCCGCCGTTGGCAAAGAACATGTCGTCCATCAGCGGCGCGTAGTCCGGCTCGGTGATCTGCGATGCCTGCTGCATGGCGCGCGAGGTGAGGCCGATCTTACGGCCTTTGATCGTGCGGCCGTCCGCTATTTCCATTCTGACCCATTCGGTTTGGATGGCATAGCCATCCTCGATGGTCATCTCAGGATATTCCTTCGAAAAGTGCCGCAGCTGCGTTCGTTTCTTGCGCGCATCGTACAAGCGCCCGGCCAGCAGTCGAATGGTATCGGTGGGCAGCATGAGAATTCGCTCGGCGCTCAAAGTCGTTAGGGTTTCTTGAAGCGCGCGTGCAGATTATTGTGCTTGAGCGTGCCTGCCTCGCTGAACTCGTTGAGCTCGAGCGACAGCGCCAGGCCGTGGCTTGCGAATTGACCCGCAAAATGCGCTTTCATGATGTCGAACAGGCCGGCTGAGACCGCTTGCTTGGCGGTGTCGCTGCGACCCGCGCCGATTTTCAAGACCGCGTGTACGAATCCCGCATCGCTTGCCGTGCCGTCCGCAATGCAATACTCCTCGCACGGAATGGCGCGCACGCGCACGCCGCCGGGTGGAAATACCGCGGCGCCGTCTATGCGCAGCCCCGTCATGAACTGCGCCAACATGCGGCACAGTTCGGCGAAGCGGCCGGCCTCGCGCAGGTTCGCGCTGTATTCCAAGGTCATATGCGACATGCTGTTATCAACCGACGGTCATGGTGGCGATGGTGCAACCCACGGCGAAAATCGGAATCGGCCGGTAGTATTGCAAGCGGCCCGCACCTTGCGCGGCGGCTGCGATGCTGATGAAGGTACGAATCTCGAAACCTCCCTGCCCCGCCTCCCGATAGGTCGCCTCGTCCGTATAGGAGAGCATGGCCGGCCGGTCGTTGGCCTGCCAGCGCCGCAGGAACTCTCGATCCCACGCCTCGTTGATCTTTCCCGAGTCCGGTGTCGCCGGCCAATGTGAAATACCGCCGGTGCCCACCAGCGCGATGCGCTCCGGCACGAGGTCCGCGGCGCGCCGCAAGGCCTCGCCCAGCGCCCAGGCACGATGCAAGGGCACCAGTGGCGGTCCCTGGCAATTGATGTTCACGGGTATGACGGGCAAGTCGTAGCGTGGCGTCAGGAAACTCAAGGGCACCATGATGCCATGATCGAATTTCCACTCCTCTGCGTAGGCGAGATCCACGGTCTGCATCATTTCGCGTATCAACTTCGATGATAGCGCGGCATGGCCGGGAATCGCGGTGCGCGGTATGCCAAGCCATTTCGGATCTTCGATCGGCCCCGCATAGCTGTCTGTCATGCCGATGGCAAACGCCGGCATGTTGTTCATGAAGAAATTGGCAAAGTGTTCAGCGGCCACGATGATGAGGACATCGGGCTTTGTCGCGGCGAGATCGTCCGCCATGTCCCGGTAGGCGCGATAGAACTCATCGACGATGCCGCGATCGGCCATGTGCGCGCGCCCGGTGATGCCGGGCGCATGACTGCAGATGCCGGCGAATACCAGGCTCACAGATCCGCCACTTTTTCATCCAAATGCGTTGTCATCGCGTACACACCGGCACGAACCGGCCCGTGGCGACTCACCCCGGCGCGCATCGCGGCGATATAGTCGGGCCAGGGCATGCCGAGCATCGCGGCAAAATGCATCAGCAATTGGCCGTTCGCGCCCAGCACATAGATCAACCCAACATCTCCCGATTCGAGCGCCCGGCGCTCTTCTTCGCTGAGCGCGTAGCGATTCAGCACGCCCGGCGCGTCGGCTCCAAATTGCTGCTGCAAAGCATGCTCGCGATTGATGTCGAACAAGAATTTCTGCATCTGATACAGGCTCATGAGCTCAGCCGCCCCAGCGCGGAATGTGGTGAGAGCCTAAGCTGACACAAACATTCTTGGGCTCGAGGAACACCTCGTAGCTCCAAGTGCCGCCCTCGCGGCCTACGCCCGAAGCCTTGGTGCCGCCGAAGGGTTGGCGCAGGTCGCGCACGTTCTGGCTGTTCACGAAACACATGCCCGCCTCGACAGCGGCAGCGACGCGGTGCGCGCGCCCAAGATTCTCGCTCCACACGTAGCTGCTCAACCCGTAAGCGATGTCATTCGCCTTGGCGATCGCGTCGGCCTCATCGGCAAATGGTATCAGGCAGGCGACCGGTCCGAAAATCTCATCCTGAGCGATGCGCATGTGGTTGTCGACATCGGCGAACACGGTCGCTTTGACGAAGTTTCCCTTCTTGAGCGCGTTCCCCACCGGCGGCGCCTCCAGTCCACCGCACATCAGGGTCGCGCCCTCCTTGGGTCCCATTTCGATGTAGCGGCGCACCTTTTCCAGGTG
>DATATA010000047.1:0-50261 GCA_036263775.1 Steroidobacteraceae bacterium | reverse complement strand
GGAGGTGTGGTTTGCCGTCGTGCGCGGCGCTGCCAATTATCAGCCCAGCGCAAAATTCACGACCTGGCTGTTCACGATCGCGCACAATCGCATGGTCGACATGATTCGCGCCAATCACCGGCTGCAAAGCCTGGATGCCGGGGATGATTTGGATCCCGACGGCCGGACCGTCTCGCCGTCGACGGGAAACTCGAGCCCCTGGCGCAGGTCCAATCGCAAGATGAAGCCGCTGCATTGCTGAGCGCAGTGGCGCAGCTGCCGCCCGAGCAGCGCTCCGCATTTTTACTGCAGGCAGAAGGCGGCCTGAGTGTTGAGGAAATTGCCGGGGCAACCGGATCCAACTTCGAGACGGTGAAGAGCCGGCTGCGATACGCCAGAGCCAAACTCCGTCAGCTGCTGTGGGAATACGCATGATGTCGAAAGACAGCGCTCAAGACCAGGAATTGCTCGATCGCTACCGGCAGGCCGGCGACAAGGACGCGGCCGCGCCGAGCGATGCCGTGCGCAGCGCAATTTTTGCCGAGAGCCGCCGCGTGGCCGAGGAACTTGCGACCAAGCGATCGGCGCATCCCTTTGATGTGTCCCGCCCCGCGGCCAATGATTCGCGCTGGAAAATCACCGCCTTCGGCACCGCCGGCGCTGCATTGCTCGCAGCGCTGCTCATCGTGCCCCACTATTGGGAAAGCTTGCCCACCTCGCGAAATAGCGCGGTGCCGGCGAGCGCTCGCAGTGCCATGCCCGCCGCCGCTGAGACCGCAGCCGCGCCGCGCCCCAAATTGGAATCCATCGCCCCGGCGCAACATTCCGAATCGCTGCAGGCATTGGCCGTGCCGCAAACGGACAGCGCGCGGCAAGCGGACGCCAGATTCTCCAAGCGCGCGCAAAATTACGCGCCGCCCGCGCCGCCGGCGCTTGGGCCCGCACCTGCACGGGCGGCTCGCGTGCCTCGCGAACGCAGTGAATACGAGCCTGCCAGTCTCGAGACGGCAGCCGCTGCCGGTAACCTGGCTCAAACCACATTGCTGCTGGATCGGGGTGCGGCCGTGAATACGCGTGACGCGCTGGGCCGCACACCGCTGTTGGTGGCGGTCACACACAATAAACTCGAAGCGGTGCGTCTGCTGTTGGCGCGCGGCGCGGATCCCAACGCCGCGGACAACGCGGGGTTGACCCCGCTGCAGCTAGCGAAAAACAAGGATTTGCGCGATATTGCCGCGCTGTTGGAGCGGGCGGGCGCTCGTTAAGTCTACAATTGCCCGCCTATGCTACTTTTTACCCGTTTCCCGGCAATGATTCTATTCGGGCTGATCTCGAGCGTTGCGCTTGCAGGGCCGCAATCCCGCACTGAGCTGGCCAAATAGTTGGCCTAATGAGTTAAATCCTCAAGCGCTGCTCACTGAGCGAATGCGCGCCTGGCTCTGCAGCGCCCACCATTTCTCGGCGCCGGCGGTGAGCCCGGCAAGATCGAGACCCGCTCTGGCAAGGCAGGTATCCCGGGTTCCATGCTCGATGAAGCGATCGGGAATGCCGATGTGCAGCGTAGGCAGCTGCAATCCGGCCGCCGCGAGCACTTCACTTACGCCGGCACCCGCACCGCCGATGACCGCGTTCTCTTCGATGGTGACGAGGGCGCGGTGGCGCGCCGCAATCGATACGATCATTTTCTCGTCCAGCGGCTTCACGAAGCGCATGTTGACCATCGTTGCATCCAGGCGCTCCGCGATCCTTTGCGCAGAATCGACCAGCGCGCCGAAGGCGAGTATCGCCAACCCGCTGCGTCCCTCGCGGCGCAGCTGCGCTTGGCCCAAAGGCAATGCAGTCATCTCGGCGACAAGCGGCACGCCCGGCCCGGTGCCGCGCGGATAGCGAATCACCGATGGCGAACTCAAGGTGGTGCCGGTGTAGAGCATCTGTCTGCATTCGTTCTCGTCCGCCGGCGCCATCACCACCATGTTGGGAATGCAGCGCAGGAACGACAGGTCGTAGCTCCCTTGGTGCGTGGCCCCGTCGCTGCCGACCAGGCCCGCGCGGTCGACGGCAAACACCACCGGCAAGTTCTGCAACGCGACGTCGTGGATGAGTTGATCGTAGGCGCGCTGCAAGAAAGTCGAATAAATCGCGACCACCGGTTTCAAGCCTTCCACGGCCATCCCCGCCGCCAAGGTCACGGCGTGTTGTTCGGCGATGGCGACGTCGAAGTAGCGCGCCGGGAAGCGCTTGGAGTATTCGACCAATCCAGAACCTTCGCGCATCGCGGGCGTGATGCCGACGATCGCGGGATCGCGCTCTGCCATGTCGCACAGCCACTTGCCGAAAATCTGCGAATAGGAAGGCCCGCTGCTGGCCTCTTTGAATATCTGACCGCTGGCAGGATCGAAGGGGCCGGGTCCATGCCACTTGATCGGATCGGCCTCAGCGGGCGCATAACCCTTGCCCTTGCGCGTCACGACATGCAGGAATTGCGGACCGCGCAGCTTCTGCAGATTGCGCAAGGTGTTCACGAGGGCTTTCACGTCATGGCCATCGATGGGTCCGACGTAGTTGAACCCCATTTCCTCGAACAAGGTGCCGGGGAGGACCATGCCCTTGAGATGCTCTTCGGATCGGCGCGCCAGTTCCCATACCGTCGGCATCTGCCGCAGCACCTTCTTGCCGCTCTCGCGCAGGTGCGAATACATCCGGCCGGACAGAGCGCGCGCCAGATAATTCGACAGCGCTCCGACGTTTTCCGAAATTGACATATCGTTGTCGTTGAGTACGACCAAGAGGTCGGCGGGCAAAGAGCCGGCGTGGTTCAACGCTTCGAATGCCATGCCGGCCGTCATCGCACCGTCGCCGATGATGGCGACGACCTTGCGGTTTTCGCCGCGTTGCGCAGCCGCCACGGCCATGCCCAATGCCGCGCTGATCGAGGTGCTGGAGTGGCCCACTCCGAAGGTGTCGTATTCGCTCTCGCTGCGGGTCGGAAAAGGAGCCAGTCCCGCGTCTTGCTTGATGGTGTGCAGTTTCTCTCGGCGCCCGGTCAGCACCTTGTGCGGGTAGGCCTGATGCCCGACGTCCCATACCAGCCGGTCGTCCGGAGTGTTAAATACGTAGTGCAGAGCAATGGTCAGCTCAACCGTGCCCAACCCGGCCGCAAAATGGCCGCCGCGGGTTGCCACGCTGTGAATTAGAAATTGGCGCAATTCCTGCGCCAGTTCGGTCAATTTAGCTGCCGGCAGCTTGCGCAGGTCCGCCGGCGAGGCAAGGGTCTCGAGCAGGGGATAGCTGGTTGTCGGAACGTCCATATCTTTGCAGTTTATACTGCCGGACCCAGGTGGTGGCAATGGACTACAGGGCCTGTTGCGGGTTTGCCCCAGGGCTAACTGCCTGACATGATGCTATTTTTGCGGGTTTCCGAGATACTGCCAGCATGGATTCCGTCAGCTCAGATGAGGTCTACCAGGATCAGATACTGCCGCATGTTTCGCGCACTTTTGCGCTGACCATACCGCAACTGCCGCCGGCCTTGAGCATTCCGGTCACCAGCGCGTATCTGCTGTGCCGAATTGCCGACACCATTGAAGACGAGCCGGCCCTGTCTGCTCCGGAAACCTTGGCATTCCTGCAGCGCTTCAGCGCCGTGGTCGGCGGAACCGGTGATCCGGCCGCCCTGGCGCATGATCTCGAACACCGGCTGTCGGACCGCACCCTGCCGACCGAACGTGATCTGGTGAGCAACATGGATCGGGTCGTGCGGGTTACCGCCAGCTTGGGCGCGGCCCAGCACGCGGCCATCAAGCGCTGCGTCGAACTCATGTGCTACGGCATGCCGCGCTTCCAATTCAATGCCAGCCTGAAGGGGCTGGCGCGGTCGAGCGATTTGGACGACTACTGTTACTACGTCGCCGGCGTGGTGGGTGAGATGCTCACGGATTTGTTTTGCGGCTATTCGGCCGATATTGCACGGCACCGCTCCAGCCTTGGCGCGCTTGCCGCGTCATTCGCCCAAGGCCTGCAAATGACGAATATCCTCAAGGATGTCTGGGAAGACCGCGGCCGCGGCGCCTGTTGGCTGCCGCAGGATGTTTTCTCCCGTCACGGCGTCGATCTTTCGCAGGTTTCCAGCGACGCCGACGATCCGCGCTTCAAGGCGGGGATCATCGAGCTGGTGGCCGTGGCGCATGCGCACTTGCGCAACGCCCTGGACTACACATTGTTAATCCCGGCCCGCGAGCGCGGCATTCGCCGCTTCTGTCTGTGGGCGATCGGTCTCGCCGTACTGACTTTGCGAAGAATTGCGCATCACCCCGGCTTTACCGCCGGTGCGCAGGTCAAGGTAACGAGAACGGCCGTCGGTATGACCATGGCTTTGACCAACACTTTCATAGGCAGCGACTGGGTGCTGCGGCGCCTGTTCGCGGCCGCGGCGCGCGGCTTGCCGCTCGCGCGGTTGCCGGAAATGCGGTGGCCGCGGCCTGCACCGGTGCTGCACGCCAGCGAAGCGGACAGCGACGTCGACAGCGAGCAAGAGCCTACGCTGCGGCGCTACGGGAGTTCCGGGACGTGAATCGCACCGCCCCGAAACCCACTCCGTTCCCAGCGGAGCTTAAGGACGCGCGCAGCGACATCGTCTCGCACACGCTGAAGCGGATCGTGGATTCCTCGCCGCTGGACCGCGCAATAGCCGAAGCCCGCGATGCACTCATTGCGCGCCAGCATCAAGACGGTTACTGGCTCTACGAGCTCGAGGCGGACTGCACGATTCCGGCGGAGTACATCATGATGATGCACTTCCTCGATGAGATCGACGCTGCGCTCGAGACGAAGATTGCCATTCATCTGCGGGCGCGGCAGGCCGAGCATGGCGGCTGGCCGCTATATCACAACGGCGAATTGGATTTGAGTTGTTCCGTCAAGGTCTACTACGCCTTGAAGCTCGCGGGCGACGAGTGCCAAGCGCCCCACATGGCGCGGGCCCGCGCCGCCATTTTGGAGCGGGGCGGTGCCGCTCGGACCAATGTGTTCACGCGAATTGCGCTGGCGCTGTTCGGCGAACTGCCGTGGCGCGGCGTGCCCTATATTCCCGTGGAAATCATGCTGCTGCCGAGATGGTTTCCGTTTCACATCGACAAGGTCTCGTACTGGTCGCGCACGGTGATGGTGCCTTTATTCATTCTTTGCACCCGCAAACCGGTCGCCAAGAATCCGCGCAAGGTCGGCGTCCGCGAGCTCTTCACCACGGCGCCGGAGAAAGAACGGCATTATTTCCGGCGCGCGGGATTGCTTGCGAAAGCGTTCCTGCTCTTCGATCACATCGGGAGGCTCATCGACCCGTTGGTTCCCGCCGGCATGCGAGCGCGCGCGACGCGACGCGCGGAAGAATGGTTCATCGACCGCTTGAACGGCGAGGATGGACTCGGCGCCATTTTTCCCGCCATGGTCAATGCCCTGGAAGCCATGGTGATTCTGGGTTACGCGTCGGACGATCCTCGGCGCATCACCGCGAAACGCGCGTTGCAGAAGCTGCTGGTGATCGGTCCGACGGGCGCTTACTGCCAACCCTGCGTGTCGCCCATCTGGGATACGGCGCTGGCAACGCTCGCGATGCAGGAGGCCGGCGATGATGCCGCCCGGGATGCCTCGACGCGTGCGCTCGACTGGCTGAAGACCAAGCAGCTTCTCGATGAGCCGGGCGACTGGCGCGTGCGGCGGCCCAATCTTCCCGGCGGCGGCTGGGCATTTCAATTCGCCAACGCCTTCTATCCCGACCTCGACGACACCGCGGTGGTTGCCTGGGCCATGCACCAGGCGCGTGATTCGTCGCGTTACACGGAGAGCGTGCGCCGCGCGCTCGATTGGCTGGTGGGGATGCAAAGCCGCGACGGCGGTTTTGCGGCGTTCGATGCGGACAATACCTGTTACTACTTGAACAAGATTCCCTTTGCCGATCACGGCGCACTGTTGGATCCTCCCACCAGCGATGTGACCGCGCGGGTGGTGACGGTGCTCGCGCGCATCGGGCGGCCGCAGGATGAGCGGGCGCTGGATCGGGCGATCGCCTACCTGCGCGAGCAGCAAGAGGCCAACGGTTCTTGGTTCGGCCGCTGGGGCACAAACTACGTCTACGGAACCTGGTCGGTACTCATGGCGCTGGCCCAAGCGCACATCGGACCCGACGATCCCATGGTGCGGCGTGCGGTCGCATGGCTCAAGCAAACTCAAGATGTCGACGGCGGTTGGGGCGAGAGCAACGACAGTTATGCACTGCAATCGCGGCCTGCGGAAAGCTTCGGCAGCACTCCTTACCAAACTGCCTGGGCGCTCTTGGGCCTGTTGTCGGCAGGAGAGGCAGGATCCGATTCAGCTCGGCGGGCGGCTGAATACCTGTTGCACACGCGGCAAGTCGATGGTCTATGGTCGCATCCCAGCTACACGGCGCCGGGCTTCCCGCGTGTGTTTTATCTGCGCTACCACGGCTATTCGGCCTATTTTCCCTTGTGGGCGCTTGCGGCCTATCGCAACCTGACGCGCCGCGGAACGGCTCATTGAGGCCCGGAATCCATCCTTAAGCGCTGTGGGCGTGGTCGCCGCGCTCGCCTTGGAGGCACGTGCATTGGGCCCCTCCCTGCCGCGCAGCGGCGGCAGCCCTTTGAGTGAACTCGCGTTGCTGGGCGGCGGATCCTTGCTGGCAGTGAGCGGCATCGGCCGCGCCGCCGCGGAGGCGGCAGCGGGCGCGCTGGTCGAGGCCGGCGTCTCGGCATTGATCACGTTCGGGATGGCCGGGGGACTGGATCCGGCGCTCAAAGCCGGCAGCGTCGTTCTACCGCGCGAATTGATTTCTCCGGAAGGCAGACGCTACCTAGCCTGCGCAAGCTGGCGCGAATGGGTGGCGGCCGCGGTCAGCCCGCTGCGCGCCGTCAGCGAAGGCAACCTGCTGACCAGTGCCCGTGCAATCGACACTCCTGCGGAAAAGGCCGCCGCATTTCACGAAACCGGCGCGGCGGCTGTGGACATGGAAAGCGCGGCGGTTGCAGAAGTTGCAGCCAAGCACAATCTGCCTTTCATCGCGGCGCGCGTGATCGTCGATACCGCCGCGGACCGGCTGCCGCGCGCGGTGGTCGCTGCGAGCCGTGCCGGCCGGGTGCAATTCGGCCGGCTGCTGCTGGGCGTGCTATTGGCGCCCGGCGAAATTGCCGGCCTGATTCGGCTGACGCAGCGCTATCGAATCGCGATGCGCTCGCTGCGCGCGATCGGCCCACACCTCGTATGAACGCGCACCTCGCATGAAGGCGCTGGTGACCGGAGCGACAGGGTTTGTCGGAGCGGCGGTTGCGCGGGCGCTGCTCGACAGGCAATGGCAGGTTCGTGCGCTGGCACGCTTGGGATCGGATCGCCGCAATTTGCGGGGGCTCGATGTCGAGGTGTGCGAGGGCGACCTCGGCGACATCGATTCCTTGCGGCATGCGGTCGAAGGCTGCGAAGCGCTGTTTCATGTTGCGGCGGACTATCGATTGGGTGCGCCGGACCCGGCTCAGCTGTATCGCACCAATGTCGAAGGCACCCGCAAGATTCTCGATGCGGCGCACCGGTCGGGCGTGAGGCGCGTGGTTTATACCAGCAGTGTCGCGACCATTGGTATTCCGGCCGACGGCACGCCGGGCGATGAACAGAGTCCGAACTCGCTCGACGACATGATCGGCCATTACAAGCGCTCGAAATACCTGGCCGAAGAGGTCGCGCGCGAGGCGGCGCGCGCCGGCGTTCCCATAGTGATCGTCAGTCCCTCGACGCCGGTGGGTCCGGGGGACGTGAAACCCACGCCGACCGGTCAATTGGTGCTCGACGCCGCTGCCGGCCGCATGCCGGCCTATGTGGATACGGGCCTGAACATCGTCCATGTCGACGACGTCGCCGGCGGGCACCTGCTGGCGTACGAGCGCGGCAAGAGCGGGGAGCGCTATATTTTGGGCGGACAGGACATGACCCTGCGTGAGATTCTGAGTGTTATCGCTTCATTGGTGGGGCGCGCACCGCCTCGTGTGCGTCTGCCCTACGGCGTGGTGCTTCCCATCGCCTACCTGGCCGAAGGGATCGCCAAGGTTTCCGGCCGCACCGGCCGCACCGGCCGCATCACCTTGGAGGGCGTGCGCATGTCGCGCAAGCGCATGTTTTTTTCAAGCGCCAAGGCCGCGCGCGAGCTGGGATACAGCGCCCGTCCTGCAGTGCAGGCATTCGAAGATGCCATCCGCTGGTTTCGCGACAATGGGTTGCTGAAGTAGCATTCCCGCATGAACAGTTTGATGGCGGATCCGGATGCGCTGATCCTGGTCGATGAGGCCGACCACAGCTTAGGGGTATTGAGCAAAACGTTATGTCATGAGGGGCGGGGCGTTCTGCACCGCGCTTTCTCGTTGCTGATCTTCAACGAACGCGGCGAACTATTGATTCAACAGCGTGCCGCCGGCAAGCGGCTCTGGCCGATGTACTGGTCCAATAGTTGTTGCAGCCATCCGCGCGCCGCTGAGGCCATGGAGACGGCAACGCAGCGGCGCTTGTACGAGGAATTGGGGATTCGCTGCCCGCTGCAATTCTTGTTCAAATTTCAGTATCAGGCCCAATTCGACGCCACCGGCGCGGAGAACGAGCTTTGCTCGGTGTATGTAGGACGTTGCCGCGAGCTTATTAGGGTAAATTCCGACGAAATTCACGAGTGGCGCTGGATCGCTCCCGAGGCGCTGCAGAGACAAATTGCGGTCGAAGGAGCCCGAACTTTTACCCCCTGGTTCATGCTGGAATGGGCCAGAATCTGGCGCGACCACCGGCAGGCGGTGCTGGTAATATAGCCGAATGGCCATCCCACTCCTGCAAATGTACAAAGTCGCCCGCTACATCGCGGGGCGCAAGCTGCGCGGCGATAAGCGCTATCCGTTGGTTCTGATGCTGGAACCGCTATTTCAGTGCAATCTGGCCTGTGCCGGGTGCGGCAAGATCGACTATCCGAAGGAGATCTTGCAGAAACGGGTGGGCGTCGAAGATGCATTGCGGGCCGTTGATGAATGCGGCGCGCCGATCGTTTCGATCCCCGGCGGTGAACCGCTGATCCACAAGGAAATGCCGCAAATCGTCGCGGGCATCGTGGCGCGCCAAAAGTTCGTGTACCTGTGCACGAACGCCATCCTCTTGTCCAAGCACATCGACGAATACACGCCCTCGACCTATTTGACTTTTTCGATCCATTTGGACGGCAACAAAGAGCGTCACGATGAGTCGGTGTGCCAAGAAGGCGTGTTCGAGAAGGCGGTCGCGGCGATCAAGCTAGCCCGCGACAAGGGTTTTCGCGTAACCGTGAATTGCACCCTGTTCAACGGCGAAGATCCGGACGACGTGGCCGAATTCTTCGACACCGCCATGGAGCTGGGCGTCGAGGGCATCACGGTGTCGCCGGGCTACAGCTATCACCACGCCCCGCGGCAGGATGTGTTCCTCGGACGCAATGCCAGCAAGCAGCTGTTCCGCAATATATTCAGCCGCAGCCGAAGACCTTCGGGAAAGCCCGCCTGGTCATTCAATCACTCGGCGTTGTTCCTCGATTTCCTGGCAGGCAATCAAACCTATCAGTGCACCCCCTGGAGCAATCCGACCTACAACGTATTCGGTTGGCAGAAGCCCTGCTACCTCTTGTCCGACGAGGGCTATGCGCCGACCTATAAGGCGCTCATCGAGGACACCGAGTGGGAGAAGTACGGCGTCGGCAAGAATCCGCGCTGCGACAACTGTATGGCGCACTGTGGGTTCGAAGGAACCGCCGTCAATGATGCCTTCAGCAACCCGGTCAAGGCACTGCTGACCTCATTGCGCGGCCCCAGGGTTGCCGGTCCAATGGCGCCCGAGTTGCCGTTTGAATACGCCGATGGCGGCGCGCGCCATGCGGCTGTCACGGCGATTCCGGTCAGCGATATCAAGCGCATGAGCCGAGGGCCGTGAACGACTCGGCTGATCGGCGCGTCCTCAAAGAGGATGTCGACGATTTCGGCAACCAGCTCGAAACTTGGCGCCTCCGGATGGAAAGCGCGTTGGCGGCCCGGCTGCCGCCAAGCGATGTGGTGCCTGCGCGTTTGCATGAGGCCATGCGTTACAGCGTTCTCGGCGGCGGCAAGCGCATTCGGCCGGCCTTGGTCTTCGCCACCGCCCGTGCAGTGGGCCTTTCAGAGGACGAGGTCGAGGCGGCAGCGTGCGCCATCGAATTGGTGCACGTGTACTCCCTCGTTCACGATGATCTCCCGGCCATGGACAATGACGATCTGCGGCGCGGCCGGCCCACCTGTCACAAGGCCTACGACGAGGCGACGGCGCTGCTCGTCGGAGACGCCTTGCAGCCGCTGGCGTTTCAGCTGCTGGCGCGCGATCCGAAGCTGCCGGCATCTCCCGCAATCCGCCTGCGCCTGATCGATATGTTGGGGCAAGCCATCGGCACGCTGGGAATGGCGGGCGGCCAGGCAATCGATTTGGCGGTGCAAGGCAGGCGGCTCGACATCAGCCAAGTGGAAGACATGCATGCACGCAAGACCGGCGCGGTCATTCGCGCCAGCGTGCTGATGGTGGCGGAGTGTGCGCCGCCGCTGGATCCGAACCTCTATGGTGCACTGTCGCGATTTGCGAACGCAGTCGGGCTCGCGTTCCAGATCCAGGACGACTTGCTCGATGTCACGGGCGATGCGTCGATGCTGGGCAAGGCCACCGGTGCGGACAGCGAGCGCGCCAAGCCCACACACCCGGCGGTCATCGGCATCTCCGCCTCACAGCAGCGAGTCAAGCTTTTGCACGCTCAAGCCATCCAGTCACTCGCTCCATTTGGCGAACGGGCGGACGCGCTCCGCGCCTTAGCCCACTGGCTCTTGTCGCGGCAGTATTGATCGTCCCTACCCCGTGCGCGTTCTCCTCGCCGCCGGTTTATTGATCTGGCTCGAAATTCTGGTCCCCGCGCAATCCTTTGCCGCCGAAACAATTGTCAAGCTGAGAGCCCTTGCACCCGCCGATGCGCTGCCGACGGCGGAAGCCGTCGCGAGCGGCTCGCTCGACGAGCAATTTCAGCCGTTCTCGAAAGCTCCGGGACACAACACCTGGCGCGACTACTGGCTGAAAATGAGTCCGCAAGATCCCCCGACGGCGGCCACGGGCCTTCCGGTCGTCATCTTGAACACGACGCGCGGTCTGCACGCCGAGATCGTCGCCTTCAGAAACGGTTCGGTGGTGCCGCTGCCGCGCATCACGCAGCTGCCGGCATTTCTCGGCGGCCGCGACAATCTGTTCACACTCCCCGAAGGCGTTCCGGCGACTCAGCCCCTTTACGCCCATCTGACGTCCGGCAGCAGTGCGCGGCAGTACTTGACGGTGTCCTTGGGCTCGCTCGAGAGCGCGCTTGCCGTGGGCACCGAACGAGCACGCATGATCGCGCTGACCTTCGGCGCGCTCATGGCCGTGTCGCTCGCGGCGCTGCTCATCTGGTTCGTGCTCAAGGATCCGCTGTTCATCTTGTATGCAACCATGTTCTCGTTGCAGGCGCTGTATGTGGCATTTATTTCGGGACAGGGCTTCGAATGGCCGGTGCTTTCCTATGGCGCTGATCTCGATGCCTTCGCCTGGAATGTGCCCGTGGGGTTGAGCGGTGCGGTCGCGTGTCTTTTCACGCGTGAGATCGCAGACCTCAAGCGCTTTTCGCCGCGCATCTACAGAATCTTCGGCTGGTTTGCCGTGGCCTTCGTCGTCATCACCGCCGCGAACCTTGCCGAGTTCGTTGGATTTTTGAATGTCGTCAATGTGCTCGGCAACATCATGTTCATCGTCACGCCGATTTTTACCGTGATCGTCTGCTTTCTTGCCTGGCGCCGCGGCAACCGCGCGGCGGGTTGGTTCCTGATCGCCTGGTGCCTG
Organism: Steroidobacteraceae bacterium; assembly: GCA_036263775.1. Classification (GTDB taxonomy): domain Bacteria; phylum Pseudomonadota; class Gammaproteobacteria; order Steroidobacterales; family Steroidobacteraceae; genus Bog-1198. The sequence goes on along the minus strand of DATATA010000047.1, from coordinate 38,348 downwards.
CTCGAGGGCTTCACCATCACCGCGGCAGTGCGGCTGCTGGCATCATCCGCCGACTCGGATATCCTGTATTACTACGGCCTGCCTTTATCGATGGTGGCCGCGTCGATCCTGGTTGCGCTCGGCGTCGCCGACCGCTTGCGCGCGCAGCGCGTGGCGTTGTCCGAGGCGGAGCGCCGTGCACAGACCGATCCTTTGACCGGCGTGCTGAATCGCCGCTCGTTGATCGAGCGGCTCGATGCCGCGTGCGCGCGCGCCAAGGCGCGCGGTCTACCGATCGCGCTGCTGTTCATCGACCTCGATCACTTCAAGCAGATCAATGACACTTTCGGACATCAGGCCGGAGACGCCTGCCTGCGCGCCATCATCGAGCCCATCCATGCGGAACTGCGTCAGTCGGATGTCATCGGCCGCTACGGCGGTGAGGAGTTCGTCGTGATCTTGAGCAGCGCCGATGCGGCCGCGGCAACGCCCATCGCGCAGCGCATCCTGGAGCGCGTGGCCGACGTGCGGGTTGCCGGTTTCGGTCAGCCCATCAGCGTGACCTGCAGCATCGGCGTCGCCACCAGCGACATGCTCGGCATTTGGGGCGAGCCGCTGCTGGCGCAGGCCGATGCCGCGGTCTATGTTGCAAAGCGCTCGGGGCGCAATCAGATCCATCTCGCGCCGCCGGCGCTCGCCTAAGGTTGTCCTACACGCAGCCCGGTCCAAATCGCGCTTGTCCTACAACGAAATTGTGCTTCGTCGCGTCCCGGCGACGTTTACTCATTGCTTGAGTTTGCGCCTAGGCTTATCGTTCAACATATTCACTGCGATGCCCGAAAGCACCGCAAGGGGACGTTACTCTGGTGCAACGCAGCGCGTTCAGTCACGCGAGACTCATGCGCGAATCCACGAATCGCATCGAAGGCGCATTGCGCGGCAAAGACGCACAAGAGCACCTCGTCGCGCAACGCATTCTCGCAACCGCGACGTCTTGGCATGCCTGGGAACTCGAGCACTCGGGATTGATGCGGCAGGTCGCGGATTTCGTGGTGTTGCGCAATCAAGCGGTGGCGCTGAGACACGCCGCGCTTCGGCTCATTCACGGCAAGGCGCTGTTCGAATATCTGAAGAAGCACAACGTGCGCGGCGAGGGGCGCAGCCGGATCATTGCGCATTTCCATCAGACGCTGTTGTATGAACACGCGGTCGTCGCGGAACACACGGTCTACGTGCGCAAGGCGGCCAGCTTCTTGTGCGCCAGCCACCTAGGCACCGAATTGGTTCGCGATCCTGCATTCTTGGATCCGATGGTGCAGTACGAAACGCTGTTCACGGAATATTTCGAACTGTACTGCTCGACGCTTCTGCCGCAAGCAGATGGGGAATCCAATTCCGAACCGGCGCTGTTGCCGTTGCTCAAGCATCAGCTGAATGAGTGGCGTTGGATCATCCTTAATCCGAAACAGGCGCTGCCGCATTTGCAGCGCGAGTCCGAGCTGCGCAGAGCCACCGGCGACACGCAGAAGCTGCGGCTGCTCAAGTTCCAGAGACCGGCCGCCAAGTAGCGTTCGTTTGCACCGGCGGCTCATCCCAGCGCTGCTCTGCGATCTTTCACCGGCGGCGGCGTCCACTGATAGATCCAGGTTTCCGTCAGCGGCCTGCCGTCGATGCGCAAGTACATGCGCAGGTCGATGGAGTCGTTGCTGTCTTCCGGCGGGCGGATGTCGAACAGCGCGCGATAGCCTTTGAACTCCTCGACATAGTGCGCAGTGACGTGCTCGGTGGTGCCGCGGGACGTGCTGATCGCCGCTTCGACGGCGGCCTCCCGGGGGAGCGCGCCGAGTTCGCCGCCCGAAAAGTCGACCGCGAAATGCCAGGAATAGTATTGGCGCTTTTGGCCGATGGTGCCGCCCATGCCGGTGCGCGTGGCGATGGTTTGCGCCAGCGGCGATGAGTACGGCATGCGCGTGCCCCAGTACAGGCGATAGCCGAACAGCAGCTCCTGCCCCGCCTTGGTTTTCTCGGCCGGATTCCAAAACGCGACGATGTTGTCGAACGTTTCATCGGCCGTCGGGATCTCGAACAGTTGCACGGCGCCCTTGCCCCAGCCGCCGTGATTGGCGGATTTGGGCTCGACCCACAAGCTCGGCCGCCGATCGTAATACACCCCATCATCCTGGTAGTGATCCCAGGCGTGGTCTCGCTGCAGCAAGCCGAACCCGCGCGGATTTTCGTCAAAATAAGAATTCAAATGACTTTGCGCCGGATTGGTGAGGGGCCGCCAAATCCACTCGCCGGCGCCGGTCAAGATCGACAAGCCATCGGAGTCGTGAACTTCCGGCCGCCAATCGTTCGCTACGCGCCGGTCGTTCTCGCCGTAGTCGAACATGCTGGTGAGCGGCGCGATGCCCAGTCTGTCAATCGGCTTGCGCGGATACAGCGCCGAATCGATATCCATCACCAGCGTGCCGCCGGGTGAGATGAAGAAGCGCAGCGCACCTGCAATGCTGGGCGAGTCCATCAGAGCGTACATCGTCAGCGTATCGGAGCCCTTCGGCGGCCGTTCGAACCAGAACGAAGTGAAGCGCGGAAACTCCTCGGGCCGCGGAAAAGCCGTGTCGACGGCGAGCGCGCGCGCGGACAGTCCATATTGGCGCGTATCGCCGCCGACGGCACGAAAGTATGCGGCGCCCAGGAATGCGGTGACATCGTCCTTCCAATCGGTCACAAACTGCACCCGGAATCCCGCGAAACCCGCATGATCGCGCATCACGGCAGGATCGATGCCGGCCTTGTCGAACTCGAACATCGAGGGATCGTAAAGAATCTCGCGTGCTTGGCCGTCGACGACCTCATAGAGATGCACGGCCTGTGCGAAGCTCCTTCCCACATGGAAGAACTGCAGGCGGAAAGGCAATCCTGAATCGCCCCAAAGCGCATGATCGGTGCGGAATCGCAAGGACTGAAATTGATCGTAGCTCAAGCCTGCCATGAAGGGCGGCAGTACGTCTTTGGAGACTTGAAAGGCGTTGCTCGCGAGAAACCGCGCCTGGCCCTTGAGCCAGGCGTAGTCGAAGGCCTTCGCCGGGCCGCCGCCCGCCGCGGCGGGCGATTTCGGAGCCGCGGGCTGCGGTGCCGGCGGCTGCGGCTTTTGCGGCGCCGCTGAATGCGCAAGCTCGGCATAGGACAATTGCACGGCAGCGAGCACCATGGCGGTTTTCAAAATTTCGCGGCGACGAACCATGAGTTTGAATCCTAGATCGAGAAAGTGGGTTGTACGGAATCGGGAAGCAGCGCGAGCTGATTGAGGAACCGCGGCTCCGCGGCGACCTCGACGCACTCGATCGGCGTCAGCCACTGCAAGGCCTCGTCCAATGATCGTGCATCCATCAGTTTTTGTTCCGCCGTGAGGGCGTGCGGATCCGGCTGGCCGCGCGGATCGGCGGGCCGCGGCAGATTGCCGCTGATGTGCGCGAGACGCGCCTCGCGATGGCGTGCCAAGAAACGCAAGCCGTGCGCCGGCAACTCTTCGCTGCCCCGTACCAATTCCTCGCGGCGCGCAACCAAGGCGGGCGTTTCCACCTCCTCCGGCGTGCGCAGCAACGCGAGACGCGACAGGAAAGAGCCCAACCCCTCGCTGCCGCTCAGCCGCGACAGCGGCACGGCGAGAAACAAGCCCAGCAGCGCCGGCGAGACCCAGGCGAGCAAGGACGGGGAGATGAAGTACACGATGACGGCCGTGACGCAGCTCAAGGCCATGTGGCGCCGGTGAAAGCGCCACGCATCGGCCCATGTGGTCGAATGTCCGGCGTCGCGGCGCTGCGTTTTCCACCCGGAGTCGCGTCCCATGAACACTTCGAACACATGGCGGCACTGCACGATCATGAGTATCGGCGCATACAACGCCGAGAGGATGGCCTCGAGCAGAAAGCTCGCCGTGATGCCGATGACGCCGCCGGCGCCGCGGCGGATACGCCGCGACAACAGGGCGCGCACCAGGCCCAGCATCTTGGGGATCAGCAATACCAGCATGCTGAACCAGAACAGCGCCATCATGAGCGCAACGTCGAACCGCGGCCAGGTTGGGAACAGCTGAAAGTCGTGGCTGAAATATTCGGGACGGATCAGGCGCGACTGAATCGCGAGCGCAAAGCCGATGCCGATCATCGCCAGCCACAACGGCGATGAAAGATAACTCATGATGCCCACACCCAAATGCATGCGGCTGATGAACCGGAGTCCCGCGCTGCCGATGATCTTCAAGTGCTGCAAATTTCCTTGCGCCCAGCGGCGGTCACGCACTGCGATGTCGATCAGGGTCGGCGGAGACTCTTCCCATGAGCCGCCGCAATCCGTGGCCATGCGCACCTTCCATCCGCCCCGGCGCATGAGCGCGGCTTCGACGAAATCGTGCGACAGCACGAAGCCGCCGAACGGCTTGCGACCCGGGAGCTTGGGAAGCCCGCAGTATTGCGCGAATGCGGCGACGCGAATGATGGCGTTGTGCCCCCAATAGTTGCCGCTGTCGCCTGACCAAGCGGACAAGCCGCGCGTTATCACCGGACCGTAGACGCAAGCGGCGAATTGCTGCAGCCTGGCAAAGAAAGTGCGCGCACCGATCAGTTGCGGCGCGGTTTGCAATATGCCCAGCTTCGGATCGCTTTGCATTGCCAGAACCAGCTGCTTGAGCGTGGGTGCCTCGATGAGGCTGTCGGCGTCGAGCACGATCATGTGGTCGTAGCGGCCGCCCCAGCGCGTCACGAAATCTTCGAGATTGCCGGATTTGCGCGCGACGTTCTGCCAACGGCGCCGATACCAGACCGGCATGATCGCGCTCAGTGCGGCGCGCAGCTTGGCGACGCTGATCGTTTCGCGAATCCACGCATCGGCGTCGGTTGAGTCGGAGAGAATGACGACCTCGAAGGCGCGATTGACATCGATGCCATGCAAGGCTTCCGCCATTGCCTGCAATCCCGCCGCGGTACGGGTCGGGTCCTCATTGTAGATGGGCATCACCAGCGCCGTCAGCGAGCCGGCCGACGGCGTGCGCCCCGCTGCAATCGGATCGCGCCGTTTCGACGCGCCGGCCAGCACGGAACCTGCGGCAAAGGCAATCCAGCCCAGCGACACGGCGAAGAAAAAGATCATCGTGCCTTGCAACAAGGTCATGCTCGCGAAGCGCACGACCTGCAGCATTTGATATACGCCGTAAGTGGTCACGCCGACCGTCACCACGATCAGGATGAATCGCGCATAGAGCACCGCGGCTGAAATCAGGTGCCGTTCAGTCCGCCACGGCCTGAAGCGCAAGTCCTGTGCGGGCATGCTGAGCGGCGCCTCCTGCGGCATGGCGCCCGGCGCGGCGGCGCTTTCGAGCGCAGAGGCGGAATTCAGCTGGAGGTCCATCGATACAGCCAGGTTTCGGATGCGGGGTTGTCGCCGCGCATGATTCGCACGCGCAGCTCGATCAAGTCCGCGTCTTTTGGATCGAGCTCGAAGCTGGCCCGCAGCCCGTGCAGTGAGCCGTTCGAGACGAGCGTCGAATTGGAAATCGCACCCGCGGAAGAGCTCAATTCCAGCCGCAGGCCGTCGAGCTTTTCGCCGGCGCCGACGATGTCCAGCATGAACACGCGCCGCTTGCGGTCGAGGCTGGCGCCGGAGCGCGTTGCAACCACTTTACCCAAACCCTTCGGCAGCGGAGGTTCATCATTCCAGGTAATGTCATACGCGTAGTGCGCCGGATGACCGGCGGTCAGCGGCTGCGTGGGACGCCAGAAGGCGACGATGTTGTCGTTGGTTTCGCGGCCCGAAGGAATCTCGACGAGTTCCACCGCGCCGTCGCCCCAGTCGCCCTTGGGCGTCACCCAAGCGCTCGGGCGACGCTCATATTGCATGTCGATATCCTGAAAATCGTTTTGTTGCCGCGATCTTTGCACCAGGCCGAAACCCTGCGGCACCTGCGTCGTGAAGGCGGAGACCTGCAATTTGAGCGGGTTCGCCAACGGACGAAACAATTGCTCGCCGGATTTGGTGGTTATCTGTAGTCCGTCCGAATCGTGAACTTCGGGACGATAGTCGTCGAGGCGTCCGCGGTTGGTTTCATCGAACAGGAACATCGATGTGAGCGGCGCAATGCCGACCACCCGTATTTCCTTGCGCGGAAACAGAGTCAGTTCCACCTCGGTGTGCGTGTCGACACCCGGCGTCACCGTGAACTTGTAGGTGCCCGTGGCGGATGCGCTCTCCAGCAAGGCGTAGATCACCAGCGAATTGGCACGCTGCGCGGGCCGCTCGATCCAGAAATGCGTGAATACCGGAAACTCCTCGCCCGCCGGCTCGCCGGTGTTGATCGCCAGACCGCGCGCCGACAGCCCGTACAGAAGATTCTTGGCGACCGCACGAAAATAACTGGCGCCCTGGAAAACCAGGAACTCATCCCAGACCTTGGGCGAGTTGATGCGGCTGCGAATCCGGAAACCGGACAACGGCAGGGATACCCTGCTGAGCTGGGCCGGTATGCTGCCCGACATTTGAAACATCGCGGGCGTTGCCGTCAAGTCTTTGGCAACGCCGTTCTCCACCGTCGAAATCGTCACCGGTGTCGACAGATTGGGCGCCGCGCGCAACAGCTCCAGCCGGAAGGGGAGTTTGTCCTCGCGCCATATTCCCGCATCCGGATTGAAGTGAATGCTGCGATATTGCTCCGGACTCAATTTGTCCAGGGCCGAGGGCGCGCTGTTGCGTTGCGGAGCATAGGGCGCCGCTGAGCGGCGCTTGGCGTCCTCCAGCAGCGTATCGAGAGTAAACGGATAGGTAGCCACCGGTTTGGCCGGGGGCTTGGGCGCGGGTTTCGCGGGTGCCGGCGCTCCGGCGCCGTGCGCCTGAAGGGCAAGCAGCAGCGTCAGCAATCCCAGAGAATTGGCAATCGATACCCGCAAGGCGCCCCTCCAAAATTAGCTAGTATAGTGCCTGCTCTATGTCGGTCGCAGATCACTCTGGCCAGGAACCGCAAAGCGCCGGCGCCGTGCTTATGGTGCGGCCGGCGAGCTTTGGCTGCAATCCGCAAACCGCCCCCAGCAATGCATTCCAAGCGGACCCAGGGAAGGGCGTGGAAGACGCGGCGCACCGCGACGCATTGCAGGAATTTCAAGGCCTGGCCGATGCCCTGGAGCGAGCCGGCGTAGAAGTGCTCGTCGCCCCCGATAGCGCGGTCCCGCCCAAGCCGGATGCGATTTTTCCCAACAATTGGGTGAGCTTTCATCACGACGGCACGGTGGCGCTGTATCCGATGCTGGCACCCAATCGACGCTGGGAACGCCGCGATGAGATCCTGGAGCAGGTGGTTCGTACCGGCGGCTTTCGCGTCACCCGCACCGTGGATCTCACGCATCGGGAGTCGGAACAGAAATATCTCGAAGGCACCGGCAGCGTCGTCCTGGATCGAGCACACCGTGTGGCATATGCCTGTTCATCGCCGCGCACCGACCTGGATGTGCTGGGCGAGTTCGCGCAGCAATTGGATTACGACCTCATGACTTTTGACGCCGTGGACGCGGGCGGCCGCGCCATATACCACACCAACGTCTTGATGGCGATTGGCACGGGCTTTGCCGTGATCTGCGGCGAATCGATTCAGAACGACGCACATCGCGCCGCCGTGTTGTCCAAGCTGCGCGCGACAGGGCACGAGGTCGTCGACGTCACCCTTGCGCAAATGCTGCATTTCGCGGCGAATGTTCTGGAGTTGACTTCGCCCAAGGGCGATCTCATCGCCTTGTCGATGACTGCGTTGGCCAGCATGTCGCAGGTCCAGCGCCGCATCCTGGAAGCGCATGCGGCCCTAATTCCGGTGGAAATTCCCACCATCGAACGAATCGGCGGCGGCGGGGTGCGATGTATGCTGGCGGAAATTCACCTGCCCAAACGGCGTGCGGCGAGCGCCTGAAGTTCAGTCATAATCTTTCCATGCTCGAACTCGCCGTCAAACTTCTTCTGGCCTATCTGCTCGGAACCGTGCTGGGCAGCTTGATATTGGGGCGGATGCGCGGGGTCGATATCCGCAGCATGGGAAGCGGCAATGCGGGTGCAACCAACGCCCTGCGCACCCAGGGCAAGCTATTCGGGTTTCTGGTTCTGCTCATCGACGTCGCGAAAGGCGTCATCGCCGCGCGCTGGCTTCCATCAGCCGTCTTGCCGGGCATCGGCATCGATGCCGACGTGCCGCGCGAGTGGCTCACCGTGGCATGCGGTTTCGCGGTAATCGTGGGTCACGTCTATCCCGTCTGGTTCGACTTTCGAGGCGGCAAGGGCGCCGCGACCGTGGTGGGTGTGGTTGCGGCGCTGGAGCTGCGCCTGCTGCTGCCGTTGCTCGTGAGTTGGATCGTCGTGTTGCTGTTCTCCGGCTACGTCGGTCTCGCCACCATGCTTGCAACCGTTGCGCTCGCCGTCGCGGTTCTCGTGCTCGAACCCAACAACCTGGCGCTTTGCGCGTTTTGTGCTGCGGTTGCGGCATTTGTAATTTTTACCCATCGCAGCAACATCACGCGCATGCGCGCGGGAAAAGAAAATCGTGTCCGGCGGTTATGGCTGTTTCGCTCGCGAGCGGCATAGAGCACCCTCCGCTGCTGGTGCTGCTGGCCGACGGCGAGGTGCATTCGGGCGAGTGGCTGGCAACCGAGCTCAAGCAAACCCGCGCGGCGGTGTGGAAGGGCGTGGAGCGGCTGCGTGCGCACGGCATCCGGGTGCAAGCATTGGCGCGGCGCGGCTACCGTCTGCCAAAACCGGTGGAGCTGCTCGATGCGCGCCGAATTTGCGCCGAATTGGACGCGCAGCGCAAGCCGCATTTGCACAGTTTGGAATTGCTGTTCGAGGTTGGGTCAACCAATACCCGACTGCTCGGCAGTCCGCCGCCGCCGGCGAGCACGGCCGATGTCTGCATCGCTGAGGTGCAGCACGCCGGCCGCGGACGCTTGGGAAGGCGCTGGATCGCGCCCTTCGGGGGCGGTATTGCCATGTCCTTGGGATGGACCTGCAGCGATGTCGTACGCACCTTGCCCGCGCTCAGCTTGGGTGTCGGGGTCGCGGTGGCTCGAGCCTTGACCCGCGCCGGAGCTGCGGGAATTTCCCTGAAATGGCCCAACGATATTTGGTTCGAGGACCGCAAGCTGGGCGGTGTGTTGATCGAGCTGCGTGCCGAAGCGGGGGGTCCGGCGCACGTGGTGATCGGCGTCGGCGTCAATGTGTCGTTGCCGGAGGAGGCGCGCCGGGAAATCCAGGCCGGCGGCGTGGCCGTGGCGGCGGTGACCGATGCCTGCGGTGAGCCTCCTTCGCGCAATTTGGCGGCCGGGGCCATCTTGGACGAACTTTTGAGTATGCTGTTGCAGTACGAGCGCTTCGGGTTCGCTGCATTTCGGGATGCCTGGACGGGCCTCGACGGTTTGCACGGCCGCCCGGTGAAAGTGGTCGTGGGAGAGAGCGAGGTTCTCGGCATCGCGCGTGGCGTGGATGCGGATGGAGCGCTGCTGCTCGAAACCGGCGATCGCATGCAGCGGTTTGTTTCCGGTGAAGCTAGTTTGCGCTTGGTTCATGGGTGACGCTTGACGCTATTGAAAACCCTTGTCGTAAGCCTGGTGCTGGCCAACGTGTGCTACTTCCTGTGGCAGCACGGCATTGCCAAAGCGCCGCAGAGCGTCGCGGTGCCGGTTGCCCAGGTCGCCCCCGGGACGCTGAAGCTCGCATCCGAGAGCCCGGAGACCGCGCGCAGCGATGCCGGCGGCAACGGCGCTGCGGCTGCGCCGCTCGCTGCGGGCAGCGCGCCGGGAACTCCCGAGGCCGCGCACGACGCCGGCAGCGCTACACTGATGACGAATGTGAAACGCTGCATCAGCGTCGGGCCCTTCCGAGACGTGTCGGAAGCGGCGCACGCGGCGTCGACCTTGCGCAGCGGCGGATACGATCCGCGCCAGCGTGTCGCCGATGGCGAGGTCTGGGCCGGCGTCTGGGTCTACCTGCCGCTGCCGGCGGCGCGAGCCGTGGCCGAGCAGACCCTGGCCAAGCTCAAGGCCGGCGGTATCGACGATGCGCTGGAAATGCCGGGGCCCAATGAAGGCTCGGTGATTTCCTTGGGCTTGTACAGCGAACCGAAGCGGGCACAGAGCCGCGTCGCGCAGGTGCAGGCGCTGGGATTTAATCCGGGCATCGCCGATCGCAAGCGCAACGGCAATGTCTACTGGATCGATATCGACTTGAAACCCACCGATAGTCTGCTGAACCCCGCCGATTTGCAGGGCGAATCCGGCCGTATCGTGCGTCTCGAAGTCAAAGGGTGCCCGTCGGCGGGCGGTCAGACATGAGCGTTCGAACCGCCGCGTTGCGCGTAATAGGCGGACTCGGCGCCGTCATCGGCTATGGATGCCTCGCGGCATTCCTGTTTCTCATCAGCATGCAGTTGTATCGCTGGTTTCGCCAAGGGGAATGGACGCATATCGGCATGGGCGACGGCATCCGCATGGGCCTGGTCCATTGCTGCGTTAAAAATGACGGCGTTGGCCGTATCGCCGCTTTCTTGCATTGGTGGGAATCTCCCGCGAACTGGTTGGGTTTGCACAAGGTGTTCGAGGTGGTTCCGGCCTCGCTGGCCCTATTCGCCGCGGGCATTGCGGGCAACAGCTTGTTCATTTTCTGCCGGGACCGGCTTCTCGCGGGAGGGCAAATCCAGGATTGATCGAGCGCGGCGCGATCCATCTAGGACTACACTGCCGCCGCGGTCGGCGTTTAGCGAGGTTTTGACATGCGGGTGCTGCAAATTTTGGGCGCGATGCTGATCTTGGGAGGGTTGTTCATGCTCATCAAGTCTCCGTCCTATTCAAGCGACAAGAGCGTGCTCAAAATTGGCGATGTGGAGGCGAAGGTTTCTCAGCAACATGCGATTCCACCCTGGGTTGGCGGCGCGGCGGTCGTAGCCGGCGTCGTGCTGCTCGTGGCCGGCGTCCGCAAGCCTTAGAAGGCCGTCCGTGCAGGCTCTTGAACCTATTGCTCCAGCTGTTTGCGCAGAGCATGCAATTCGCGGCGATGTGCCGCGGTGGCTTTCGGATAATGCAATTGCATCGCCGCCAGCGTGTCGAGCAGGATGCGCGAGACAATGAGCCGCGCGTTGGGCTTATCATCTGCCGGTACGACGTACCAGGGCGCGTAATCAACGCTGGTGGCGCTCAAGGCTTTTTCGTACGCCTTCATATATTGCTTCCAGTATTCACGCTCCGCCATATCGGCGGAGGAAAACTTCCAATTTTTCTCAGGCATCTCGATCCGGCTCAGAAAGCGCTTGCGTTGCTCATCTTTCGAGAGATGCAGGAAGAATTTGATGATGCGCGTGCCGTTGCGCGTCAGGTGCCGTTCCAGATCGACTATGGAACGATAGCGCTGTCGCCATATCATCTTTTCGTCCAGGAGTTCAGCCGGCAGCCCTTGCGCTCGAAGAATCTCCGGATGCACTCGGGCGATCAGGACTTCTTCGTAATAGGATCGATTGAATATGCCGATCTGACCGCGCTCGGGCAGCTCGCAGGTCGTGCGCCACAAGAAGTCGTGCTTCAGCTCGGTCGCTCCAGGATGCTTGAAGCTGACCACGCGGCAGCCCTGCGGATTGACACCCGACATGACGTGGGCGATGACGCCGTCCTTACCCGCCGCGTCCATGGCCTGAAATATCACGAGTAATGCGTAGCTGTTCGAGGCGTAGAGCTTTGCTTGCTGCGCGCTCAATTCCTCGACGTGTTCGCTCAACAGGTCGCGGTACTGGCGGTTGCTTCGGTAAACAGGGTGAACGGCTGTCGGCCGGCTCTTGAGATCGACCTTCGTCCCTTCCTTCACGCGATAGTCGTCCGGCTTGATACGCATAGCCTCAAGCATATCCGAGGCTGGTGTAGTATCGCCAAAACGCCCAACGAAATGCCGGGGTTGCCCTTTGCTCGACTCGAATCTCGCGCCCGATGCGCGGCAGGCGCGCCGCATTCTTCTGGCCAGCATGGTCGGAACCACCATCGAGTTCTACGACTTCTATATCTACGCCACCGCTGCAATACTGGTATTTCCGCGTCTGTTCTTTCCGAAAGGCGACCCCGCGATTGCCACCCTGCAGTCGCTGGCGACGTTTGCGCTGGCCTTTGCGGCGCGGCCCATCGGTGCGGCGATATTCGGCCATTTCGGCGACCGGGTCGGACGCAAGACCACCCTGGTTACGGCGCTGATGACCATGGGAATCTCCACCATCTGCATCGGGTTGCTGCCGACCTACGCCTCGGTCGGTGTGTATGCCGCGGTGCTGCTTGCGTTGTGCCGCATCGGGCAAGGCATTGGACTGGGCGGCGAGTGGGGCGGCGCGGTGCTGCTGGCCACCGAAAATGCACCGCCGGGCAAGCATGCTTGGTACGGAATGTTTCCGCAGCTCGGCGCGCCGCTGGGCTTGATCATTTCCATTGCTGCGTTTCTCTTCATGAGCAACAGCCTGTCGGACGCGCAGTTGTTCAACTGGGGCTGGCGCGTGCCGTTCCTGGCCAGCACCGTGCTGGTGGCAGTCGGCCTGTATATCCGGCTGCAGCTGGTGGAAACACCGGCGTTCAAGCGCAGCATTGCCCAGGGCGAACGGGTGCGCGTGCCTTTCAACGCCGTTTTCGCCAGATTCCCGCTGCAGCTGCTGTTGGGAGCTTTGGGTTCACTGACCACGTTCCTGGTGTTCTATCTGGCGAATATTTTCGCGCTGGGCTGGGGCACGAATTCGCTGGGATTCCCCCGCCAAGAATTCTTGATCATGCAAATGCTTGCGGCGATATTTTTCGGCGCGATGATTCCGCTGGCGGGGTCGCTGGCGGACCGCATCGGCGGCCGGGCGATGCTGATCGTTGCCACCCTGTTGATCATTGCTTACGGTTTCAGCTTCAGGCCCTTGTTCGGCGCTCACGAGACGGTGCCGGTGTTCGTATTTTTGGCCTGTGGTTTCGGCTTGAGCGGTCTCTCCTACGGGCCGCTGGGAAGCGCGCTCGCGACGTTGTTCCCAACCCCCGTGCGCTACACGGGCACCTCGCTCACCTTCAATTTTGCCGGGATCCTGGGCGCCTCGCTCGCGGCACCCATGGCAACTTGGCTGGCAATTCACTACGGCCTGGCGTTTGTCGGGTACTATTTGTCCACGGCCGGACTCATTACCCTCATTGCTCTGATATTCATCAAGGGTGAAAAAAATGATCCAAGGTAAATTATCGTTTGCGTCCTCACTGATGTGCGCCGCGCTGCTGTTTGCGGGCGCCGGCGCATATGGTGCGGACGAATATGACGCGGCCCTGACGCACCCCGGCCGCCCAGCGGCCGATTCGGCGCGCGACGTGTTGGACCATCCCGCGGAAATGCTGCGCCTGGCCGGCATCAAGCCGGGGATGAAGGTTGCCGATGTGCTCGCGGGCGACGGTTACTACAGCGAATTGCTGAGCTACATCGTGGGCCCGGAGGGCCAGGTGTATCTGATCAACAATCTCGCCTTCGATAAGTGGAGCCAGCCGTCTTTGAAGGATCGAATGGCCGGCGGCCGCCTGCCCAACGTGAAGCAGCAGACCGTCGACCTCAACGACATGAAGCTCGCTGCGGCGAGCCTGGACGCGATACTGCTGGTGAAGGTCTATCACGACATGTACTGGGTGGACTCGACTCCGAAAAGCCTCTGGCCGAAGATCGATGTGAGCGCGGTGCTCGATCAATTGTCGCGGGCGCTCAAACCGGGCGGAGTTCTGCTGTTGATCGACCACTCGGCCAAAGCCGGGCGCGGCAAATCCGATGCGGGCGGACTGCATCGCATCGAAGAGGCGTTCGCGGTGCAGGATTTCACCGCGCATGGCTTCAAGGTGGCCGCCAAGAGCGATCTGCTGAGACGGCCGGATGATGCACGGGATCTCATCAGCTACAAAGGTCCCGCTCTCGGCAAGACGGATCGATTCGTCCTGTTATTCCGCAAGACTTGGCCCAAAGCGCCTTGAGTTCAAACGATCGAAGCAAGCCATCGCGACAGGGCGGCCGGCGCTATTTCGGTTGGGCAATCAGAATGAGAAAACTGTCGGGCACGACGGTGGCGCGCGCCCGCGGCTGATCCTGCGCAGAAGTCTGAGGCGGGCCGAACTGCGCTGCAGCCAGATAAATCTTGTGCGTGACCGGATCGAGCGCCATGGTGCGTGCGCCGACCTGCGTCGTGACCGTCGCAACCACCCGATACTCATCGGGCGAATCCTGCTTTATCACGGTGAGGGTGCCGTCGATTCCGTTGGAACTGAATACCAAGCCCAATTCCGGATCATATACAGTGCCGTCGGAACCTCTGCCGATCACCACATGCGCAATGGCCTTGCCGGACGTCGCATCCGTCACCGCCATGACCTGATTCGCGCAAACCGAGAACAATCGATGATTGTGGATATCGATGGCCATGGCGGTGGGCCCGGCGCACTCCTTCAGCAGCCATTTGGCCTTGACCGTGAGAGTTTTGGCGTCGACGAGAACCAATCTTCCCGGCGCCGTGTTGATATTGACATACACATGTCCGGCATCGTCCGTGCTCATGGATTCCGGCGGCCCCGGCAATGCAATCGTCGTCACCACCTGCAGCGTCCCCGCATCGAGCACCGACAAATTGGCGCTCTCCCGGTTGGCGGTGAAGATGTGATTTTGCTGCGGCTCATAAAGAATTGCGCCCGGCGATGTTCCGGAGATGGGCACCTCGTAGGCGACGCGCAGCGTGTCGAGCTCGAACACGGAGACAGAATTGGAACGGCCATTGCTGGTGAAACCGCGTTTCAAGGGCGGCGCGAACGCGATTCCGTGCACGCCGGCCGTGCGGGGGATGTTGCCGGTCAATTTGCCGCCGGCCGTTTCAATCACGTCGACGTGGTCGTCGCGGGTGACGAACAAGCGGCCGCCGCCGGCGTCCAAGGCCAGCGTATCCCAGCCGTTTATTCCGCCGATCCGCCAGGACTTTGCCAGGGTATAATCGGCCGCCGGAATCGGCGAAGTCTGCGCCCCCGCCATGTCGGCTGCCGCCAGCGAAGCGCACGCGAAAAGCATGGGTAAATTCCGCAGCATCGGCAGCCTTAACGACCCTTAGGAGGGCTAGTTTACGCATGGATTGCAGCAGAGGAAATCGTGCGCGAACCCAAGTGTAATAACTACACCCGGTCGGACATAACCTTTCCGCATCACTAACTACGTAAACGACCCTTCACAGGGAAGGGCGCGTCGCAGATGATGCGCGCTGCTTATTGGCATTGGGGACATCAGGAGCATGGGATGTTAATTCAGATGATGGCTGCCGTTGCAGGCACCGGCGCCATTTTCATGAGCGCGGGCGGCTTGGCCGCCGCGCGCTCGTCATCGCCGGGCGATAGCGGTCTGGAGGAAATCGTGGTGACGGCACAGCGTCGCGCGGAGTCGGCGCAGAGTGTCGGAATCGCCATGTCCGTACTCTCCGGCGAGAGTCTCGCAGACAAGTCGATCAGCTATGTCAACGACCTGCAAAATGCGGTGCCGAGCCTGCAGGTTGAACCGGCATTCGGCAGCAGCCAACCGCAATTTCGTTTGCGCGGCGTGGGCTTCATCGACTACACCTCGAACAACACCTCGCCGGTGGGCGTGAGCCTGGACGGAGTCGCCTTTGCCCTGCCGATCCAAACGCAAGGCCAGTTGTTCGACATCGACCGCGTCGAAGTCTTGCGCGGACCTCAGGGTACCTTGTACGGGCGCAATACCACGGGCGGCGAGATCAATTTCATCAGCAATCGCCCGACCGCCGAGCCGCATGCGGGGTTCTCGCTGGAGTACGGCACGCACAATGAGCTCAACGCCGAAGGTTTCGTATCCGGCAGGCTGGCTGAGGGCTTGCTGGGCAGGCTGTCGGTGGCCGCTGAACAAGGCGGGGCGTGGCAGCGCAACCGAGTCACCGGTCAATCGCTGGGCGACAAGGACAAGATCGCGCTGCGCGGACAATTGCAATGGGACCCATCGGAGGCGCTAAATTTTCGGCTCGGCGTGCACGGAGCAAGGGACAAATCCGACGAGCAGGGACTGTACCTGCTGCAGACCTATATACCGGGCAGCGGGCCGCCCATCGCGGCGGACACCTCGCGCTATGCCACGGGCTGGGCGCTCAACCCCGCTTTCGCCAAGCTCATCGGCATTGATGCGGGCTCCAAGCCCGGCCTGAACAACGGCAATGACGGAGTCGATCTGACCGCCAATATCGATTTCGGCGGCGCGAAGCTCACCAGCATCAGCGCCTACGACAAACTCATCAGGCGCGAATATGGGGACTGGGACGCCACCCAATTCAATGACTCGGACGAATACCTGAACAGCGGCCTCAACGTGTTCTCACAAGAGCTGCGGCTGGCATCGAGCCGCGGCGCGTTCGACTGGGTGGCGGGAGTTTTCTACTCCAACGAAGATCTGCACGAGAACTTCTATTCCGATCTCACCGATCGCCTGGGCGGGATCGCAGTGACCACCTACGAACAGGCCGGCAATTCGGTGGGTGTCTTTGCCCAAGGCAACTATCAGCTGACCGAAAGCTTGAAGGCGACGCTGGGAGTGCGCGAGGATCACGAGAGCCGCGAACTGATCGGACTCAACACCGCATTCCTTCCGGGCGCGCCGTCCCTCACCGGAGGCGCGCTGGGCGGCTCGATCACCTCGAACCTGCCGTCGGGCAAGGCGGAACTCGACTACAAGCCGCTGTCGGGCACTTTGCTGTACGCCAGCATCAGCCGCGGCGTGAAATCGGGCGGTTTTACCGCCCACAACACCGTGACGGCGCCGTCGGCCGATCCCTTCGAACCGGAAAAGCTCACCGCCTACGAAGCCGGCGTGAAATCCGACGTGACGAGCACGCTGCGGGTGGACGCGTCCGCGTTCTTCTACCGTTACAGGGATCAGCAGATATTGGGCAAGGTGTTCGACGACACCTCGCAATCATTCATCGGCCGCTTCGTGAACGCCAATTCGCGCATCAGCGGCGGTGAAGTCGATTTGGAATGGCGGCCGCTGGCGGGATTTTCAGTTTCGCAATACGCGGGATTCGCGGAAGGCTACTACACCGGCAAGCTGCTCAATGCGCCGCTCGATCCGGCACTGCCGCCGGTCGATTACAACGGCAGACCCGAGAGCTTTCCGAAGTGGAGCTACGGCGGCGATGCCGGTTATTCCTGGGTTCTGGGCGGCTTCAGCCTGACCGCGGAATCGAATTATAGTTTTCACGACGCCTATAGCCAGTTCTTTTTATTGGGCAGCAACGACTTCACCATCCCAAGATACTGGCTGGCGAATGTGAACTTGTCCCTGGCGCCCGAGAGCGGGGCGCCCTGGACCGTAACGCTCTGGGGGCGGAATATTTTCGACAGGTCCTACGACATCACGCGAAATTTCTTTTTGCCGAGCAGCGAAGTAGCTGCGGCCGGCGAACCCACGACCGTCGGTATCCGGCTCACTTACAAATATTAGGAAAAGACGATGTGGAAATTTTTGAAGATCGCGTTGGGCGTCGTCGTGCTGATCCTCGCGGGCGCGTGGCTCTTGCTGCGCGGACCCGACATTCCATATGGAACCTTGGAGGCCAAATACGCCGGCGCGGACTCGCACTTCGTGGACTTGCCCGACGGCTATCACGCGCACTATCGCGAGAGCGGCGATCCTAATCTGCCGCTGCTGGTTTTATTGCACGGCTTCGGCGATTCCTTCACGACCTGGGATGGGTGGGTGCGTGAACTCAAGCCTCGGTTCCACCTGATCTGCCTCGATTTTCCCGGCCACGGATTGACGCGCGCCCCCGAGGGCAGCCGGCTGGACGGCGAGAGCTTGGCGGACTTCGTGGATGCGTTCGCGAAGGCGCTGGCGCTGCCGAAGTTCGCGGTCGCCGGCAATTCCATGGGCGGCGCAGCTGCCTGGCAGCTGGCGGTGCGCCATCCGGAACGGATCAACGCCCTGATCCTGGTCGACGCCGCCGGATTCGTGAACGACAAGCCGGCCGGCGCGGAGCCATTGGCCTTCAAGATACTGCGCTATCGCATCGGCCGCGAAGTGTTGAGCAAGATCGACAATCGGCCGCTGATTGACCAGGGCCTCAAGGCCGATGTGTACGATAAAGCGGTGATCACGCCGTCGCTGGTGGATCGCTTCGCAGAATTTCAGCGCGCTCCGGGCCATCGCAAGATCTTGATGAGCATCTCGATGGCTCCGCGGGCCGCTTCCACGGCCGCGTTGCTATCCGGCATCAAGGTTCCTACCCTGATCTTGTGGGGACAAAGCGACCCTTTGATCGAGCCGGCCGCGGCGGACAAATTCGCGGCCGCGATTCAAGGATCCAAGGTGGTCAGCTATGCAAACGTCGGGCATCTGCCGCAGCTCGAGATTCCGCAACGTTCCGCGGCGGACGTGGCGGCGTTTTTGAAGGCCGACTAAGCTCCCGGTATCATCACCGCATGCAGCGAGACTACCTAGGCAACCCGCTCACCGGCCGGCGCGAGGCCACGCTGCACAGCATTGATGATTTCATCGAAGGCTACCTGGCGTACGAGACCCGCGCCGAACGCATCCTGCCGGCCGCCGATGCGGATCCGGAGTCCTGCATGGCCAATGTGTACGCGGGGATGCTCTGGATGCTGCTCGAGGCGCCCGAGGCGCCGGCACGCGCCGCGAAATATCTGGCCGCTGCAGAAACAACGGCGCCGGGCGCGTCGCGCCGCGAGCAACTCAACACCGCGATGCTGCGTGCTTGGGTGGACGATGATCTTGAACGCGCCATTCGTCTATGCGATCAAGTATCGGACGAGTTTCCGCGCGATCTCGCCGTGGTCAAGACTCATCAGTACTTTGAATTCAATCGCGGCAATGCTCCTGCAATGTTGCGGGCGGCTTTGAAAGTGGGCGCGGCGAACGGCGATGTCCCCTACATGTACGGCATGAAGGCGTTCGGCTACGAGCAATGCCGCCTGCTCGAGGAGGCGGAATCAGAGGCGCGCTCGGCTCTCGCCATGCGCCGCAAGGAGCCGTGGGCGCAGCACGCGCTGGCGCACGTTTTCCTGACCCGCGGGCGCATGGACGAAGGCGCGCAATTTTTGGAGGACGCCAAGGACACCTGGTCCGGACTGAATTCCTTCATGATCACGCACATCTGGTGGCACCTGGCGCTGTTCTACTTGAGTCAAGGCCGAGCGGCCGAAACGCTGGACATATACGACGCGCATTGCTGGAGCGTCGCCAAGGATTATTCGCAAGACCAGGTCGGCGCCATTTCGCTGCTTGCCCGGCTCGAGCTTGCGGGTGTCGACATCGGCTCACGCTGGCAGGATCTCGCGGATCACTTGACGGCCCGTGCCAAAGACACGGTTCAACCCTTTCTTACGCTGCAATATCTCTACGGTCTGGCGCGGGCGCGCCGCGCGCAAGCTGAGACCTTGCTCGAGGCGGTCCGCAAGCATGCGCACAGTGCGCCGGAGTTCACGCGCGCCGTCTGGCGCGAAGTTGCGCTGCCGGGATGCGAGGGCCTGTACTCTTACGTGCGCGGTGAATACGATCGCGCCTGGCATCTCTTGAGCATCGCGGTGCCGCGCATGGCGGAAGCGGGCGGCAGTCATGCGCAGCGCGATCTATTCGAGCAGATCTTGCTGGACGCGGCGCTGAAGAGCGGACGGCTGAGTGCTGCGCAGCACATGCTGGAGGTGCGGCGCGGTAGCGATCCGAATAGCGTGCCGCTCAACGCGGCGTTGGCTGCACTTTATGATGGGCTCGGACTGGCTCCCTTGGCCGACCAAGCGCGCAGCCGGGCCGCGCTCACCCGTGTGCGGCACCCCGGAAGAAATGCATGACCCGCGATCCGTCGGAGAATTTGTTCAGCCGGATCGACTCACGCCGCGATGAGCTGGTTGAGCTGGCGCGGGCGTTGATTGGCTTTCCGACGGTCAATCCGCCGGGCGAGGCCTATCAGCCATGCGCGGAATTCATCGGCCGCCGATTGCGCGCCCGCGGCTTTGCGGTGGACTATGTGCGAGCCTCCGGCACGCCCGGAGACACGGAGCGCTATCCCCGCATCAACGTGATTGCGCGGCGCAGCGGCAGCTCGCCGGGGCCTTGCGTGCACTTCAACAGCCATATCGACGTGGTGCAGACCGGTGCCGGATGGACGGTGGATCCCTTTGCGGCGGTGCTGAAAGACGGCAAGATATACGGACGCGGCGCCTGCGACATGAAGGGCGGCCTCGCGGCATCGATCATCGCCGTCGAAGCGCTGATTGAAGACGGCGCCTTGCCCGGCGCGCTGGAAATTTCGGGCACCGTCGATGAGGAGTCCGGCGGGTTCGGCGGCGTGCACTATCTGGCGCAGCGCGGCTGGTTCTCGCAGCCTCGGGTTGATCACGTCATCATTCCCGAGCCGCTCAACGTGGACCGAGTGTGCATCGGCCATCGCGGAGTCTGGTGGGCTGAAATTGAAACACACGGCCGCATGGCGCATGGGTCAATGCCCTTTCTGGGTGATTGCGCCGTGCGCCACATGAATGCTTTCATCGAGCGGATGGAGCGGGATCTCTACCCGAAGCTCGCGGCGCGCCGCACCGAGATGCCGGTCGTACCGTCCGGTGCGCGGCATTCCACCTTGAACATCAATTCCATTCACGGGGGCCAGGCCGAGACGTCCGGCTATCCCGCGCCCTGTGTTCCGGACTCCTGCCGGATGGTCATCGATCGCCGCTTGCTCATCGAAGAGGACATGAACGGCGTCAAAGGCGAGGTGCGCGCGCTGCTGGAGGAACTCGCCCGGGAGCGCGAAGGCTTCGCGTTCGAGCTTCGCGATATTTTCGAAGTGCAGCCCACCATGGCGGATCGCAACGGACCGGTGGCACGCAGCACCGCCGCCGCGATTCAGCAAGTGATGGGCCGTGCGGCGCAATTCATCTGTTCCCCGGGCACCTACGATCAAAAGCACATCGATCGCATCGGCAAGCTGCGAGACTGCATTGCCTATGGTCCCGGAATTCTCGATCTTGCCCACCAACCGGATGAATACGTGCTGATCGAGGACATGGTGAATTCGGCAAAAGTCATGGCGCTGGCGGCCCGCTCGTTGCTGCTCGGCATCGCATGATCGTCGGTTCCGCATGATTGCCGGCTTTGACAGGGCTTAGAACACTGACGCTGGCGCTGCTCGGGGCTGCGTGGTTCGCGGCGAGCCCAACCCCTGCTGCGCAGCGGATCATCATCGGCACGCAGCTCGAACCGCCGGTTCTCGATCCCACCGCCAATCCGGCTGCGGCAATCTCTGAAGTGCTCTACGGCAATGTGTATCAGGGACTGGTGCGGTTCGCCGCCGATGGTTCGGTGCGGCCGATGCTGGCGCTGTCCTGGGAGGTCTCCGCCGACGGATTGACTTACCTGTTTCATTTGAAAAGCGGCGTGCGTTTCCACGACGGCAGCGCCTTCGATGCCGCGTCGGCGCGATTTTCCCTGCAACGCATAGTCGCTGCGGGCTCGACGAATCCGCAGCGGTCCCGGCTGCGCGCGATTCGCTCGGTCGACGCCGTCGATGCGCTCACCTTGAGAGTGTCGCTCAGCCGGCGCTCCGCGGGCATGCTGCAGGGTCTCGCGTTCGGATCGGCGGTGATGGTCTCGCCGCAATCCGCCGCGAGCAACGCCGTGCGGCCGATCGGCACCGGTCCGTTTCGTTTCTTGCGCTGGCGTCGCGGCGACTCCGTCACCCTGGAGCGCAACCCGGACTATCAGGGCAAGCCGGCGGTGCTGGACCAAGTCACCTTTAAATTCATCACCGACCCGACGGCGGCGTTCGCGGCGCTCATGGCGGGCGATGTCGATGCGTTCTCCAATTATCCGGCGCCGGAGAGTTTCGCGCAGTTTGCGGCGGATCGCCGCTTCAAGGTACTCAATGGAACGACCGAGATGGAGACGGTGCTGGGCTTCAACGAGCGCTCGCCGCCCTTGAGCAACGTGTTGGTGCGCCGTGCAATTTCCTATGCGTTGGATCGCCGCGCCATCATCGACGGCGCGATGTTCGGCTACGGCACACCCATCGGCAGCCACTTTCCACCGCGAAATCCTGCCTACATCGATCTGACCGGCGTGTACCCGCACGACGCCGCCAAAGCCAGGGCGCTGCTCGCGCAAGCCGGATACCCCCGAGGCTTTGCGCTGACCCTGAAGCTGCCGCCGCCCAGCTATGCGCGGCGCAGCGGCGAGATCGTCGCTGCGCAGCTGGCGCAGGTCGGCATCCGAGTGAGGATCGAAAATCTGGAGTGGGCGCAGTGGCTCGACCAGGTCTATACCCGCCACGACTTTGACATGAGCATCGTGGGTCATGCCGAGCCGTTGGATTACGACATCTATGCTCGCGACGACTATTACTTCGGCTATTCCAACGCCGAATTCAAAGCGCTGATTGCTGCATTGGACGACAGCACCGACCCCAATGAGCGCACGAACCTGCTGCATCGGATACAGCGCAAGCTCGCCGCGGATGCCGTGAACGGATTCTTGTTCTAGTATCCGAAATTGGATGTCTGGAACGCGCACCTGCACGGCATCGATTTCGACAACGTGCTGGGCGTGGTGGAAGTGTCCGGCGCCTATCTGGACGATGACGCGGCCGTCACCCATGGCGCCGAGTCGGCCGCGGCGCCGGTGATTCGCCCGGCGTTGGTCAAGGCAGCCGGCATCGGTGTCTGCATGGTTTCGTTGGCGATGCTGTTGCTGGCGGCGCGCCGCTTCGGCGGAGCCTATCTGGCCGGGCGCCTGGCAATGTTGCTGGCGACCCTGCTGGCCGCGACAGCGTTCGTGTTCGTCATCGTCCAGGTCGTACCGGGCGATCCGGTGCGCTACATGTTGGGGCTGCAGGCCGATCCCGGCACGGTGGCGGTCTTGCGCCATCAGCTCGGCTTGGACGCCGCGCCTTTGCAGCGGTATCTGTCGTGGCTCGGGGGATTGCTGCGCGGAGATTTCGGCGTGAGCTATACCTATCGTATTCCGATACGCACGTTGCTGGCCGAGCGGTTGCAGGTCTCCTTGCCGCTGGCCGTGTACGCGCTGTTGCTGTCCACGGCGCTCGCCTTTCCGTTGGCCTTGTATGCTGCGGCCAGGAGAGGGCGCCCCGGCGACACCGTCGCAAGCGGCGTGATGCAATTGGGTCTGGCGGTGCCCAATTTTTGGTTGGGGATGCTGCTGGTGTTGTTTTTTGCGATCGATCTTCGCTGGGTTTCGGCCGGCGGATTCCCCGGCTGGCAGGCTGGGTTTTGGGGCGCCATGAAAGCTTTGACCTTGCCCGCCGTTGCACTGGCGATGCCGCAGGCCGCGATTCTCGCGCGTGTGCTGCGCGGTTCACTCATCGATACACTGCATGAGGACTACATTCGGACCGCACGTGCGAAGGGCGCGGGCGAGTGGCGCGTGTTGACGCGCCATGCGCTGCCCAATGCACTGATACCGGTGTTGACCATCCTAGGCATGCAGTTCTCCTTTCTCCTGGCAGGCGCCGTGATCATAGAGAACGTCTTCTTCCTGCCGGGGTTGGGAAGGCTGGTGTTTCAAGCAATCGCGCAGCGCGACCTGATCGTAGTGCAGAGCGTCGTGGTGGTTTTGGTCTTTGCCGTGGTGACGGTGAGTTTCCTGGTGGAATTGGGCTACGCACTGATCAATCCTCAGTTGCGGGCGGCGCGCGGCGCATGAGCGATTCCTCGCGCAATACCGGCCTCGCCTTAGGCGCAGCGATCACCGCGGTTTTTGTCGGGATGGCGGCGCTCGCGCAGTTCTGGACGCCCTTTGACCCGCGTGCGCTGTCCATCATCGACAAATTACAGCCGCCGGGCGCGCACCACTGGTTCGGCACCGATCAGTTGGGCCGCGATGTCCTGTCCCTGATCATGCTGGGCGCTCAGACTTCGGTGGGCGTGGCGCTGCTCTCTGTGATCATCGGGGTATTTTTGGGCGTGCCCATCGGGCTGATCGCCGCGGCGCGGCGCGGCGCGGCCGACGAGCTGCTGATGCGCGGCAACGATTTGATTTTCGCCTTCCCCGCACTGCTGCTGGCGATCTTGATCACCGCGGTGTTTGGCCCCGGCGCCGTCAATGCCATCATCGCCATCGGTATTTTCAATATCCCCGTGTTCGCGCGCGTCACCCGCGCGGGCGCGTTGCAGCAGTGGACCCGCGACTACACCTTGGCCGCCCGTGTTGCCGGCAAGGGCTGGGTGAGAATCTCTTGCGAGCACATCCTGCCCAATCTAGTCGCATTATTGGTCGTGCAGGGCACCATACAGTTTTCCCTGGGCGTCATTGCCGAGGCAGGCCTGTCCTACGTCGGCTTGAGCGCTCAACCGCCGACGCCCAGCTGGGGACGAATGCTCAACGAAGCGCAAACCTTGACCGCCCTGGCGCCGTACTTGGCTCTTTTTCCCGGCATTGCGGTGGCGCTGTTCGTATTGGGGCTGAATCTTCTCGGCGAGGGACTGCGGCGCCGCTCGGGCTCCCCGGCATGAGCGACGCCAAACTGCTCGAAGTTACGGGTTTGAACGTTGCTTTCGGGGCGGTGCGCGTCGTCAAAGATCTGTCGTTCGAGCTGCGCAGCGGTGAAGTCCTCGGTTTGGTCGGCGCGTCGGGGTCGGGAAAAACCATGACGGCACTCGGCATCACGCGTCTCTTGCCGCCGAGCGCCGTCACCAGCGGCGTGGTGCGCATCAACGGCGAGACCTTGAGCGCCATTCCTGAGAGCCGGCTGCGGGCCATCCGCGGCCGAGGCGTCGGCATGGTGTTTCAAGAACCCATGAGCGCGCTGAATCCGTTGATGCGCGTGGGCGATCAGGTGGCGGAGACCGTTCGATTGCATCGTCCGGTATCCCGGGCGGAGGCGCGCCGCGCGGCACGAGAGGCGCTGGTCGACGTTGGTCTGGAACAGGGTACGTCCGATCGCCTGCCTTACGAATTGTCCGGCGGTCAGCGTCAGCGCGTTGCCATCGCGATGGCGGTGGTCATGTCGCCTGGCTTGCTCATCGCCGACGAGCCCACCACCGCCCTGGATGTCATCGCGCAGGCGCAAATATTATTGCTGCTGCAGCAACTGGTGCGCACCCGCAATATGGGACTCATCTTGGTGAGCCATGATCTTGCCGTTGTTGCGCAGCTGGCCGATCGCGTGGCGGTGATGAGCCAGGGTGAAATAATCGAACAGGCCACGGCCGACGAGATATTACGACGCCCGTGCCATGCTTACACGGCGGCGCTCTTGAGCGCTGCAAGGCTGCAGCCGAAGCCCGCGGCACCGCTTTCGATGAGCGCGCGGACCTCGCCGCCCGCGAACACCGCGAGCATGCCGGCCGTGCTCGACGTACAGGGCATAGTGCGGGAATATCCGCGCAAGAGAACATCCTTGTGGCGTCCGGCACCGCCCTTGCGGGCGGTCGACGGAGTTTCCCTCTCGGTGCATGCCGGCGAAACGGTGGGGCTGGTGGGCGAGTCGGGTTCGGGTAAATCGAGCCTGCTGAAGGCGATCCTGGCGCTCGAAACGAGCCAAGCCGGTGAGGTGAGCTTGCTGGGCGAATCGATGTTGAGCGCGAAGGGCGCAACCATGCGCCGCCTGCGCCGCGCCATCCAAGCGGTCTTTCAAGACCCCTACGGCAGCTTTGATCCCCAATGGACCGTGGAACGGTTGATCGGCGAACCGTTCCATCTGCTGGCCTCGGTTCCGTCGGCGGCAGCGCGTCGCCGCAAGGTGGCTGTGGTTTTGGAACAGGTTGGATTGTCCGCGAGCGATGCGCAGCGCCTGCCGCGTGAATTCTCGGGCGGTGAGCGCCAGCGAATCGCGATAGCGCGGGCGTTGGTCACGGAACCCAAGGTGATCGCATTCGATGAAGCAGTTTCGGCGCTTGATGTGCTCATACGCGGGCAAGTGCTGAATCTCCTGGCCGAACTCGCGCAGCGCTTGAAGCTATCGTACCTTTTCGTTTCGCACGATCTACAGGTCATGAGAGCCATGGCAGACCGCATTTATGTGATGCAGCGCGGGCGAATCGTCGAGGAGGGCCCGACGGAAACGGTGTTTGCATCGCCGCGCCACGCGTATACCCAGGCGCTGATCGCCGCCACCCCGAAGCTGCCGGTTACTTGAATGCCGGCTCCCCGCCTGCTTACCGCGAAGTTGATGTGGCGTAATCGCAAGGCACAGGCGAGAGTCGGCGGTGCCATGGCTCTTTTGCTGTGCGGCGTGCTCGGCGCATTGTTCTTCGTCGAACGCGGCCCGATTGCAGGGGCGCTCGATCCGTTGCGGCGGCACGGACTTTCATGTCTCGGGCTCGCGGCCTGCGCAACTGCCGTTCTGGTCGCGCGTCGGCGTTCGCTCGAGCGTGCGCGATTCGTGCGATCCTGGCTCGCGGCCGTGCCGATCAGGTCATGCACCGCGCGCTGGGAGGCATTCCTCGTCGAAACTTCTCCTGCGAGCGCGGCGCTCGCCGTCATCGCAAGCCTCGCTCTGGTCGCCTTGCCGGTATTGGTGCGGCGTGCGGATATTCTCGCGGTGTGGGCCGATTTGAGCGGCGGCGTGATGCTGGGCGTGATCCTCAGCTACCTCGTCCCGCCGCCGAAACCCGTCGACCTGCCGCCGGGCTCGCGTTATGTTCCTCACCGCAATGTCAAAAGAACGCTGCCGGTCCGGCCTTCGCTCGCCGCGCTGGGACGGTGGCCGATTCGCCAGCTGTTTGCCTGGGCACAGCCGAAAGCCGTGGCGCGCGCGACGATTCCGATTCTCGTCATGATGCCGCTGGGCACCACGGCCGATACGGCCATGGTTGCGATTGGCCTGTTTGGGGTCGTCGGCGCCCTGGTGCTCCTGTGCTTCGCGGTCATTTCAGTGGGCCGCCTGGCGATGCGCTGGTTGGCGCCGCTGCCGGTGCGCGCGGGCGGCGCCGTCTTCCGAGCATTCCTGCTGCCCGCGTGCGCCTTTGCCGTAGGCGCGAGCGCAATCGGAGCATTTCTCTTGGTCGTGCTGGTGGGTACGCGGTGAGCGGCACCATCCTTGAAATCCGCGAACTGGGCGCAGGCTATGGACGGCGCACGGTGCTGGAGAATATTTCGATTACTCTGGCGGCTGGAGACTGGTTCGTCTTGTTGGGTCCCAACGGCTGTGGCAAGAGCACTCTGCTCGATTGCGTGGTCAGCCGCTTGGCACCGTCCGGAGGCGATATCGTCATCGACGGGTTCTCGCTCAGCAAGGATCCTTACGAAGCGAAACGCCGCTTGGGCTACGCCTGCGCCCCCGAGGTATTGCCCGCGCTCCTGACCGCGCGTCAATGCTTCGAGGTTCATGCCGCGGCCAAGGAACAGAGCGGCATCAACGCGGATCTCCTGGCGCTTGCCGAGGAGCTGCGACTTACACCTTACCTCGAGTCCTTCGTCGATACGCTGTCGCTCGGCACACGCCAGAAACTGGCGGTGCTCCTGGCGTTGGTGGGCGATCCGCTGTTGATCGTCCTCGACGAGGCGTTCAACGGCTTGGATCCTGCGAGTGCGCTGATTCTCAAGCGCCATCTGCGGGCGCGCGTTGAACGGCGTGGTGGCGCGCTGCTGCTGGCAACGCATTCCTTGGACATAGTCGAGCACTATGCGGACAGTGCCGCCGTCTTGATCGACGGCAAGCTCAAGCATCTGTGGCCAAAGTCTGAATTACAACGGCTGCGGGGGACCCAGGCGGATTTCGAGGCGGCGCTGGCGGCGGCAATAGGCGAGGGCTGAGCCTTCAATGCTTTCCTTCCAACAGCGTCCAAGCCAGCAACGCGGCTTTTTTCTGGTCGGCGCCCCAGGGAGGCCCGACCTCGCGGCCGAGTCCATTGACGGTGTCGAGCAGGCGCTTGCGCGGCAGCCGCAAACACTGCATCGCATGCTCTTCCAACGCGCGAGCCGGCAGCCGGCATACCTCCAGCCGAAGGTGCTCGGCGGCCGCGGATAGCGCGTTTCTGAAATGATCGCCCTCTGCCGCGTGAATCAGTGCGTGCGATGCCAGGATCGACGGCAGCGCGACGTGCTTGCGGCCCGATGACTCGAGAATGCCGACCGACTTCACGGCAATGCCGAGCTTCCTTAGTTTCTCCGATTGGGCGTGAATGGACGCCTGGGCCATATGGGTTGCTGCGCCCAAGTACCCGTCGAGGCGCCCGGTCGCTTCCTCGACGCATAGAAATTCAACCGTATGGTACGGTTGCTTGGCTTCCGCGTCGTGATCTTCGATCAGCGATACGCGGGATCGATCCAATAGATTCGGCGCCGCCGCAGTGCCGCCGAGCACAATCATGGCCGCCCAACCAGAGTGTGCAGAGAAGCCGATTACCGCAATTTGCGCCGACACGGGGCCTCGATTGACTATTGGCTGAAGTGCACCGCTTTTGCAATGGCGCGGCTCAAGCAGTCGGCCGCCGCAGATCCGATGCGTCCAATCTGCGCGGCACGCAGAACATTCTCGTCGAGCTTCCGCTCGGAGCTCGCCAGTGCGAACACGGTGTCGCCGTCGAAAGGAGTGTGCGCCGGACGCACGGCGCGCGCAATTCCGTCCTGCGCCATCATGGCCATTCGTTTGCACTCCACCGTGCTCAAGTCGGCGTTGCATGCCACGATCGCGATCGTCGTATTGTTGCCGGGCCGCAGCCGACCGATGGCCAACAGACGGCCCTCGTCGGGCGCGGGATTGCCTGCATCGAAAGGGTGTTGCGGCGGCGGAACTCCGCCGAATTCCCGGTCGAGTTCAAAGGGCCACGCCCAGTAGGTTTTGCCGTCCGGCATGAGCACCGAGCCTACGGAATTGACGGCCACCAGCGCGCCGACAAGCAAGCCGTCATGCAGATCCAGAGAAGCCGATCCGATGCCGCCCTTGCGCAATCCCGCCAACGCGCCGCGTCCGGCGCCCACGGAGCCCAAGGCAAAATCGGACTGCGCGGCGCTCGATGCGCTCAGTCCCAATTCGCGATAAGGCGGAGCGAGCCCCCAATTCTTATCGCCGCCGTTGCCGAGGTCGTGCAAAACCGCACAGGGGACGATGGGGATGGCCGGCGAGCTGCCGCGAAATTGCAGCCCAAAACCGTGCACCGACAACCATGCGGCAACGCCGTCCGCAGCCGCGAGTCCAAACACGGATCCGCCCGCGAGCACAATCGCATGGGCACGGCCCACCAAATTTTCCGGTGCGAGCGCTTCGGTCTCGCGCGTTCCCGGTCCGCCGCCGCGCACGTCCACTGCAGCCGTCCAGCCGCCGGTGCTGAGCAGCGCCGTGACGCCGGTTCGCACGGCTTCGTCGGTGGCATGGCCGACCTGAAGCCCGGCGATATCGGTAATGAGGTTCTTGGCTCCTGGACGAAACACGATGATTCAGCGGGGTTGTGCCGCGATCTCGGCCAGCCCTCGCAGCACCAGATCCGGCACGATCTCGCCATGCATGCGCATCGTTCCCGAGATCATGCTGGCGTCGCCGCCGGTGATGAACAACTTGGGTCTCGTGCCGGTGCTTTGCGCGATGACCTCGCAGGCGCGATCCGCCATGCCCGCCAGCGCAAACACGGCGCCGCGCGACACGGCGGCGATGGTGTTGTTCGCCAGCACGCCGGCAAGCGAGGGCGTGCTGTTGAATGCCGCTGTCGCGATGTCGCTGGTATTGCTCATCAGGACTTCTCGCATCATGTGGATGCCGGGTGCGATCAGACCGCCCAGGTGCTGGCCGTTGGAATCCACGCTATCGACCTTGACCGCGGTGCCTGCGTCGACGACACAGAGCGCCGTCCGGGCCTCGGTCCATGCACCGATGAGTCCCAGCCAGCGATCGGCGCCGAGCAGCGACGGATCGAGATAGCCGCTGGTGAGTCCGTGAAACTCGCGGCCTGCGGTGACGAATTCGATGTCGACGCGAAAGTGCTTGCGGGCCAGCTTGGCCAGTATCTTGGCCATGGCAGGGCCGGCGACATTGGAGACCAATACCCGCTGCGGCTTTTGGCCCGACTCGAACAAGGCGCTGGTCCAGATGCCGGGCTTGGCATCGCGATGGACCACGGCTTGTTGGTCGGATAGTCCGGTGCTGGTGAGCCAAGCCCATTTAAGGCGCGTATTGCCGACATCGATGACCAAAATCATGCGAAATTTTTGCCCTAAAATGTCGTCGATGAGAGCGCCAAGCGCGCAAGGATAGCATCGTGGGAGGGAATCTTCGCCGCTTAGCCGCTAAACTCGAGGCCGGGATCCCAGCCAGCGAGCACTTATGCCGGACCTGAAGCGTGCAATCAGAGACGTGGCGGATTTTCCGCGCCCGGGAATATTGTTCCGTGACATTGCGCCGCTGTTGCGCGATCACTTCGACGCCACGCTGGCTGCCATGGATGCGCTGCTGACCGTTCAAGAGTGGCAAGAGATCGACGCCTTGGCGGGAATCGAATCGCGCGGCTTCATTTTGGGCGCCGCATTGGCGATACGCCGCGGCAAGGGATTTGTGCCGGTCCGCAAGCAGGGGAAATTGCCCCCGCCGGTGGTCGATATCGCCTACGATCTGGAATACGGCTCAGGGGTGCTGGAAATGCAGAAGGGCAGCGGCCGCGTCGTGCTCATCGACGATGTGCTCGCGACCGGCGGCACCATGAGCGCGGCAGCGGAGCTGTGCGATCGCGCCGGCTACGAACTCAAGGCACTGGTGGCACTGGTCGATTTGCGCATCGTCCCGGATTATTCCTGGCGCAATCTACGGTTGCGCTCATCCATCAACTACTAGCAGCGAGCGGCCATGCTTAAGTTGCCTTCGATCATCGTGGTGATGGCGTTGCGCGCGGAATCCTCGGGAGTATTCGAGGCGGCCGGCGTGCCGGTGCTCTATTGCGGCGTAGGCAAGGTCAATGCGGCGATTGCGCTCATGAAGGAGCTGTCGCGATACGCTCATACCGGGGAACCCACGCCCTTGGTCGTGAATTTCGGCTCGGCGGGAAGCCGCTGTCACCCATCGGGAATGCTGCTGGCTTGTCACGAATTCGTACAGCGCGATATGGATGTCGGCGGTTTGGGCTTTGCGCTCGGTGTGACACCCTATGACGAGGCGCCGTCCAAGCTGACATTTGATCCGGTGTTCACTCGATTGCCGGCCGCCGTCTGCGGCAGCGGCGATTCGTTCGCAACGACGCATGTCGAGGTGGCATGCGAAGTAATCGACATGGAAGCGTATGCGCTGGCCAAGGTTTGCCGGCACGAAAGCGCCAGGTTCGCCTGCGCCAAGCATGTCACCGACGGTGCGGACACGTCCGCAGCCGAGGATTGGCAGCGCAACGTGCACAAGTCGGCCGAGGAGTTTCTGCAGTTGTTCCGTGGTATTGAAATACCGGGTGCTCAATGAAGCATGGTCTGCTGTCCTGTTTATTCCTTTTCATTTGCGCGCAGTCGGCGGCCGCGGGCGATCCAAGCGCGGCGCCGATGGTATTGCTCATTTCCGTGGATGGCATGAAACCCGAAGCCGTGATCGCCGCGCAAAGCCACGGTCTCAAAGTGCCCAACCTGCGAAGGTTCATGACGGATGGCGTCTACGCCAGCGGTGTTCGCGGCGTTCTGCCTACCCTGACTTATCCGAGCCACACCACGCTGTTGACGGGTGCATCACCCGCCAAGCACGGCATTTTCGACAACACGACATTCGATCCGCTGCTGCGCAATCAACGGGGCTGGTACTGGTACGCCGAGGACGTCAAGGTCCCGACGCTCTGGGATGCCGCCGCCGCCGCGCACCTCAAGACCGCCAACGTGTATTGGCCGGTGAGTGTGGGCGCAAACATCACCTACAATCTGCCGCAGATTTGGCGCGCCGGCACGGATGATGATCTGGAGCTGCAGCGTGCCCTGAGCACTCCAGGATTGGAGCAGGAATTATCCGCCGAGCTCGGCCGCTATCCGGGAGGCATGCAGGAAACAGTTGCGGAGGATGAGGTGCGCGCACGTTTCGCCATTCTGCTGCTGCAGAAAAAGCATCCCAGTTTGCTTACGGTCTACTTGACGGGACTGGACACGGAGGAGCATCTGTCCGGGCCGTTCAGTCCGAAGTCGAACGAGACCCTGGAAAGACTGGACGCGGTCGTCGGATCGCTGCGCGCCGCAGCCGAAAAAGCAGCCCCTGGGCGGGCGACGGTCTGCGTGGTCTCAGACCACGGTTTCGCCGCGATCGAGCACGACGTGAATCTCTATGCCGCGTTCCGGGAAGCGGGACTGTTCAGCGTCGATAAAGACAATAAGTTGACCGGCTGGAAGGCGATGCTCTGGCCCGCCGGCGGCAGCGCCGCCGTGATGCTCGCCGACCCGAAGGACGATCTCGTCCGCGCGCAGGTCAAGACGCTGCTCGACAAGCTCGCGAGCGATTCGGCCAACGGCATCGACCGCATCTGGTCGCGCGAGGAGATCGAGCGGGGCGGGGGCTTCCCGCAAGCTGCCTTCCTGGTGTCGCTCAAGATCGGCTATGAAATGGCCTACGGCCTGTCGCTGCCGCTCATCACCAAGCCCAGCAATCTCGGCATGCACGGCTACGTGCCGGAGCGCGCTGAAATGCGTTCTTCGTTCTTTATGGTAGGCCCGCAAGCGCCCAAGGGCCGCTCCTTGGGCGAAATCGACATGCGGCAAATCGCGCCGACCATCGCCAGTATTCTGCGCATTCGCCTGAGCGGCGCGGAAATGCCGGCGCTGGCGCTGAACCAGGAGAGGTGAATCATGTTTGACCTGCATCCGATTCGTTGCTTCACAGCATGGATAAGTCGTTCCAGGCGTTTTTGTCGAGGCACTAAGCACTAAATATAGACACTTATGTAGGTTTTTGTAATTAACAATCTATTTATAGACTTTTATCTTTATATACATCTATTATTAGATCCTTATCACAGAATACGCGCTTTAATCGTCTATAATTAGCGAATGGCCGACTTCTCTGCGCAGCTGACCGATCGAGAAATTGCGGCGGTCCTCGCCAAGCGCCTGCAGCGATGGCGAATCGATCCGAAAGGTGCGGCGCTTTCGGCGAAGGGCTTGGCTGCGCGCAGTGGCATGGGGCTTACCCCCCTGCGGCGTTTCGAGAAAACCGGCGGCATCACTCTGCGGAATCTTGTCGCCCTGATGCGTGCCATGGGCTTGCTGGAACGGCTCGAGAATTTGGTGCCGGATCCGGCCAGCCCCAGCCCCCTGGAGATTCTGGAAGCGCAGCGAACGCGTCGGCCGCGGCAGCGAGCCCCCCGCCGCAGCCTTAAAACCGGCCCCCGTGGCTGAAATTCTCGTCGTCGAAGTGCGGCTTTGGGGCGAGCAAGTGGGTGCGGTTGCGCCGCTGCGGGGCAAGCCCGGCCTCTATGAGTTCGAATATGCGCCGGCATTTGTGCGGGCGGGACTTGCGCCCGCGCCGATAAAAATGCCGGCGGCGCTCGGCGCGCGTTATAGCTTCCCCGCGCTGGCGCTCGAAACTTTCCATGGATTGCCGGGGCTGCTTGCCGACTCTTTGCCCGATCGATTCGGCAATGCGCTGATCGATGAGTATCTCGCCCGGCACGGTATGCGGATGGAGGACGTCACCTCGCTGCAGCGGCTGCTGTACGTCGGCAAAAGGGCAATGGGTGCTTTGGAGTTCGAGCCCGCGATGCCGACCTCCGAGGGTGCCGAGGCCGCCGTGCCGCTGGAGATATCGGTGCTGGTGGAGGATGCGCGCCGCGCGCTAAGCGGCGAGATTTCCAAAGTCACCCAAAGCATTCTCGACGTGGGCAGTTCCGCGGGCGGCGCCCGAGCGAAAGCGGTCATCGGCTGGAATCCGAAGACTCGCGCCGTGCTTTCCGGGCAGTTTGACTTGCCGCCGGGTTATGAGCATTGGCTGCTGAAGTTTGATGGCGTGGAAGGTGCGCACCGCTTGGGCGCAGCGCGTGGATTTGGCCGCATCGAGTACGCGCATTACCTCATGGCGCTGGACTGCGGCATTACGATGTCCGAATGCGCTCTGTTGGAAGAAGGCGGCCGCGCCCATTTCATGTCGCGCCGTTTCGACCGCCGCGGCAATGAAAAAATTCACATGCAGACGCTGTGCGGCCTGCAGCATTTGGATTTCAACATTCCCTATGTAAGCAGCTACGAGCAGTATTTCCGCACCATTCTGGAACTGAATCTCGGAGCGCAGGCGCTGCGGCAAGCGTGGCTGCGCTGCGCATTCAACGTGATGGCGCGCAACTGCGATGACCATACCAAAAACCTGGCATTCATCATGGACGCTGCCGGGCGCTGGAGCCTGTCGCCGGCCTACGATATGAGCTTCTCGCACGACCCGGGTCCCAATAAATGGACGCGTCAGCATCAAATGCTGGTCAACGGCAAAGCGCGAGATATTGCCCGCGCGGACTTGATGACCGTGGCGCGGCAATTCGACGTCGACGGCGCGGCCCGCCTTCTGGACAGAATCACAGAGGTGCTGCGGCAGTGGCCGCGTTATGCGCGGGACGTCGGCGTGCCGGACAGCGAAATCTCACGCATCGCGGGCCTGCAGCAACTTTCCTAAGAGCCCAGCGCCAGGTTGAGGACGGCCGCCATGCGCAAGCCGGCCTTGAGTAACTGGCCCGCGGCGTCTTTTTCCGCTCGAGCTCGATACGCGGGAGGCAGGGCGACCGACCCGGTGTGATCGCAAGTGGGCTTCGAGGTGAGCGCGTAAGCGTCGTGGCGGCCGACTTCGAAGGACTCCATGGCCCAGGTCCGCGGCGTGCCTTGCGTCCAGCGTGCGACATCGCCGGCCGCGAGGCGGTTATCGAGCTTATCCGCGATTTGCTCCGGAGACGATCCCAGGGCATCGACCACGGACACGTCCCAGTAGGCGTGAAGGTTATTCTGTCGATCTTGCGGGGGACTAAGCCCCACGCAGTTGCCTCCCCTGTCCTGATGGTCGGCCGCGTGCAGCGGCTGGTGCAGATCGCCGATGAAGTGGATCAGAAACTTCAATGCCAGCAGCTTCTCGGCGGGCGGGGTAGCGGGGTTTTGCAGTTCGAGGCTAAATTCTTCGATCTTATTCACCACGCAATCTCGCGAAGGTCGCTGGCTTGCCCATTGTCCCGCCGGCGAGCGCGGAAATCCAAAGCAGGCGGCTTCAAGATCCGGGCGGTCGATCTCGATGTCGACAAAGTGCCAGGCGGCGGTCTCGCGATGCGCGATGCGGTATTTATCGGCCCACGTCGCACGGCCGGCAAAATCCTTGGGTGTGAGCGCGTCAGAGTCGCTTGCCAGCATTGCATCCAACGACGATCGCGCCTTTGTCCCCAAGTGCCGGTACGCGATCAAAGCGGTTACCTTGTGACCGGCATCGCCCCATGCCGCAGCGTGCGGCGAAGCCAGCGCCGCGACCACCGCCAAAATCAGCGCGCGCCGGCCCAATCTATTCCGAGACCTCGGTCAGCTGTCTGAACAGAATGACGCGGGCTTTTTCCCAATCCCGCTGCACCGTCTTCTTCGAGGTGCCGCGCTGTGCGGCGATATCGTCGAAGGTGTAGCCGCAGAAGTACTTCAAATCCACGACCTCGGCGAGCCGCGCATCGTGGGTGGCCAGTTCATCGAGTGCGTCGGACAAACGCGTGAGCGCTGCCTCGTCGCCGTCGGGAGCACCTATCTCCGTCGGAAGTTGCGTAATGTGAAAGGCGGCGCCGCGCTTCAGGGCGCGTCGTTCCCGCACCAAATCGATGATCAATCCGCGCATGACGCGGGCCGCGTACCCGATGAATCGCTCGCGATCGGGAAACACCGCGTCCTTCCCGGACATGTCGAGGTAGGCTTCATGCAGAAGCGTGGTCGGACTGATCGACGCACCGGCGCTGCGCCGCAGTTGGCGCTCGGCAAGCTGCCGCAAATCGCGGTACAGCGCGGCAAACCGCTGAGCGTTAGGCGTATCGGTCCCTACCGGATGCTCGGGCAGCGCGGATGACTCCTCCGAACCCATCCTTTTTCTCCTCAGGACATCGCTTCGGAGGATGCCGAAATACCGCCAGGGTAGCAAATGCGCATCTCGGCGATTTAACACTTATTATCACAGCGGTTGCGCGCGAGCCGCGCGCCGTCGCGTCTATACTGGCGAACGTATCAGGATTATCGCCGCCCGCCTGGCGGACGGAATCGTCCCGCACCCGACGGCCGGCAGCGCGTGTTGCAGAGCAATGCGCTCGGGGCGCATCATTTTCGGTTCGGACGACGTTTCAAGGTTTGTAGGAGTGATTCATGTCGATATCGAGCGGCGCAGTGGCCATCTCCCAAGTCGCGCAGACCGATCGCGCGGCGCTGGCGTTTCTCTATGAACACCCGCAATGGTTCGCGCAGATATTTGCCGAACTGGAGCGGCGCAAGGTCCCGTTCGAGAAGATATTCATACCCGACCATTTTTATGAGGTGGGCTCGCAGCAGGCGCCCTTCAAGGTGCTATTCAACCGGATGAGCCCTTCGGCGAACAGCCGCCAGCATGGCTCCGGAATTTTCCATACCTTGGCTTATCTGGAGCACCTGCAATTGCAGGGTGTGCGGGTCATCAACGGCGCCAAAGCATTCCGCTACGAAATATCCAAAGCCGGCCAAGCATCGCTGTTGAAATCGCTCGGCCTGCGCTTCCTGCCGTCGCGCATCATTCACTCGCCTCGCCAGGCGCCGGCCGCCGCAGAAGGCCTGCGCTATCCCATCATCGTCAAGGCCAATACCGGCGGCAGCGGCAAGGGAATCACGCGTTTCAACGGCAAGGCGGAATTGGCCGCGGCGGTCGCTGCGGGGCAGCTGGACTTGGGTTACGACAGCGTCGCGCTGGTGCAAGAATTCATTCCCGCGCGCGGCGGCTTCATCACGCGCGTGGAAACCTTGGGCGGCAGGTATCTGTACGCGATCAAGGTGCACCTGACCGGCGAGACGTTTGATCTGTGCCCGGCGGACATCTGCCAGACCTCGACCGGCCAAAGCCTGGAAAACGCCTGCGTGGTCGAAGCCTCGAAGGCCGGCCTCAAGGTCGAAGGCTATGACGCACCGGCCAAGGTTGCGCAGGACATCGAGCGAATCGTGCGCGCTGCCGGCATCGACGTCGGCGGCATCGAATACATCGTCGATGACAGGGACGGCAACCTCTACTACTACGACATCAACGCGCTCTCGAATTTCGTCGCCGATGCGCCCCGGGTCATCGGCTTCAATCCGGTCGAGAATCTCGCCGAGTATTTGCAGGATGAGGTGCGCCGTGCCTCGTAACAAAGGAATTCGCTACGGCTATTGGATGCCCGTGTTCGGCGGATGGCTCCGCAATGTCGACGACGAGCACATGCAGGCCAGTTGGGAGTACACCAGCAAGCTCGCGCGGCGCAGCGAGGAGATCGGATTCGATCTGTCGCTGATCGCGGAACTCAACATGAATGACATCAAGGGCATCGACGCGCCCAGTCTCGACGCCTGGTCCACCTCGGCGGCTCTTGCGGCGGTCACCAAGACGCTGGAGCTGATGGTGGCGGTACGGCCGACGTTCCACTTGCCGGCACTGTTCGCCAAGCAGGCGGCGAACATCGATCACATCAGCAAGGGGCGTCTCGCGCTGAACGTGGTTTCCTCATGGTGGGAACAGGAGGCAAAAATGTACGGCGTCGATTTCGAACGCCACGATGACCGCTACGGGCGAACCGCGGAATGGCTGGACGTCGTGAATGGCGCCTGGTCGCAAAAGTCCTTCAATCATGCCGGCAAGTACTACCACACCGAGCACACGGTGCTCGAGCCGAAGCCGGTGCGCTCGCCGCGGCCGCCGATTTACGCGGGCGGCGAATCGGAAGCCGCGAAAAATCTCATTGCACAAAAGTGCGACGCCTACGTCATGCACGGCGATTCTCCCGAGCACGTGGCGGCAAAGATCGCCGACATGAGCGCGCGGCGCGAAAAATTCGGACTTGGGAGAATGCAGTTCGGTGTTGCCGGGTACGCGTTCACGCGCAAATCCGAAAGCGAGGTGGCCAAGGAAATCGAGCGCATAACCGACGTCAAGCAAAATGCCAAGGGCTACGCCAACTACCAGCAATGGCTGCAGGGCACGCAACTCGAGCAGAAGATGTCGATTCAGGAATATTCGGTGTCGAACCGCGGCTTGCGTTCCGGTCTCGTGGGGACTCCCTCGCAAGTGCAGGATCAGATCGGCAAGTTCGAAGAAGTGGGGGTCGATCTGCTGTTGCTGCAGTTCAGCCCGCAGCTGGAAGAAATGGAAAAATTCAGCGACAGCGTGATTCGCTAGGAGCCGGCATTGGCGCCGCACTTCTCTCCGCGGCCGCTGGCGCTGC
>DATATA010000045.1:0-21773 GCA_036263775.1 Steroidobacteraceae bacterium | reverse complement strand
GGCACGCCAGATCACCTATTCGCCCGCCGCCGACAAGCAGGGAGAGCACGCGGGTCGCTGGCTGGGTGGTGGCAGCAGCATCCTGTTTCTGGCGAAGCGCGCGGAGCATACGCAGCTCTATCGGCTGCCCATGTCGGGCGGCGAGGCGCATGCCTACGATCTTAAAATTGCGCCCATCGTCGATGACTCCGAGGAGCCCGACGCGATTCCGCCCAAGAAACCAGGCGACGCGCCCGTCAAAAAAGAGCCCGTACCGCTGGACGTCGAGAAATATGAGGCCGCCCTCGACGGCCGCACCATCGCCATCATCGCGCAGGATCCGCAGACTCCCGGCGAGAAGAAGCAAAAGGACGAGAAGGCGGACGCGCTATGGGTCGACCATGACAAGCACCGCAAGCGGCTGTACCTGCTGGATGCGGAGTCCGGCAAGTTGACGGCCGTCGAGATACCCTCGGATCTGGCCAAAGTTGCGTGGTCGAAGCAGAGCGACCGCCTGATTGCGCTCGCCGAGGGCCCGAATCACGCGGGAGATCTCGGGCCGGCCATGACTGCATGGCTCGTGGAGCCGGCGAATCCGTCTCACGCCGCGCAGCTCAAGGAGCTTCCGGCCACCATTCGAGGCGGCACGTGGTCCGACGACGGGTCACGCTTTTTCTTTAGGGCTCAGGCGAAGGCGGATGCCCCGCCGGGATACGACGATCTGTTCGAATTGAATCTCAGTGATCGATCGATACGGAGCGTCGCCATTGACCTTGGCGCTTCGCTGGGCAATGAGGATCCGGTGTCGGTGGGACCCGGCGTGTTCCAAGAAGTGCAGCGGGGTTTTCGTACCGCGTATCTCAATATCGCGGGCACCAAAGCGGAAGAACTGCATTTCGATCGGCCGGTCGCCCGTGCAATGCACTGTGCCATGAACAACGCCCCCTGTGCCTGGCTTGAAGAAAGCGGAACCGACGCCCCGGCGCTCTACTTTGCCTCACAACCCGGCCAAGGCGCGCGGTTGCTCAATACGCCGAGTCTTCTACCGGGCAAGTGGGACACGCCGGCCGTGCACGCCGTTCGATGGAAGAACGAGGCTCTCGACATCGAGGGAATGCTCTATCTGCCCGCCCAGGCCTCCGGCGGCAAAATTCCCCTGGTCGTCGAGGTTCATGGCGGGCCCACCGGTGCATTCATCGAATCGTTCTCGCCATTGGTCGCGCACTTGCTGGCGCAAGGGTGGGCGGTTCTCTTGACGAATCCGCGCGGCAGTACCGGCTATGGCGCCGCGTTCGCCGCTGCCAACAAGAATGATTTGGGAGGCCGCGATCTTCGGGACATCCTGGCGGGCGTCGACGCGGTGGTGCGGGCGTATGCCATCGATCCGAACAAGCTCGCCTTGATGGGGTATAGCTATGGCGGCGAAATGGCGGCGTTCGTCGAGGGCAAAACCAATCGATTCAAGGCCATCGTGAGCGCCGCTCCGGTCATCGATCAGCAGAGCGAGTACGGTACCGAGGATGAATCCTGGTACGACCGGTGGTTCTACGGCAAGCCCTGGGAGCATCGCGAGGACGCGTGGCGCCAGAGTCCCTTGGGCTACGTCGCCCGCGCCAAGACTCCGTTCATGCTGATACAGGGTGAGGGCGATACCGTTGATCCGCTCGGCCAGAGCTTGGAGATGTATCGGGCGCTGCGCCAGCAAGGCGTGACGGTGCAGCTGCTGCGATATCCGCGGGACAACCACGGTCCTTTGGGGTCGAGCATGTACGGATTTCCGAGTACGGAGCCCTGGCACGGGTTTGACGCGCGACGCCGGCTCGTACGGTTCATCAAGGCTGCTTTCGACAAGAGCGGCGGGTGATCGGAGGCCCAATTCCGCCGAACCGCTGCATGACTGACGGTTCCGCCGGGGACAACGGGCCCCCCAGCGTGGCGGCGACGCAGCTCAAGTGCAATTCCGAGGCTTCAAAAACCCGGCCGTAGATCGCGCGGCACAGCGCGGCGGCCTGCACCCCCGGCCAATCCGGGCTCAACAGCTGCGCCGGGAGCAGGGGATCACGCAAATGCAGGCGGCGGTACTCGTGAATCAGAAGGGTCCGCACCAGAAAGCAGTCCCGCGGCGCGAACTCGCGGCGGCGTGAGAGTTCCGCGAGTACTTTCGCGAAGCGTTCGACGAAGCGCTGGTAGCGAAGACCGAGATCTTGAAGATCCCATCCCAGTTCGACCAGGCGCTGCGGCGTCTCCCCGCCCAGCGCGGCATCGAACGCGACGACTTTGGAGAGCAGGCCCCCTAAGCTGCGCTGCGCCCGCAGAGCGCGTGCATCGAATTCCGGGTGCGCGTACACGTTGGCCGAGATTTCTCCGAAGCCGCGCCACACCAATTCGTCCCGAATCTCGTTTCGCTCCGATGCCCGCATCGGCGGCACTACGATCAACGTCCAGCGGCCGGACCACTGCGTTTCCGGTTCGCTGTAAATACGCTTGGTCGCTTCGGCGAATCGGGCGCGTCCGTTTGTCGACAACCGATATTCGCTGAGCTTGCCGTCGCGGCGTCCCGTCAGCCAACCTTCTTGCGCGAGCCGCGCCGCGGCGGTGCGCACCAGGCGCTCGTTCAACCCAAACGGCGCCGCCAGGGCAATCAAGCTGCCCAACGCGATCGCCCCGCCCCGCGGCATGATGGCGTCGCCGAACAGGGTCACGATGAGTGAGCCGCCCCGCAGCGGCCTTTGCCGGCGGAAGCGGGCAACAAGCTCGGCGGAAACGGCTGTGGGTGCGGTTTTTGCCATAAATGGCGCCATCGGGCGGCCGGGCATTTATGACACAACTTTCTTTGCAATTCCATATTTTTTGTATCACACTAGCTCAAGCCTGGCTAAACTTTCAGGGGCACGCATGTACACCCAAGCTTTAGACGCTCAGACCGCCGAAGCGGCCGCGCACGGCGACGAAACCGCCCTCGAACAGCGCTTCCTCGCGCGCGTGGACGCCGAGGAAAAAATCGAACCCAAGGATTGGATGCCGGCGCGCTACCGCAACACCTTGATCCGCCAGATCTCACAGCACGCGCATTCCGAAATCGTCGGCATGTTGCCCGAGGGAAACTGGATCACCCGCGCGCCGACGTTGCAGCGCAAGGCGATCCTCATCGCCAAGGTGCAGGACGAGGGCGGCCATGGCGCATATCTCTATAGCGCCGCGGAAACCCTGGGTGTCAGCCGCGATCAATTGGTCGAGCAATTGCTGTCGGGCAAGGCCAAGTACTCCAGCATCTTCAATTATCCGACGCCGACCTGGGCGGACGTGGGTGCGATCGGCTGGCTGGTGGATGGCGCCGCCATCATGAATCAGATTCCGTTATGCCGCTGCTCCTACGGTCCCTATGCAAGGGCGATGGTGCGGGTGTGCCGTGAAGAGAGTTTTCATCAGCGGCAGGGCTATGACCTGATGCTGCATCTGGCGCGCGGATCTGAGGATCAAAAACGCATGGCGCAGGAGGCGCTGAATCGCTGGTGGTGGCCGGCGCTCATGATGTTCGGCCCTTCCGATGCGAATTCGACCCATACCGGCGACTCGCAGCGCTGGAAAATCAAACGCTTTTCGAACGACGAGCTGCGGCAAAAATTCGTCGACTTCACCGTGCCGCAGGCGAAATTCTTGGGCCTCACGGTCCCCGATCCGCTTTTGCGCTGGAACGAAGAGAAGCAGCAGCACGAATTCGGGCCCATCGATTGGAGCGAGTTCGATCAGGTGCTGAAGGGCAACGGCCCCTGCAATGCCGAGCGCATTGCCGCGCGCCGCAACGCGCATGCCTCAGGCGCTTGGGTGCGAGAGGCCGCGAGCGCCTACGCGGCCAAACATCGCCAGTCCGCCCCCGGCGCCGCAGCCTGAAGAAATCGGAGCAAAAATGCAAGACAAACGTCAGTGGCCTCTTTACGAAGTATTCGTCCGCGCCCGCGGCGGCCTCGATCACAAGCATGTCGGCAGCCTGCATGCCGCCGATGCGTCCATGGCCATCGATCACGCACGCGACTTGTACACGCGCCGCCAAGAAGGCGTGAGCATCTGGGTCGTTCCCTCGAACGCCATCATCGCTTCCGACCCGGCAGAAACCGATTCACTGTTCGAGCCGGCGCGCGACAAGATCTACCGTCATCCGACGTTTTATGAGATTCCCGACGAGGTGAAGACCTTAT
This sequence comes from Steroidobacteraceae bacterium, assembly GCA_036263775.1. Classification (GTDB taxonomy): domain Bacteria; phylum Pseudomonadota; class Gammaproteobacteria; order Steroidobacterales; family Steroidobacteraceae; genus Bog-1198. Next base: position 17,598 of record DATATA010000045.1, on the reverse strand, counting down.
GAGCGCGGCATCGCCCAAGGCCGACAGCGACGCGCTGTTTCGCTATGTGCTGCGTCTCGGCGACCTAAGCCTCGTGCTCGGACAGCGCTTGGGCGAATGGGTGGGCCATTCACCTGCGCTCGAGGAGGACTTGGGCGTGGCCAACATCGCGCTCGACTTGATCGGCCAGGCGCGCCTGCTCCTCACTTACGCCGGCGAAATCGAAGGCCGCGGCCGCGATGAGGACAAGCTGGCCTACTTGCGCGAGCAAGGCGCTTACTTCAACGCCATCCTGGCCGAGCAGCCCAACGGCGATTTCGGCCAGACCATCGTGCGCCAGGTTTTGATCGACGCGTTTCAGCTGGAACTCTACGAGCGCATGAGCTCATCGAGCGATGCGCGCCTTGCTGCCGTCGCGGCAAAGGCTGTGAAAGAGGTCCGCTATCATCTGCGCTACAGCAGCGGTTGGCTGGTGCGTCTTGGCGACGGCACCGCCGAAAGCCACGCGCGAGTGCAGACGGCCCTCGATTTGCTGTGGCCCTATACCGTGGAGTTGTTCGCGGCGGACGAATTGGATGAGCGCATGGCCGAGAGCGGTGTCGGCCCGCGATTGTCCGAGGTCTATCCGGCCTGGTCGGCGCGCATCGATGCCATTTTGAGTGAAGCCACGCTCGGTCGTCCGCCGGACCGTCCGCACGCCTGGCACGGCAAGCGCGGCCAGCACAGCGAGCATCTGGGCTACATTCTCGCCGAGATGCAGTACTTGCAGCGCACTTATCCGGATGCCCGCTGGTGAACGCCATGCAGTCGCGCGTTGATGGCCACGGCGCCGCCTCGTCATATACGGCATCGCCCAATGCGGCGCCGCGAATCGCCGCGGCGTGGGATATTCTCGCCGCGGTAGAAGATCCGGAAATCCCGGCAGTGAGCATCGTGGATCTTGGGCTGATCCGATTCGTGCGCGCCAACCCGAATGGCCGGATCGAAGTCGGTCTGTCGCCGACCTACGTCGGCTGTCCTGCCACCGAAGTTATCCGGCGCTCTGTGCGAGACGCGCTCGAGCGGGGCGCGGTGGGCGAATTTGAGGTAACCAATGTGCTCTCGCCCGCCTGGAGCAGCGATTGGATAACACCCGATGGCCGGCGCAAGCTGCATACTTTCGGCATCGTGCCCCCCGATCGCGGCGTCTCCAACATGCGCGATGTGCTGCGCGCCGGCCGGCCGGTGGCCTGTCCGCGCTGCAACTCCGTAGACACGGAGACATTGAGCGAATTCGGCTCCACACCGTGCAAGGCCCTGCACCGCTGCCGCGCCTGCCTCGAACCCTTCGAATACTTCAAGTGCATCTGATATGGCGACCTTGAGCTTTCATCCCCTGAAAGTCGTTTCGGTGGAACGCGCCGCCGAAGACGCGACCTGCGTGACCGTGGAGGTTCCCGCGACGCTGCGCGAAACCTTTGCGCATCATGCCGGGCAGTACGTCACCGTGCGCCGTACGATCCAGGGTCGCGACGAGCGCCGCACCTATTCCATCGTGACCGCGCCGGGCACCAGCACGCTCAAGCTGGGGGTCCGGACGCAAACCGGCGGTCTGATGTCGGGGGATCTTGCGTCGAATTTGCGTCCCGGCGACATGCTGGAGGTCGGCACGCCGATGGGACGCTTTCGCACCGCCATCGATCCTGCGCGCGAGTTTTCTTACGTAGCCTTCGCGGCCGGCAGCGGCATCACACCCGTGCTGTCCTTGGCGGCCGCCATCCTCGGCAAGGAACCCCGCAGCCGCTTTTCGTTGATTTACGGCAACCGCAGCATCGCGCGCACCATGTTTCTCGAGGAAACCCTCGCTCTGAAGAATCGTTACCTCGATCGCCTGTCGCTGCACTTCGTCATGAGCCGCGAACCGCAGCAGACGGAATTGCTGAACGGACGCATCGACGCCAAGAAAGTCATCGAGCTGGCACGGCGGTTGCCGGAGATCAACAGCGCCGATGAATACTTGATCTGCGGTCCGGGCGACATGGTGGACGAAGTGCGCAATGCGCTGAAGGCGCTCAATGGCACGGCGCCCATTCGCTTCGAGCGTTTTGCGACCGCCAACTCGCGCCCGCTCGAAATACTCGTCAAAGCGCCGGACGCGCCCGCGCCCCAAGAGATCCTCGCCACCGTCACGGTCACCATGGACGGCCGGCGCCGCAGCTTCCCCATGGCACCGGGCGATCCCTCGGTGCTCGACGCGGCCGAGCGGGCCGGCCTCGAACTGCCCTTCTCCTGCCGCTCGGGTATTTGCGCCACCTGCCGCGCCAGAATCACCGACGGTGCCGCCGTCATGACGCATAACATTGCGCTGGAGCGCTGGGAGACGGATGCGGGCTTCGTGCTCTGCTGCCAGGCACGGCCGACGACGCCCACGCTCGAAATCAGCTACGACCACAAATAAGTTCATTCAAGGAACGCCATGTCATACGAGACGATACTTTTCGAGGTGGACAACGGCATCGCTCGTCTGACATTGAATCGACCCGACAAGCTCAACAGCTTCAACACTCAAATGCACGGCGAGGTTCGCCAAGCGCTGGCGGCTATTCCCGGCAGCGGCGCCCGCGTCCTGGTATTGACCGGTGCCGGGCGCGGCTTTTGCGCCGGACAAGACTTGAGCGATCGCGCGGTCGCCCCCGGCTCGCAGGGCGTCGACTTGGGCGAATCGCTCGAGAATCGCTACAACCCGCTGGTGCTGGCCTTGCACAATTTAGCCCTGCCCGTGATCGGCGCGGTCAATGGCGTCGCCGCCGGCGCCGGCGCCAACATCGCGCTGGCGTGCGATATCGTCATTGCGGCGCGCAGCGCCAGTTTCGTGCAGGCTTTTTGCAAGCTCGGATTGATCCCCGATTCCGGCGGCACCTGGTTCTTGCCGCGCCTCGTGGGCGATGCGCGCGCCATGGGCCTCGCGCTGTTGGGCAACAAGCTTCCGGCGGAACAGGCTGCCGCTTGGGGTTTGATCTGGCAATGCGTTGAGGATGCGGAGCTCGCCGGCACGGTCGATACGCTGGCACGGCAGTTTGCCGCGGCGCCCACCCGCGGTCTCGCGGCGACCAAGTCGGCGTTGCGGCGCAGCTGGCAGCATTCCTTCAAGGAACAGCTCGAACTCGAGCGCGACCTGCAGCGCGATCTCGGCCGATCGGGCGACTACGCGGAAGGCGTGGCTGCCTTTGCCGAAAAGCGCACGCCGCGCTTCACCGGCCGCTGATGTCTCCCAGCATCGCGCCGGGCGCGGCCGACAAGCTCAATCTCGCGCAAGCGACGGTCCAATCCATGTTCGAGAGCGATCGCGCCTCGCAAAGGCTGGGCATCGAGATCCTCGAGGTCTCACCCGGCAGCGTGCGCATCGCCATGACGGTGCGTGCCGACATGGTCAACGGCCACGGCATGTGCCATGGCGGCTTCATTTTCACCTTTGCCGACAGCGCCTTTGCGTTCGCCTGCAATTCACATGGCGAGCCGATGGTGGCCGCAGGCGCTTCAATCGAATTCCTCGCGCCTGCCGCTGCCGGCGAGCGCCTGACGGCCGTCGCCACCGAAGTCAAGCGCACGGCGCGCCACGGCATTTACGATGTCTGCGTGAGCGACGCTTCCGGCGAGGCGGTTGCGCTTTTTCGCGGGCGCTCATCGCGCCTGCGCGTACCCACTTCCAACGGGGTCAAGTCATGAATTTACAGAGTTATGTTTGCGCCACGTGGCATAGCGGCGGCGGCCAAGGCGCTGCCTTGCGCGATGCCACCACCGGCGAGGTGATCGCGACGGCATCTTCGAGCGGAATTGATTTCGCCGCGGTTCTTGGATATGCGCGCGAAGTGGGCGGTCCGGCGCTGCGCGAGCTGACTTTTCACCAGCGCGCCACGATGCTGCGGGCGCTCGCCAAAAAACTCTCGGAGCTCAAAGAGGAGTTCTACACGCTGTCCTTTTGCACCGGCGCGACCAAGAATGACGCACTGATCGACATCGATGGCGGCATCGGCACCGTTTTCGCGTTTGCCGGCAAGGGAGCGCGCGAATTGCCGAACTCGCACGTGTTTGTGGACGGCGATGTCGAAGCCTTGTCCAAGGGCGGCACCTTCGTGGGCCAACACCTCTATGTATCGCGCGAAGGCGCGGCGGTGCATATCAACGCCTTCAATTTCCCCGTGTGGGGCATGCTCGAGAAGCTCGCACCGACTTTTCTGGCGGGCATGGCGGCCATCGTCAAACCGGCGACGGCGACTGCCTACTTGACCGAACTGGTGGTTCGCCGCATCGTCGAGTCGAACATTTTACCGGAGGGCGCATTGCAGCTGGTGTGCGGCAGCTTAGGCGACTTGTTCGATCATTTGAATTGCCAGGACATGGTCTCCTTCACCGGATCCGCGCACACGGCCGAACGGCTGCGCACGCACCCGAACATCATCCGGCACGCGGTTCCCTTCATCGCCGAAACCGATTCATTGAACTCCAGCATCCTCGGCGAAGACGCCAGGCCCGGCACACCGGAGTTCGATCTGTTCGTCAAAGAAGTGGCGCGTGAAATGACCGTCAAGACCGGCCAGAAATGCACGGCAATCCGCAAGGCCATCGTGCCGGCCGCAGCCGCGGCCGCCGTGGTGGGCGCATTGCAGGCGGCGCTGCAGAAAATCATCGTCGGCGATCCACGCGCCGAGGGTGTGCGCATGGGACCCCTGGTCAGCCAGGAACAGCGCTCCGATGTGCTGGAACGCGTCGCGGAACTGCATCGCGAGGCGACGCTCGTGTCGGGCGAGCTGGGCCGGTTCGACGTCAAGAATGCGGACCGTGAGCGCGGCGCCTTCGTGCCGCCGCTGCTGCTGTTGTGCAACGACACCAAGGCGGCGCGCGCCATTCACGAGGTCGAGGCTTTTGGGCCCGCAGCCACGGTACTGCCCTATACGGACACCGCGGACGCCATTGCGCTCGCGCGGCGCAGCGCGGGAAGTCTCGCGGCGTCGGTATTTTCGGGCGACGACGCCCTCGCCGCCCGGATCGTTTTAGGGTTGGCGCCTTATCACGGCCGGATTCTGGTCGTGAACCAAGCCTGCGCCAAGGAGTCGACCGGACACGGCGCGCCGCTCGCACCCCTCATTCACGGCGGCCCCGGAAGGGCCGGCGGGAGCGAGGAAATGGGCGGCATTCGCGGCGTGCTGCACTACATGCAGCGCACCGCAGTACAGGGCTCGCCGGCCACCATCACCGCCATCAGCGGCCAATGGGTCCGGGGCAGCCGGCTGCTCGATCCGGGACGGCACCCCTTTCGTATCCCCTTCAACGAACTCAAGCTGGGCGACACGCTCAAGTCCGGCGAGCGCGAAGTCACCGTGGCCGACATCGAACGGTTCGCGGCATTGAGCGGCGATAATTTCTACGCCCACATGAGCGAGACTGAGGCGGCACGCAATCCCTTGTTCGGCGGCCGCGTCGCGCATGGCTACTTTCTCATCTCCGCCGCCGCCGGCTTGTTCGTCGATCCCGACTATGGCCCGGTGCTCGGCAACTACGGCCTCGATGAACTGCGCTTCGTCAAACCGGTAAAACCCGGCGATCGAATCAAGGTTAGACTGACTTGTGCGCGCAAAAGCCTGCGCGCCGACAAGGGATGGGGCGAAGTCGCCTGGAATACCGAGATCACCAATCAGAACGAAGAAACCGTGGCCGCCTATTACGTGCTGACGATGGTCAGCATCCATGCAGTGCCGGACTCGGCCGGAAAGACCTGATGGCGGCCATCGACCTTGCCCGCTACGCAAAGGACTTTCCCAGTCTGCAATTCTTGAGCGCGGAGGCCGGCATCCTCGAACTCGTGATGTCCAACAAAGGCCGCTTGAATGCCGCGACCGAGGACATGCATCGCGACCTTGCGCAGGTTTGGCGCAGCGTCGACATGGACGAAGCCGTGCGCGTGGTCGTCATCCGCGGCGAAGGCTCGAACTTCTCATCGGGCGGCGATTTCGCGATGATCGAGCGCATGATCGAGGATGAGGCCACGCTGATCCGGGTTTGGAAGGAAGCCAGCGACCTGGTCTACAACCTGATCAACTGCTCCAAGCCGGTGGTCTCGGCGATCCGCGGCAGCGCCGTGGGCGCCGGGCTCGCCATCGCCTTGCTCGCCGATGTGGCGGTGGCCGCTGAGAACGCGCGGATTCTCGACGGTCACACCAAGCTCGGCGTCGCTGCGGGCGATCACGCCGTCATCATCTGGCCGCTGCTCTGCGGCCTGGCGAAGGCGCGTTATCACCTGCTGACCAACAAATCGCTGTCCGGTGCCGAAGCGGAGCGCATCGGACTGGTTGCCGTGGCCGTGCCCGACGCGGAGGTCATGAAGACCGCCTTCGATGCCGCGCGCACTTTGAGCGCGGGCAGCGCCACCGCCATGCGCTGGACCAAGCATGCGCTCAACAACTGGCTGCGCCTGGCCGGACCGAGTTTCGACACCTCTCTCGCCCTGGAGTTCTTGGGCTTCAGGCTCAAGGACGTGCGCGAAGGCTTGGCCGCCGCGCGCGACAAGCGCCGGCCGAGTTTCGGACCCGCCGAATAGCCATGGCGGACATGAGGAGTTGGGCCGACGCGGAGCCGATCTTGAGTGCCACCCGCGCGCAGCTCGACTCCTTGCAGCTGCAGCGTCTGCGCGCCACGCTGCATCACGCCTACGAAAATAATCCGGCTTATCGCAAGAAGTTCGACGCGGCCGGCGTCCGGCCGGATGACCTGCGCAGCCTCGATGATCTGGCGCGCTTCCCCTTCACCACCAAAGCGGATTTGCGCGAGGCCTATCCCTTCGGCTTCTTCGCCGTGCCCATGGAACGCGTGGCGCGAATTCACGCCTCTTCCGGCACCACCGGTCAGCCGACGGTGGTGGGATACACTCAGAACGACCTTGTCGCTTGGGGTGCTCTCGTTGCGCGCTGCATCCGCGCCTCGGGCGGCCGCGCGGGGATGAAGGTGCACATCGCCTATGGCTATGGCCTGTTCACCGGAGGCTTGGGTGCGCACTACGGCGCTGAAGCCGCCGGCTGCACCGTGATCCCCATGTCGGGCGGCCAGACGGAAAAGCAGGTGCAGCTGCTGCGCGATTTTGCGCCCGAGATCATCATGGTGACGCCGAGCTACATGCTCGCCATTCTCGATGAGTTCAAGCGTCAGCGCATCGATCCACGCTCAACCAATTTGAAAATCGGAATCTTCGGCGCCGAGCCCTGGGGCGAGGGCATGCGCGCCGAGATCGAGAACGCGTTCGGCATCGACGCCTGCGACATCTACGGCTTGTCGGAAGTGATGGGTCCGGGCGTGGCGCAGGAATTCGCTGCCACCAAGGATGGGCCGACGATTTGGGAAGATCATTTCATTCCCGAGGTCGTCGAGCCGAGCAGCGGCGCGCGCGTGCCCGACGGCGAGGAAGGTGAATTGGTATTCACCTCGCTGAGCAAGGAAGCCATGCCGGTGATTCGCTTCCGCACACGCGATCTCACGCGCCTGCTGCCCGGAAGCATCACGGCCATGCGCCGCATGGCCAAAATCAGCGGCCGCGCCGACGACATGCTCATCGTGCGCGGCGTCAACGTTTTTCCCTCGCAGATCGAAGAAATGATCCTACGCTGCTCTGGATTGGCGCCGCACTACGAAATCGAACTCACGCGCCCCAATCGCCTCGATGAGATGCGCATTCTGGTCGAGGCCCGCGCCGAACTCTCGGCCGATGCGCAGCCGCGCGAGATGGAATCGCTTGCCAGGAAACTCAAGGATCACATCGGCGTCTCAGCCGATGTCAGGATTGTGCCGAGCGGCTCGCTGGCGCGCTCCGCCGGCAAGGCAAAACACGTGCGCGATTTGCGCTAGCGGCGCACACGGCGGCATTCGCTCAGCGCGGACGGGCCCCTTTTGCCGGCTCGGGCATGGACGAAGTAGAATACTGCATGGCAAAAGAACAGGAAGCCGTTGATAACCTTTTGGATGCGCTGGTGTGGATGCGGCGTAAGGCCAAAAAGCGCGAGCCGGTCGACGCGCTCATCGACGAACTGGTGAAGATGCGGCGCAAAGCAAAGAAGAAGGTTGCTAAAAAGCGAGCCGGCAAGAAGCGTAAGAAGCAACCCGCAAAACGTTGATCAATAATTCGGCAGTTCGACATAACCGGCTGAATGAAGTTGACGTTTCGATCACGGCGAACCAGTTATGCACAGGGTTATCCCCTGAGAATGTGAATAAATTGAATAAGTCGCGGCCGGTCAAGATGTCGGCCTCAGCGCTTGGGCGGAATGGAATACGTGGCCACCGCATGAGCAACCATTTCCTCGTTGCGGTCCGAGTATAAAGCGACTTCGCCGATAACCAAGATACGTCCGACCTTGAGAAGCTTGCACACACCTACGATCGGGTTGCGGGGCGAGGGCTTGCGCAAAAAATTGATGTTAAAGTTGGTGGTCACGGCCAAGGGTACGATGCCGATAGTGCCGAGTATGGCCACGTACATGGCCACGTCGGCAACGGCCATGAGCAAGGGACCCGACACTGTGCCGCCCGGACGCAATTGCGCAGGACCCACCGGATGCGAGACGGTCGCCGAACGCTCGCCGACCTCTTCGACCACGCACTGATTCTGCGGAAATTCGCGCGCCAGAAAATCGACAATATCTGTCTTGGCCGGCATTACTTCCGTCTCTTCCCTTTTCGACTCATACGGGGTTCCCCGATGAATGATTCGAGTAAATGGTAATTAAATAACCGGCGGGCTCTCGGACACGGAAAATCTCGTGATCGATGGATGATATCGCCTCAATCGGCGACGGAGCGAGCCCCAGCGAAGTGAAGCGCTCATGCGTCGCACGGAGGTCTTCAACCATCAAGTCAAACGGGGCATTTCCCGGCACGATTTTGCTCTTCGCGATAAGAATAAGATGCGTTCCTCCGCGCAGCTCAAAGATGGCCACCTCCGGCCCTTCGTGCACGGCGCGCATCCCAATCGCGTGCATGAACCGCGCGGATTCTTCCAACCGGTCTGTTTCGAGAGCGACGTGCCCTATCCAGAGTGGCGGCCGAAGATCTTCGTTGCGCAACTATAGTCCTCCGGTCGAACCGCTCATCGGATCATATTCCAAGATGTCTCCATTGCTCAGGGATTTTCCGGTCAACGCCAGGATGAAGGCCCAATGACTCACCAATAGCGTGGTCTTGGCATCATTGCGCGTCGCCATCAGCGCCCGAAATTTGTCCGCCCTTAGCGTGGTCGCTTCCAATGTCTCCACGGGTTCTGACCACCACGGCGACGGTAAGTGCCTGAAATCATGATGCGGAAACCGGGCTGCCAGCAACTCGGGCGGACTGCCGACATCACAGACAAAAGCCGCTCGTTCGCGCACCTCATGCATGATCTCTACCGGCGCCGGATGTAATTTAACTATTGGTTCCGCCGTCTGCAGCGCGCGTAGGTAGGGCGAAATGATGATTCGCGTCAAGGAAACATCCGCCAATTTCGCCGCCGCTGCATGCGCCTGAGCGACGCCTAAGTCGGTCAACTCCGGATCTTTTATTCCCGGATCGATTCGGGTCGGCGTGAAATGAAGGTTGAAGTAACTTTGCCCGTGCCGCAGTAGAAACATAAAGCATTGTACATTTCTTCGTAGCTTATCTCGGCAGCGCCGTATAGCCACGCGGCTTCTTCGGAGGAAAAGCCTTCAGCGTGCAGCGCTTCTTGCCGCACTTAGAGCAGCGCATGCGCTTGGCCACGGTTTCTAGCCGGGCGTCCCAGCCGCATAGGCGCCCGAGCGTGAGCGGCTCCGCCTTGCGTTCATGACCGCACTCCGCGCACTTCATCACCAAGGTGTATTGGCCGAATTCATCGCTTAACTTGTCGACATGGAATCCGGCGGACATCGCTTATTGTTACTGCCCGCGCGGCCTGAGGTCCATCCAGTACTGAGAAGGCATCCGCACTGTATGAAACGCGGCCGACACGCAGCCCATCATCCCAAGAGCGCGTCATTCGGCACGGGCTCTCGCGTTATGCTATATCTCATGAATCTCATGATTGTGATGGTAGTCCTCGCTAAGCTGAGGCGCATCGGTTCTTGGGCAATGGAGCAACGGCTATGATCATGCATCGGCGGATTGCCCTATGCCTCACGGCAATGTTCACGGCGAGTTGCCATGGGATCTCCGGCTGCATTCTCTGCGAGCCATCTGCATCCAATCTTGAAGGAAGCGTCAGCGGGGTCGTCGGCTACCGGCTCGAACTGCAAAACGGCTCGACCCGCTTGAACGTGTCGCTCAATGGCACCGGCGCGAACGGCAGCGCGATTCTATTCGGCACGGCCGGCTTCAATTCGGCCTATAACATCACCGTGCGCACGCAACCGACCAACCCGTCGCAGACTTGCGTGGTCGCAAACGGAACGGGAAACACCGGCAACGCCGATGTCACCAATATCGCCGTGACCTGCGCGATCAATCCGCCGCGATTTGCTTACGTGGCGAATCGCGGCGCGGGCAACGTTTCCGCGTTTTCTTTGAATGCGGCGAGCGGCGTCTTGACGCCGATTGCCGGCTCGCCGTTCGCAACGGGCGGCAACCCCGTGGCAGTGGCGGTGGACCCCACCGGCTCCTATGCCTACGTGGTCAATCAATCGAGCGGCACGATCGCCGGCTTCACCATTGATCGCACCACCGGCGCGCTGGTTGCGGTCAGCGGGTCGCCTTTCGGCACGCCTGCCAATCCGACGGCCCTGGCCATCGATCCGTCCAGTTCCTTTGTTTTTGTAACCAGCGGCAGCGGCGGCACGGTTTCCGTGTACACGATTACTCCCGCAAGCGGCGTATTGGTGCCGCTGGCCGGATCGCTGCTCGCGACGGGCCCTTCGCCCGCCGCACTGGTGGTGGACGCGCTTGGCCGATTTGCGTATGTCGCGAATCGGGCGAACGGAACCTTTGCGGCGCTCACGATCGACACTACCGGCCTCTTGAGCGTCGACATGGGCTCTCCCTTCGCCGCCGGTGCCGACCCGCAGGCCCTGGTCTTAGACCCGGGCGGCCACGTGCTTTATGCCGCCAATGCCGCCGCAAATACGCTCTCCGCTTTGGGCGGCGTACCCATCGGCGCGAACGGTTCTGTAGCCCCCATCAGCGGATCGCCATATGCCGTCGGGATCACGCCCACGTCGATCGCGCTCGAGCCGATGAATAATTTCCTCTATGTCGCCAATCAGGGTTCGAACAATGTGTCGGGATTCAAGCTGAACGGAAGCGACGGCACGCTTACGGCGCTGACGGCATCGCCTTTCATCGCCGGCATGCAGCCGTCCGCCATAGCGGTCGATCCCACGGGAAAATTCGCGTACGTCGCGAACTCCGGCGTTAACACGATATCAGCCTACGCAATCGACCCGGTCAGCGGCGCACTCACCGCGCTGCCCGGCCCGCCCTTCGCCACCGGATCGCAGCCTTCCGCCGTCGCGATTAGCGATTAAAAAATAAACTTGCGGCGGACCGGACGTTGCGGTTACTTTGTACTGCAAAGTATGACTGTCCATCCACCATTCTACGCCTCGATGCGCGCAGGCCTGGCGCTGCTCGCGCTGCTGAGTTTCCCGCCCGCCGTCACGGCCGGCGACGGATTCTTAGGGATCGATCACGAAGTTTCGCTCGATCAGCGCGGAATCTGGGCGCGAAAATATCAAACGGGGCTGGAATTCGGCGTGCTGGCGACGGCGATTGGCGGCAGCCTCTTGTTGGGCAACGACGATGAATTGGGTCACACGCTGTGGCAAACCGTCGATGCTACGGCGATATCCTCGCTGGCTGCCGAGGCCCTCAAGCTGAGTTTCAGCCGGGCACGGCCCAACCAGGGCAACGATCCCAATCAATGGTTCAAAGGACGCTGCTGCGACAGCTTCCCGAGCGGCGAGGTCACGCTGCAGGCAAGCTTCGTCACGCCTTTCATCGCGAACTATGCGCGCGACTATCCGTGGGTGTGGTCGCTCGAATTGTTGCCGGCCTATGACGCCCTTGCGCGGTTGAAGAGCCAGGAGCACTGGCAAACCGATGTCCTTGCCGGATGGGTGCTCGGCACGGCCGTGGGCTACTGGGCCACGACCCGCAGCACTCCGCTTTCGGTGCAAATTTTGCCGCGCGGCTTGTCGGTGGGTTACTACAAGCGCTTCTGATCGGCATAAAGGGACTCGCCCGCCCCGCGACTATCCGTGGAATTGAGGGTGCGCGAGCACGGCCTCACGCCACGCGTCATCGTGCTTCAAGTCGCCCAAGGGAACCTGTGTTTCACTGCGTTGCCACTTGGCCAGCCAATCGCGCCCCAGCAATTCACGGCCGTGCGCCGTGGCGGCCGCGCCGGCGGATAAGCCGATGGTGGTCTCCGCTTTGGGTCCCGTGCCGCGGCCCTTCGCGACGTAGAAGCCGGCCGCCAGCATCGCCGCGCGCACACGGGTCGAATAGGAATACGTAAACAATTCCACCGCTCTCGCCGAGCAGGCCTTCGCCAGTTCCCGAAACGCGTGCAAGGTCCACATGGCGCTGTCCGTCTTGTAAGAAAACGGGTCAAAGAAAATGATATCCGGCGGCGGCGCTTCGATCAGGCGCTGCGCGAAATCGCCGCTCAACAGCGACCACTCGATGGCAGCGGTGCGGCTCACCCATCGACTGTGCGCCAGCAAGGTCCGCGGTGCGCCGTGCCGCAGATGCCTGAACCAGCCGGGATGATCGAGCGCCAATTTAAGCGAATCGAGATTGTTTTCGAAACTCACCAGGAGCAAAGAGCGCGCGCTCGCTTCGGCCGGCACGCCTTCGGCCGCCTGGATCGCCGCCATGGCGTTGGCGGCGGCGCCGAGTCCGACATCCCACACCACCAGCGGTTGGTCCGAACGATTTTTGAGGCGCTCGAGAAGGCGTGACTGCTCGACGTACAAGGACTGCGCCTCGGGTTTCGAATCCCTGCCCGGATGCATGACTTCGCCGGACGGGGTGTCGCGAATGTAACCCGCGCCGTCCTTCACGATCACCTCATAGCGGCCGCGCCTCATTTTGCGCTCGCGCAACGCCGCCTTGGTCAGATGGCTGGGCGCCTTGCCGTAGCTGTCGCGCGCATCGAGCAGGTCGCGTTGCGCATGGTAGAACGACAGCCAGGTGCCGGCGAGAATGTGTTCGCGCATGACGCGCATCAGCTGCATGTAAAAGTGGATGTTGTGCAGTCCGAGCAGCTGCCAGCCGGTGGCTTCGTGCACGCGCTGCAGGTGATACAGATAGGCGATCGAATAGGTGCAGCAGGTGTGGCAGCGGCAGTTAGGATCGATCGGTCCCTCCATGCTGCGATACGCAGCGCGGCGCAGATCGCGACGGCCCAAGCTGGTGAAGGCGACGCCCTGCTTGGCGAGCGAGGTGGGCAATATGCAATCGAACATGTCGACGCCGCGGTGCACGGCCTCGAGCAGATCGCGGGTCGTGCCCACGCCCATCAGGTAGCGCGGGCTGTGCGGCGGCAGCAGTTCGGTGACCATGGCGGTGCAGTCCTCGCGCTGGGCTTGGCTCTCGCCCACCGCCAGGCCGCCGATGGCGTAGACGTCGAACGGCATTTGCGCAATGGTCTCGGCGCTCTCCCGGCGCAAGTCCGTAAAGCTCGCCCCCTGCACGATGCCGAACAGGGCCTGCGGCGACTCGCCGCGTGCCGCGAGGCTGCGCTGCGCCCAGCGATGGGTCAGCTGCATCGCCTCGCGCGCGACGGTGTGCTCGACGCTTGCGGGCACGCATTGGTCGAGCACCATCATGATGTCGGCGCCGATGGACTTCTGCGCCTCGATGCTGCGCTCGGGACTCAGGCGAATGCGCGTGTTGTCGATGTAGCTGGTGAACTCGGCGCACTCTTCGCTCAAGGTGCGGCTGCCGGGCAGCGAGAAAATCTGATAGCCGCCGGAATCGGTGAGCACGGATCGCGGCCAGTTCATGAAACCGTGGATGCCGCCGAATTGCTCGAGCAGCGGCGTGCCCGGCCGCAGCAGCAGATGATAAGTGTTGGCCAGCAGCACTTGTGCCCCGCTGTCGAGCAAATCCTCGCGGCGCTGCGCGCGCACGGCCGCGTGCGTGCCCACCGGCATGAAGGTGGGCGTAAGCACCTCGTTGTGGCGGGTGGTGAAGCGCGCGGCACGGGCACCCGAGCCTGGTGCCGTGGCTTCGAGCGTGAAACGCAGCCGCCCGGCGGCGGCGCTCGTCATTTCGCGGCGAGCTGGGTCGATAGCATGCTCTTGACGTGATCGAATTCCGGCCGCGAGGAGTTCGCGCCGTTGTCGGTGACTTTCATCAGTTCGGCGAAGTAGCGCTGTGCCTGCGGCTTGTCGCCCGCTGCCTCGGCCGCCCGGCCGGCGTCGTACAGTCCGTTGAAGCGGTTGGGACTCAGGAGCAGTGCTTTTTGATATTCGGCCAGCGCGTCCTGCGGACGCTTGAGTTCGAGCAGGATGTCGGCCAGCATTTCGCGCGCCGGAATATCGACCTCGCCTTGGCCCACCTTGTCCTGAAGATCGGCAGCCTCCCGCATGTGCTCGATCGCGGCGGCCGAGTCGTTCTCGGCAAACGCGACCCACGCCAGCATTTCGCCGCGTTCGACGCGTGCGCCGGTCGAATCGGCGGCGTGGCGTCCCTCGTTGATCTTTTGCCGCAAGGCGTCATAGCCGGCAAGATCGGTCCGGGCCTGTCGGGCGTCGTGCAAGTGTCCGGCCGCGATGGTGCGTGCCCAGTAGGTCAACGTCTGGCTCTCGGGCGGCGCACCGGAGATCATCGGCAGAGCGGCCGCCGCATTCCAGTCGCGCAATTCCAAGTGATAGAAAATCGGCAGCTTGGTGCGATAGTAGGGAAACATGCCAACCATGTAGGACTCGATCATGCCGGGCATGGTTTCGAAGTGCGCGATGGCGGCCGCGGATTCGTCGAGCACCGCCTTGGCGCGCGCCTCCTGGCCGCTCTGCAGGTAGGCGTACACCAGAAAATCGTCCGCGTGGAACTGGTCCATGGCCCCGCTCTGATGGCGCGCTTCGGCGGCGTTCGAGGCTGCCACCGAATTTACATTGGCATCGATGTCCTCTTGCCACATGCCTAAGCGGGCAAAGATGTGGCCGGGCATGTGCACGGCGTGCGGTGCCGAGGCGGCGATCTCGCCGTAGTGACGGGCCGCGGCGAGACCCTCCTCGGCGAGCGAGGGCGTATCGCAGGCATGGATGATGTAGTGCACCACGCCGGGATGATCCGGGTATTTGGCGAACAACGGCGTGAGCACCGCCATCGCCTTGTGGTTCAGCGCCAGGCTGTCATCGTTGGGTGCCTGGGAGCCGAGCAGCGAGAGCGCATAGAAGGCGCCTGCATCCGTGTCGGCAGGATAGTCGGCGTCGAGTTTGCCCATGGCGGCCGCGTAGGCCTGGGCCCGCGCGAGATAGTCGCGCTGACCCGGCCGGTAGAATTCACCCAGAGCGGCGACGTACTCGCGCTCGCGCGCGGTCTTCGGCGGGTGCGCATTCGCCGCCTGCATTTCGTGCCGGCCGCGGGCGATGGTCGCATCGCCGGGATGGTCCCATATTTGATGATAAATGCTCATCGCGATACCCCAGTGCGCCATGGCGCATTTAGGGTCAGCCTTGGCGATTTCCTCGAATTGGCGCTCGGCCTCCCGGTACCAGAAGTCGTGCAGCAGTGCGACTCCACGAACGAAGCGTGCCTGCACCGCGGGCGCGCAGGAGACCGAGAACGATACGGTGCCAAGGCGTTCAGCGGAGGCGTGTGCCGCCAGGGGAGCGCCAAGCGAAGCGAGGAGGAACAGAGTAAGAGTTTTCATGACCGTCAACCTGTGGGCTGTGCTGGCGCTAAGCTTACCAGCGTGCCACCTCTCGGGGGTCTCATGTCTCTCAACCGCTACCTCGTCCGCCTGTCCTTGCCGCTATTGCTGGCCACCTGTTTGCCGTTGCCGCTACTCGCGGCCGCCGATCGGGGCGCCGCGGCCAGGCCCGCTGCCAATGAGCCCTTATACGGCGCTGAACTCGAAGGCTTCGATTATCCGTATCCGGTGGCGCAATTCAGCTTCACCTCGCAACGTCAAACCCTGCACATGGCGTACATGGATGTGGCGCCGAAGAGTCCCAACGGCCGTACGGCCGTGCTCCTGCACGGCAAGAATTTCTGCTCCGCGACGTGGCGCGCCACCATTGCGGCGCTGGCGGCGGCGGGGTTCCGGGTGATCGCGCCCGATCAGATTGGCTTTTGCAAATCGAGCAAACCTGAGCGCTATCAGTACTCGTTTCAGCAATTGGCGCACAACACCCATGCGCTGCTGGGCTCGCTCGGCATCAAAGGCGCGACCGTCATCGCGCACTCGACCGGCGGGATGATCGCCATCCGCTATGCACTGATGTATCCGTCGGAAACCGCGCAGCTGGTGCTGGTGGATCCGATCGGCCTCGAGGACTGGAAGGCCAAGGGCGTGCCGGCGATTTCGGTCGATGATTGGTACGCGCGCGAACTGAAGACCAGCGCCGAGGGCATTCGCCGCTACGAGCAGCAGACCTATTACGCCGGACACTGGAGTCCCGACTATGAAATCTGGGTGCAGATGCTCGCGGGCTTGAACCGCGGACCCGGCAAGGAACTGGTTGCCTGGAACTCCGCTCTGATCTACGACATGATTTACACGCAGCCGGTGTACTACGAATTCGAGAACGTTGCCGTACCCACGCTGTTCATCGTCGGCGACAAGGACAACACCGCCATCGGCAAGGACTTCGCGCCGCCGGCCGTGCGCGCAGCCTTGGGAGACTATCCGCAGTTGGCTAAGCGCGCGGTCGAACGCATCCGGGGCGCCAAGCTGGTGGAGTTTTCCGCACTCGGCCATGCACCGCAGATTCAAGATCCCGCCGCCTTTCACAAAGCGCTGCTGGCAGGTCTCGCGCAGCGGTGAGCAATGCAAAGCGCTTGGGAGTCCGGGGCGGAGAAAGTATAGTGGCGCGATGCGGCGATGTTGCTCACCGCGCGGATACTGACTCATGATTGATTTGGCCCATGCCACAACCATCGTCGACAAGGCGCTCGCACGCGGACGAACGTTGGGACTGCCGCCGCTCACCGTGGCGGTTCTCGATGCGGGCGGTTGCTTGGTCTCTTTCAAACGCGAGGATGGCTCCAGTCTGCTGCGTCCCGACATTGCTCATGCCAAGGCCTACGGCGCTTTGGGCATGGGAATCGGCAGCCGCGCGATCGCGCAACGCGCTGCGGCGGCGCCGGCATTCGTCTCAGCGGTGAATGCACTAGCCGGAGGCCGCCTCATCCCGGTCCCGGGAGGCGTGCTGATTCGATCCGCCAAGTCCATCATCGGCGCGGTGGGAATCACCGGCGCCAGCTCCGATCAGGACGAAGCATGTGCGGTCGCCGGCATCGAAGCGGCCGGATTCACCCCCGACACCGGCGCCGATCCTGAGGCCAAGTAAGGACGCTAATCCATGAAAACCAATCCGCACTCGGGCCGGCTGCCCGGCATCTTGTTCTTGGTGCTGGCACTCGGCGCCTACGATTCGCGCGCCCAGCAGCATATGCGCGACCGTGAGATTCACGACA
>DATATA010000015.1:0-22559 GCA_036263775.1 Steroidobacteraceae bacterium | reverse complement strand
TGCACGCCGTAGAAATGCCGCGATTCATCGGCCATTGCCGCAAGCGGTGCATTGTCGGTGGCGGCGATCGGCTTAAAGCCCGGCGGCAGTTTCGTCACGCGATCGCCGTGACTCATCCACACATCCAGCAAACGCCGCCCTTGAGCATCGCGATTGTCCTCGAGCCCGTCGAGCAGCACCGCACCATTCGTCGGCCTGACTTGTGCCGCTCCGAATTCCCGGTGCGACGAGCCCTCGACCTGGCCGCCTAACTGCGCCGCCATGGTCTGCATGCCGTAGCAAATTCCAAGAACAGGTACGCCGAGCGAATAAACCTCCGGCGACGCTTCGAGACCCTTCGAGTCATAGACCGATTCCGGGCCGCCCGAGAGCACGATCGCCTTGGGCGCGAACTCCTTGATGTCGCCGATGGGCGCATCGCAGGCATAAATTTCGGAATAAACGCCCAGCTCGCGGATGCGGCGGGCGATCAACTGCGTGTACTGGGCACCAAAATCGAGAATCAGAACCTTGTCGGCATGTATGTCGGCCATCAACTAATCCGATAGTTGGGTGCTTCTTTGGTGATGGTCACATCGTGCACATGACTTTCGCGGACGCCCGCGCTGGTGATGCGCACGAACTGCGGCCGAGTCCGCATCTCTTCAATGCTGCCGCTGCCGGTATAACCCATGGCCGCGCGCAGCCCGCCTGAAAGCTGATGCAGAATGGCTACCAAGCTGCCTTTGTAGGGAACGCGCCCTTCGATGCCTTCCGGCACCAGTTTCTCGAGCTCCGAGGTGGTGTCTTGGAAGTAGCGGTCGCTCGAACCGTGGGTCTGCGCCATCGCGCCCAGCGATCCCATGCCGCGATACGCCTTGTACGAGGCGCCTTGGTAGAGTTCGACCTCACCGGGAGATTCTTCGGTACCCGCAAACATGCCGCCGATCATGACGCAGTGCGCGCCGGCGGCGAGCGCCTTGGCGATATCGCCCGAAAAACGAATTCCGCCATCGCCGATCACCGGTACGCCGGTGCCCTCGAGCGCCTTGGCGACCCGGGCGATGGCGCTGATTTGCGGCACGCCCACACCTGCCACCACGCGGGTGGTGCAAATCGACCCCGGCCCGATACCCACCTTGACCGCATCGGCTCCGTGCTTGACGAGATCGAGCGCAGCCTCCGCGGTGACGATATTGCCGCCGATCACTTGGATGTCAGGATATTTCGCTTTGATCTTCGAGACCGTCTCCAGCACGCCGCGTGAATGGCCGTGCGAGGTATCCACGACCACGACATCGACGCCGGCCTCGCGCAAGGCGCCGACGCGGTCGAGTGTGTCCGGCGAAGTCCCGACCGCTGCCCCGACGCGCAAGCTTCCGACGCTGTCCTTGCAGGCGTTGGGAAATTCCGTGGCCTTTTGAAAATCCTTGACGGTAATCATGCCCTTCAGCTCATGATCCCCGGCAACCACCAACACCTTCTCAATTCGATGCTTGTGCAGCAATGCCAAAACTTGGTCCTTCGGCGCGTTCTCGCGCACCGTGATCAAGCGATCTTTCGGCGTCATCACCGAGGAGACCGGCGCATCCAGCTTGGTCTCGAAACGCAGGTCGCGATGCGTGACGATGCCGACCACCTTGGTGCCGAGCACCACCGGCACGCCCGATATGTTCTTCGCGCGCGTCAGCTCAATCACCTGGCGGATCGTCATGTCCGGGTTCACCGTGATCGGATCGCTGATCACACCGCTTTCGAACTTCTTGACCCGATCGACTTGGCGCGCCTGATTGTCGATCGACATGTTCTTGTGAATGATGCCGATGCCGCCCTCTTGGGCGATGGTGATGGCCAGGCGCGCCTCGGTGACCGTGTCCATGGCGGCCGAGACGACTGGAAGATTGACCCGGATTTCGCGGGTCAGCTGACTTGCGAGGGATACGTCGCGCGGCAGGACTTCTGAGTATGCCGGCACCAGCAGCACGTCATCAAAGGTGAGTGCCTCTTCGAGAATCCGCATAGGAGTTTGCATTCCAGTTCGTCTTAAGAGGCGGCGCATTGTACCTTGCAGGTGCGGTGCGGTAAACCGCAGTATCATGCGCCCATGGAATCGCCCGGAAACCGCGACATTTACAGCGTTTCACGCCTCAATCGCGAGGTGCGAGTGCTGCTCGAGCGCGGATTTGGCAGTCTGTGGCTCGAAGCCGAGATCTCCAATCTCGCCAAACCCAGTTCGGGTCACTGGTATTTTTCGCTGAAAGACGCGGCTGCCCAGGTCCGCTGCTGCATGTTCCGGCAGCGAAATATGTTGTGTGCCTTTGCCGCTCGGGACGGCCAAAAAGTGCTGGTGCGTGCACGCATCGGGCTCTACGAGCCGCGCGGCGAGTATCAGCTGGTCATCGACCACATGGAAGACGCGGGACTGGGCGCCCTCAAGCGCCAATTCGAGGAATTATCCGCGAAACTCGCCGCCGAGGGCCTATTTGCAGCCGAAAGAAAGCGTGCGCTGCCCATGATCCCGAAGCGCATCGGCGTCATTACCTCGCCCACCGGGGCGGCGATTCGCGACATCCTGCATGTGCTCGCGCGCCGATTTGCCGCCGTTCCGGTGCTGATTTATCCGGTGGCGGTACAAGGCGCCGCAGCGGCCATCGAGATCGCGGCGGCGGTACGCGCCGCCGGCCGCCGCGCCGAGTGCGATGTGCTCATCCTTGCGCGGGGCGGCGGCTCGCTCGAGGACCTCTGGGCGTTCAATGATGAGGCCTTGGCGCGCGCCATCGTGGCCTCGCCCATCCCCGTGATCAGCGGTATTGGTCACGAGATCGACTTTACGATTGCGGACTTCGCCGCCGATATCCGCGCACCGACGCCGTCCGCGGCCGCAGAACTGGCCGTGCCCGACGGCGAGGAATGGCGCGCATCTCTGCGTCGACTCGCGCAGCGCCTGCAGCGCGGTCTGCGACGCCGCGTCGACGCGCAGCGCGAACGGTTACGCTGGCTCGTACGTCGCGCGGCACTGGTAAGCCCCACCGCCAGGCTGGCGCAGCAAACGCAGCGCCTGGATGACCTGGAGCAGCGTTTGTCGCGGTCGCTGCGCCAGATTCTGGCCGACCGGCGCACTGTGCTGGGCGAACAACGCGGCCGGCTGTGGCAAGTGAGTCCCGCAGCACGATTGCGTAGTACCGCGGCCCGGCAGGCCGCACTCTACGCCAGGCTGCGCGCAGCCGCATTCGCGCGGCTGCATCTGGCGCGCGAGCGGCTCTCGCCGCTGGTTCGCACCTTGAAGGCGGTTAGCCCCCTCGCCACCTTGGATCGGGGTTACGCCATTGTCAGCGGTGCCGACGGCGGCATCTTGCGCAATGCCGCCGACGCGGCGCCCGGTTCCCTGATAGAGGCGCGCCTTGCGAAGGGAGAAATTCGCGCCAGGGTAGAGAAACCTTGACACGCCGCGCCGCTCTCCTGCTTTTCATCATTCCAAGGCTCGCATTCGGCTATACGTTGCCGCGAGAAAGCGCGGTTCCGGGCGGCGTCAAGATCATCCGCCTCGACGTTCACGGCAGCGCCATGCCGTATGTGGACGTTGACGGCCATCGGGCGCTCGTCGTTCAGGAGGATGGCAGTTGGATCGCCATCGTCGGCATTCCACTGGCGGGGCCGCTCGGGTCCCATCACGTCATTGTGCGCGCCAATGATGCGAGACATGAGATCGAATTCACCGTGCGCAACAAACGCTACGCCACCCAGTCCCTCAAGGTGGCACCGGCGCAGGTCGACTTGTCGCCCGCCGATCTTGAGCGCGTGAACCGCGAAAAATCGGCAATCGATCACGCGATGAGCCGCTGGTCGGATGAGCAGCCGCCGGAGCTGCGCATGCACCAGCCCATCCCGGGAGTGCGCAGCAGTTCATTCGGTATGCGCCGCATCTTCAACGGTGAATCCCGCAACCCGCACGGCGGCATGGATATCGCAGCACCGGCCGGCACGAAGGTCTCGGCGCCGCTCGAGGGCACGGTCATCGATACCGGCAATTATTTTTTTACCGGCAACACGGTGTATGTGGATCACGGCCGCGGATTGATCAGCATGTACTGCCACTTGAGTGCGATCGACGTGAAACCCGGCCAGCATGTGGCCACGGGAGCCACGCTGGGCGAGGTCGGCATGACCGGCCGGGCAACCGGCCCGCACTTGCACTGGGCCTTGAGCCTCAATCGTGCCTGGGTCGATCCCGAATTGTTCGTGCAGAACTGAATCGAAGCGTTAGGTTAGGTGCCGCTCAACATCTTATCGACGGCCGTCGCCTCGATCGGCGGCGTCTGCGCCGCCTGGCGCAATCGAGCACTGTGCTCCTGCACCGCCGCACCCGACGGCTGCATCTCGATTTGCCCTTGAAAGAACGCGCCTTCGCTGATTCCCACCCGCGGGGCAAAGACGTTGCCTTTGACTTTGGCGGTCGCTCGTATGTTCACAGATTCGGTGGCGTAAAGATCGCCCTCGACCTTGCCGTCGATGACGATGACGCGTGCGCGGATGTCGCCTTTCATGGTTCCGTCGGTGCCGATGGTGAGGCTCTGAGTATGCGTGATCGAGCCTTCGACGCCGCCTTGCACGATCAAGTCCTCTTGCGCCGACAACTCGCCGCGGAAGCGCAGCGTCGGACCCAACACGGAAGCTCGTGCGGCACTTTCCGCAGCCTTGACATCAGCCGCTCGCGGCGGCTCGGCGCTGCGCGGCGCGGGCGATCGTGGTTCGCCGGGTACGCGCGGCTCGGGTCGCGTCAAGGAGGGTTCGGGTGCGCCCGTGCGGCCGCTTGAGTTGGCATTCATCATGAGATCATCTCCATCGAGAGGTTTTTTGAACCACGACATTGTTAGGCTGCGCCGCCGGCGGTTTTGTGCGGTCGCACCGGATCGAATTTACCGGACTGTTGTCCGGCTTTTTTACCGTCCATGTCGATGCTGCCGCTGAAATTGGCGCCTTCGGTGATGCTCACCGTGGGCGAATAGATGTTGCCGCAGACCTTTGCGCTCTCCTTCACGAACACGGACTTCTCCGCCTGCAGATCGCCGTCCACGGTGCCTTCGACGATGATGAGCTGCGCCTTGATATTGGCCTTGACCGTGCCTTGCGGGCCCACGGTCAAGCGTTGTGTATGGGTGATCGAACCTTCAACGCGGCCCTGAATCAGTAGATCTTCCTCAGCGGTCAGATCGCCTTTGAAAAACAGCGTAGGACCCAGGATCGAAGCTCGCTCGGTGGCGCTGTTGTAAGGATTGCTCATGCGGTTTTCTCCGTGGGCTTGAAGGATCAAAAAGGCACGGGAAGAGTACCTGGCATAATCGGTCCGAAAATGAGACTTTGATCACGAAACGTTTCGCTGCAAACATTTCGCAATAACGCCTGTCGCAAAAAGCGGACGCCTCTCGAGGGCGCGGTACGGGGCATTGCCTACTGCCCTCGGCGGGCTTACTTCGGCGCTGCGGGCGGCTCAGGCTTCTTAGCCTTCGATTTCTTGGGCGGCGCCGTGGTTTCCACCAGCGAGTTCAAGGGACAGCGTTGGCCGCGAACCAAAATCGCGCCGAACTTGTCGAAAGTGCCGGTTGGGCCCGAGTCGAACCCTATTTTTTCCGCGAAAGGCAGATCGATGCAAGTTGCGAACAGCGTGGCTTTGTACCATTTGCGGCCGATGTCTTGAATCAGCACTGTTTTGTCGTCCACCACCTGCCAATTCCAAATGTTGCGTTTGGCAAAGGGGATTCGCGCCTCGGGCGCGGACGACGGCGGCGGATTGTCCGCCCGCGTCGAAAATGATGCGGCCGACATTGCGCCGGCTGCCAGCAATAGCCACAGCGTCTTGGCCTTAAGCAGGGTCATGGCCTTCTCCTGGGGTAGCGGTTCTTTTCCGCGCCAGATAGTCATTCAAACTATGCGCCAGGGAGACAAAGTCCGACGGAATCATCAGCACCGTCGTGCTGTTGTTCTCGGCGCCAACTTCGGAAATCATTTGCATGCGCCGCAGCTCCAATGCCGCGGGGTTCGCGGTGATCTGCGCGGCGGCGGCCGATAGTTTCACCGATGCTTCGAGCTCTGCCTCGGCTTTGATGATGCGCGCGCGTTTTTCGCGGATGGCTTCGGCCTGCATCGCCATCACCTGCTGCATGGCCTTGGGCAGTTCCACATCCTTCATTTCGAAGCGCTGCACCTCCAGTCCCCACGCCGCCGTCGAACCGGAAACATTCTCGCTCAAGAGCGCATTGATCTTGTTGCGCTCCTGCAGGATTTCGTCCAGATCGTGCTGGCCGATGATATTGCGCAAGCCCGTCAATGCCAGCTGATAAACGGCGGCCTGCGCGTCGGCCACCTCGATGACCGCCTTGGCCGCATCAACGACCCGATACCAAAGCACCGCATTGACCTTGATGGTCACGCTGTCGCGCGTGATCGTCTCTTGCTGTTCGGCGGAAACCGTGCGCGTGCGGATGTCTACGCGCACCGAGCGTTCTATGCCCAAGGGAATGATCCAATACAATCCGGGTCCGCGCAGCCCCCGGTAGCGTCCCAGTCTGAACACCACTCCGCGCTCGTATTGCTGAGCAACCCGCAAGCCGGACAGTGCGATTACGACCAACGCAATGATGATTACATCGAGGATGGGCATCGGCGCTCCTTGGCTTAAGGTCTAGTTTACGCCCATCCGCACCGCTATTCGATGCTCTCCCCGTGCAGCGAAATATCCAGGCCTTCGCGTTCCTGTTCCTCCGTGACGCGCAGGCCGATCCCCAAATCGATGAGCTTGAGGATGATGTAGCTCACGGTAAAGCCGTAGATCACGGTGACGGCGACCCCTTTGAGCTGAATCAGGAACTGCACCAGCATTGAATTTTCGACGCCGCTGATTTCCTTGCTGACGAATATCCCGGTCAGCAGCGCGCCTACGATACCGCCGATGCCGTGAACGCCGAACGCATCCAGCGAATCGTCATAGCCGAGCAGATGCTTGAGCGATGTCGCGGCGACGAAACAAATTACCCCCGCCGCCAGGCCGATGACGACCGCAGGGGTAGGACCGACGAAGCCCGATGCCGGGGTGATGGCCACCAATCCGGCCACCGCACCCGAGGCAATGCCGAGGACGCTCGGTTTACCCTTGGAAATCCACTCCGCAAACATCCAGCTCAACGCCGCAGCGGCCGTCGCCATCTGCGTCACGAGCATCGCCAGGCCGGCGCGCCCGTCGGCGGCGCCCGCGGAGCCGGCATTGAACCCGAACCAACCCACCCACAGAAGCGATGCGCCGATGAGCGTCAGCGTCAAATTATGCGGCGGCATTCTTTCCCGTCCATATCCCAAGCGCTTGCCAAGCACGATGCAGCTGGCAAGGCCCGCCATGCCTGCATTGATGTGCACGACAGTACCGCCGGCGTAGTCCAAAACGCCCGCCGCATTGAGCCAGCCGCTCGGCTCCCACACCATGTGGGCGATGGGCACGTACACCAACAGCGACCACGCCGCCATGAACACCAGCATCGCGGAGAACTTCATGCGGTCCGCGAACGCACCGGCGATCAGCGCCGGCGTGATTACCGCAAAAGTGAGCTGAAACATCGCATACACCGTTTCGGGGATGGTCAAGGCCAAATGCGAAACGGACAGCTTGTTGATCGGACCATGCATGAAGGTCATGCCGTTGAAGAACGCACGGCTCATGCCGCCCAAGAATTTGCTACCGGGCGTAAACGCCCAAGAGTAACCGAGCAGCCACCACAGCAGCGTCACCACGCAGACGATGGCGAAGGTCTGCATCAGGGTCGCAAGCACGTTTTTCTTGCGCACCATGCCGCCATAGAAAAGCGCCAGGCCGGGGATCGACATCATCAACACCAGGGCCGTCGAGGTCATCATCCAGGCGGTATCCCCGGCGCTGATCTTATCCGTGCTGAGCACGAGCGGCGCCGTGGGCACGGTAGCACCCCAGGCCGCAGGAAACAGGCATGTCAGCACCGTAAGAGAAGCCAGCATCGGCAGTTTTTTCATCATATCCCCAGTAATTCAAATGGCGCTGCTGTCGCGCTCACCGGTTCTGATGCGCACGACTTGCTCGAGGTCAAAGACGAACACCTTTCCGTCGCCGACCTTGCCGGTTTTTGCCGATTTGTCGTGGAGCGCAGCTCGGATCTCATCGAGCTTGAAGGGTTTAACGATCGCGGTAATGATCTTCACGCTGCGTGGCGGGAAGCACCGCTTATGCCAGCGTGGAAGTTTTGAACGTGATCAGCAGCTTAAGAAGCGTTGCTGCCATGACGCGATGTTATTTTGCACCGATCGGGGGCGTGTTCAAACACGGCGCGCTTCATACCGGTGCATGCCGGTTCAAAAGTTCATCTTAACGACAATTCCAATCGAACTTGGCCGCCCTGGTTCTTGGCCTTGTCATTCGCCACCAAGAACACCCGCCCCGGATCGATCTGCGAACCCGTTAATAGGGCCGCCTGCAGGTTCGTGGCACGCTGCTGTCCCAACGCCGCGAGGTCGGTGTCGTTCACGGCGAGATGCTCGTGCAGCTCGTGGTTCAGATAGTCGATCTTGGCGGTGGTCTTTTCCGGCTTCGTCTTGATGGCGTCGACCGACTCGGGAAACTTCGGATCGCCGCCGAAATTCTTTTTATAGAGCTTCGCCAGCAGATCCAGCTGAGCGGCGGGGTCCAACTGATCAAAGCTCGCCGCCGGAGCGGCCGGTTTCTTGCCTGCCGGCGCGGTCAGTTCCTCCTGGATCTCCTTCTGAAACTTGAGCTCGACCAGGCGCGGCCGATCGAGCTCGCCCACCACCGCGATCGGTATCTCGATCTTCAGCTGCGGCCGCCCATTCAGCGCCTTGACCATGGATTGCGCTTTGCTTGCCGCGGCGGGATCCAAGTCCGCCGCACCCGGTTGAAAATCGACGAACTGCATATCCGGACCGCCGCCGAACAACGAGCCCAAGAGCGCAAACGGCGCGGTGACCGCCTTCTCCAAAATATTGACGAACACTTTCCAGATGATGGGGCCAAGCTTGAATTTCGGGTCGTCGAGGGAGCCGGTGACGGGCAGATTGAGATCGATCACGCCGTCGCGATCTTTGAGCAACGCCACGGCCAGCTTGACGGGCAGCGACACCGCATCCTTACTTTCGGTTTTCTCGCCGAATTCGAGCTGATCGACGCTGATGTGATGCTGTGCATCGAGCTTGCGCCCTTCGACCTTGTAGTGCAGCTCCGTGGTCAGTTTGCCCTTGCTGATGTTGTAGCCGGCAAATTTGCCGGAATAAGGGTTAAACGTGCTGAGCTCGATATTCTTGAAGCTCATGGATAAATCGGTGTAGAGCGCGGCGCTAAGGACATTCACTTCCCCGCTGATCGTCACCGGAGAGAAGGGGTCCACGGAGCCGCGCAAATCGACCTTCGCTCGTGAATTTTCCTTCGACGATAGCCTCGACACCGTGCCTTCAAGATTTTGGATTCCGGTCGCGAAGTTGGGCCGCACCGACAGGTCGGCAAAATTCGCCTGGCTGGCCTTGACGACGATTTTTTTGATCGACATCGGCATGCCAGGTGCCGGCGCGGCGGCAGGCGCGGGTCTGGCCGCGGCAGCCACCCCGGCGGCTTTGCGCCCCTTGCGTGGCAGAGGCGGCGCCGGCTCAGGCGTCGCCGTCGCAGCAACCGGCGGACCCCTGTTCCCGCTCGGTATCACCACCGTGGCACCGGGGCCGGTCAACACACGCTTCACGTTGATGGTTTCATCAGGCTCGACGATGACGCGCGCATACAGCTTGTACGCCGCGACCAGATCAATATCCAGTCGATCGGGATCTTGCTGGAAGTTCAGTCCTTTTATGTCCAAGCGATCCCAATTGATGAAATCATCGCGCAGCGCGTTGTCCACGGTGTGCAACCCGGCGACGCTCAAATCTCCTTTGACTTGCAAGGCGGGTTTTTGCGCACCGTAGCGCACCTTGGCATCGCCGCTCAGGCTGCCGGCGAGCAGCGTCATCGATGTGTACTGCGCGGCGTAGGGCTGAACTGCGGCGAGTTCGATGCCGCCCAGTTTCAAGTTCAAATTCGCCGCCGCAGGCTGCGGCGTGACCTCTCCCGCCATGTTCAGCGTGCCGGAGCCGTTGATTTTCGTATCGAGCGTTACCTTCACCGGCTTGGCGAGATTCAAACTCGCACCGGTGACTTGGATGCTGAGCGGCGCCAGCAGCACCTTCGCGGCCGGCTTGGTGCGCCGATCCTCGGCTGAGATGCTGGCATCGCGCACCGCAAATTCACGCAGCTCGTATCCCCACGCTGCAGCGGAATTAGGCACCGGCGCGGGCGCAGCCACGGGTGAAACGCTTGGGGTCGGGGCTGCGGTGGAATTCGCAGTATCGGCGGGCGCGGGCGCCGCGGCGAGTTTGAGCAAATTCAGCGATCCGTCCGGCTCCAGCCAGGTCGCCAACTTGACGCCCGTCAGGGTCAGCGAATCGCTTCGCGCCTGCCGCTGCTTCAAGTTCACTGTGGTGCCGCTCAGCAGCAGCTGCGGCACGGTGATCCAATCGGCGTCCGCATTCTTGGGTCTCACCGTCAGGTCTGTCAGCGCCGCCTTGGATACCTCGATGTTGAGATCAGGCTGCTCTTGCAGTGAAAACTTATAGGTCGCGTTCACATCGATCTTGCCGGAATTGACCGCGAAACTCAGCTGATCCTCCAGATAGGACCAAATCGTGTGCGCCTGAAGTCCCGCAATCTGAATCTCGCCGTCCGACTCGATCGGCTGCACCGCGAGGTGCCCGTGCCACTCGATCCGCTCGCCGAGTTTCGACGTGCCCGTAAAGGTGAAACGGCCCCCATCGACGCCCGTGCTGAAATTTTGGAGTTCGAAGTTGATCGGCTCCAGGCGCGTCGTGAAATCGGACGGCCGTCGCCGATCATCAAACGACAGAAGGCCCTGGGTCACGTTGAATGAACCGATGCGCAGGGCCGGAATCGGCGCTTTGCTTTTCGGTTCCGGTTTTTCGGGCGCCTTGGGACTCAGCTGCGCCAAATTGACCGCGCCGTCTTTAAAGATGACCGCGTTTGCGAAAGGCGCGCCCAGTTCGATGTGCTTGAAGGTGTACGCCCGGTGCCAGATTGAAGACGCTTGGAAATCGATGAACAGACGTGCAAATCCCACCAGCTTGGTGCCCTGGGGGCCGGTCAGAAAGAAATCCTTGATCTCGGCCTGAAGCAAGAACGGGTTGATGCGAATTTCGCCGATGGTCGGCGTCACGCCCGCCAGCGCAGTGGGAATCTCTTTCATGAGGGCGTTGCGCACGAGCTTGGGCGCGAGCCAAAAGCCGGCAATCGCGTACAAGCCGATCAGAAGCACGACCACCGCTGAGATTCGGAAAATCTTGGTCTTGGCGAACTGCAGCAAGGAACCATCCCCTCGTGGTTACCGCTGCTGCATATTACCGCTTATTACGTTGAATCAACCGTTTGCGTTTGCGAACTTGCCGGGGCGTCAAGGGGTTGCGTTTGCCCGCGAAGGGATTCTCTTCGCCACGGAAGGTCACTCTCACCGGAGTGCCCATCAAATCGAAAGCTTTGCGGTACACGTTGACCAGATAGCGCCGGTACGCATCCGGCACATGATCGGTTTGGTTGCCATGGATCACCACGACCGGCGGATTTCGCCCTCCTTGATGGGCGTAGCGCAGCTTGATGCGGCGCCCGCTGACCAACGGCGGCTGGTGGCTCTCAATCGCCGCCTCCAGCACCCGCGTCAGCTCCGGCGTGCCCATATCCCGCATGGCGGCTGCGTACACCTTGCGCACCGAGGCGAACAGCTCCCCGACTCCGCTGCCATGGCGTGCCGAAATGAAATGCAGCGGGGCGAAGTCCGCGAACAGCAGGCGCTGCTCGATTTGCTGGCGAATCAGGTCGCGCTGCTCGGCGGGAATGTTGTCCCACTTGTTCACCGCGAGAACCAGAGCTCGGCCCTGCTCGATCACCGTGCCCAGAAGGCTGGCGTCTTGCTCCGCAACGGTGTCGTGCGCGTCCATGACCACGATGACCACGTGGGCCGACTCGATCGCCTGTAGCGTCTTGATGACGCTGAATTTTTCAATCGCTTCCTCAACCCGCGAGCGGCGCCGCACGCCGGCAGTATCGATCAGGGTATAGCGCTCGCCGTCGCGCTCGAAGGGTACGAGAACCGCGTCGCGCGTGGTGCCGGGCTGATCGAACGCCACGACCCGATTCTCACCCAGCAGACGATTGATCAATGTGCTCTTGCCCACATTCGGCCGGCCGATCACCGCTACTTTGATCCCCGCATTCCCCGGACCGTCGTGCGGGTCCGGGGTAAGTCCCGCGAGCACGGTCTCAAGCAGTGTAATCACGCCCTGATCGTGCGCCGCCGAGATCGGCAACGGCTCGCCCAAGCCCAACTGATGAAAGTCGGCCACCGCCACGTCCTGATCGAAGCCCTCGGTCTTGTTGACCGCCAAAAACAAGGGCTTGCCGCTGCGCCGGGCGAGTTGTGCGACGAATTGATCCTGCGGCGTCATGCCGGCCCGGCCATCCACCAGCACAATGAGACGATCGGCTTCGCTGATGGCGCGTTCGGTCTGCGCGATCATCAAACTTTCGATTACGTCCGCATTCTCGACCAGTCCGCCCGTATCGACCACGATGCAGGGCACTTCCGTGCGGCGCGCAAATCCGTATTGGCGGTCGCGCGTGAGCCCAGGCAAATCGGCAACCAGGGCATCGCGGGTGCCGGTCATGGCATTGAACAGAGTCGACTTGCCCACATTCGGGCGGCCGATCAATGCGACTACCGGCAACATTGCCTAGGAGGAACCCGGCTTTAGGGCGGCGGCGCGGGAGGCGGAGTCGCAGGAGGCGGAGTCGCGGGGGGCGGAGTCGCGGGCGGCACCACCGGCGGCGCTGTCGGAGCTTCAGCCGGCGGCGGCGCGGGCGTCTCGGTCGCGGGTGCCTCAGTCGCCGCGGGCGCCTCAGTCGCAGTCGCCGCGGGTGCCTCGGCTGGGGCAGCGGCAGGCACCGGCGGGCGGGAAACCTTGGGAGTCGCTCGGTACGCCGCCAGCGTCCCGCCATCGGTCAGCACCACGATGGTTTCGCCGGAGCCCGCGGGCGGGTTGGACACACGCTGCTTGGCAATGCGCTCGCGGGCCACCAGCTCACCCGTGGTTTTGTCCAACCAGTGAATGTAGCCCTGAAAGTCGGCGATCGCGACCGCTGAGCCGGTCACGATGGGCGTGCTGAGGCCGCGGCGCTTGAGTTTCTCGTTGCGCCATAACTCGGCGCCGTCGCGCTGACGCATCGCTACGACAGTGCCATCGGATTGAGTGACGTACAAATTATCCGCATCGACCGCCAGGCCCCGATAACTCGACATATCGTGCGACCACCATTGCTGACCGGAATCGAGCGCGAGCATGGCCGTGCGGCCTTGGAAACCGGCGGCGAACACATTGTCTCCCACCACGCGAACAGCCGAATCGATATCGACCAGCCGGTCGAGCTCCGTGCGGCCGTGAGGTGAGGCCAGTGCCGTGTCCCATACCGTGTCGCCTGTATTGAGCGACACCGCCATGACCTTGCCGTTGTCGAAGCCGCTGATCGCAACCTCCTTGGAGACGACGGGTGTCGCGGTGCCGCGCAGGCTGAGGCGCGGCACCTGCTGCTCGACGGACCACAAAACTTTGCCGGTGGCCCGATCGAGACCGTTTAGCCTGCCGTCCACCGAGCGCATCACGACCACTTTCTCGCTGATGGCCGGCGAGGAGAGCAGCTCCGAATTGATTTGCGCGCGCCACAGTTGGCGCCCGGTGGCGCCATCCAGCGCGATCACGGCGCCCTTGCTGGTACCGGCCACGACCATGCCGAGTGCAGCCGCAGGTCCGGCGGAAATCGGGACCTTGAGCTTCTTGACCCAAACATCGCGGCCCGTCTCGAGCGACACCGCGAGTATTTCACCCTTGTGATTGGCAGCGAATACCAATCCATTGTCGATGGCAGGTCCCAAACCTAAGCGCAGCTTGATCTGCTTCTTGCCGCCGCCGACTCCGTCGCCCCAGAGCTTCTTCACCGGCAGCGTAGCTTTGAAGTTCTTCACCAGTGTCGCCGGCGGCTCGACATCCTTATCCTTGCTGCAGCCGGCGGCAATGAGCAAAGCCGCGAAACTCAACGGAAGCAATAAGCGCATCAGGGTTTGGCCTTTTCGTTCGAAGCCAGGTCGGCAAGTTTCAATTGCAGCATCGCGGCATCCGTGCTGCCGTCACTCGTGCTCAATGCCATGTTGTACTCGGCGATGGCGCCGGGAATGTCTTTCTTTGCGTACAGCGCATCGCCATGAACTGCGTGGTAGCGTCCGGCAAAGCTGCCGGGCGTGCCTGCGCCCAAGGTCTTGATCGCATCGTCAGGCTTGCCTTGATCGATCAGGACGCGTGCCAGGCGCAAGCGCGCCACCTGCTTGAGCTCCGAGTCCTTGGAGCTGTTCATGACTTGCGTCAGGGGTGCAACCGCATCCGCCGCTTTGCCGCTATCGACGTCGATGCGCGCAATCGTCAGCTGCGCCTGATCTGCATAGGGCGAGGTCGGGAAATTCTTGATGATGCCGTCGGCGATCTGCAGCGATTTCTGCGGATCATTCATTTGCAATGCGCCCGTCATTTGCCCGAACTGCTGCGCGGCCTGCATCGCCACGGTGTTTTGGTGCGAGCGGTAGTACTGAATGCCAAACCAGCCCCCGACGCCCAAGACCACGCCTCCCAAGATCCAGGGGGCATATTCGGTAAAAGCGCGCTTAACGGCTTCTAGTTGTTCATCGTCGGTTAAATATTCTTCAGCCATTGCTGCTTCCACTCCCCACCTTGAGACCCAGTAAGTTGCCGATACGTTCACTGATTCGTTCCATGGCGCATTCTTCCTGCGCCGATTCGCGCCGCAGAGCCTTCACGGCCACGACCCCCCGGGCGACCTCGTCATCCCCCAAGACCAGCGCCAGCTCCGCCCCGCTCTTGTCCGCACGCTTGAACTGCGCCTTGAAGCTGCCGCCGCCCAAATTGATCTGCACGCCCAAATCCGGCCATGCGTCGCGCAGCCGCTCGGCCAATTTGAAGCCCGGGATCTCGGCTTGTTCCCCGACCAGCACCAGATAAATCTGTGGCTTTTGCTTGAGCAGGTCCAAATTCTGCTTCTGCAGGAGCATCACGATGCGCTCCTGGCCCATGGCCCAGCCCACCGCGGGGGTATCGACACCGCCCAGCTGGGCGACCAGACCGTCGTAGCGGCCGCCGGCGCACACCGCGCTTTGCGAACCCAGCGCATCGCTGGTCCACTCGAACACCGTGCGTGTGTAGTAATCCATTCCGCGCACCAGATGGGGCTCGACATGATACTCGATACCGGCACTGCGCAACTGTGCGCATAACGACTCGAAGTGCCGGCGGGACTCATCGTCGAGCGAATCGAGCAACAGCGGTGCCGCCGCGACAATTTTCTGCATGTCCGGATTCTTGCTGTCGAGAATCCTCAAAGGGTTGCCCGCCAACCGGCGTTTACTGTCCTCGTCGAGTGCGCCGGCATGCCCGCTGAAATAGGCGGTGAGCTTTTCGCGATACAGCGCGCGCGACGCCGGCGTCCCCAGCGAGTTGACGATCAGCTTCACGTTGCGCAATCCCAGAAGCCGCATGAGCCTGCCGGACAGGAGGATCATCTCGGCATCCACATCCGGTCCTTCGAAACCGAAAGCTTCCGCGTCAATTTGATGAAATTGCCGATAGCGCCCGGCTTGCGGACGTTCGCGCCGAAACATCGGTCCCATGCACCACACCCGCAACCGTCCCTCGCGCAGCAGGCCATTGGAAATTACCGCGCGTACGATCCCGGCGGTCGCCTCGGGGCGCAGGGTGATGTGATCCTCGCCCCGGTCCACGAAGCTGAACATTTCCTTTTCGACGATATCGGTAAAGTCGCCGATGGAGCGCTTGAACAGCTGCGTCTGCTCTATCACGGGAACACGGAATTCCTCGTAGCCGTAGCTCGCAAAAACTTGGCGAGTGACGCGCTCCAATTGCTGCCAGGCCGCGACTTGCGCGGGCAATACGTCATGCACTCCGCGCAGGGGCTCGATAATCTTGCTCACGAGTCCTCTTTAGCCGGGCGGGCGCGGGTTGCGCGGCAGCGCACCGTGCGATTGATCAGGGCGCGAATCGCGCCGCAGGACACCGTCCGCGCCGGCTTCGAAGCGCGCCACGTCGCCTGCAAAGAATTGCGGACCGATCGCGACCGCGCGATCGTTGATTTCCAGCTGCACACCGCTGCCGGATCCCAAGTACACCTGCAGCGGAGCAGTACCCGAGATGGTCTTTACGCTGTTGGCGCGCCCATTGCCCGCAAAGGTGCGCCGCCCGGCGGCATCATGAATTTCCACCCAGGAATCCGCCGAGAAGCTCAAGCGCAGCCGCGCTCGGCCGCCGCCGGGTAGCGGTTGCGCAAGCGCCTCCGCGGCATTTGCGCCTTTCGCAGCATTTGCGGTATTTGCCGCCGCGCCTTCCGGTGCGGGCACCGCGCCCTGCGGCGCTGCTGCGGCGGGCGTCGCGGGCGTGTCGCGGGCCACGGCGGGCGACGCCGAAGCTGACGCGACGAGTCCCGGCTCAGCCTTGACGCGCGGGGTTGCTGCCGCCGCAACCGCAGCGGCAGGCGCGCCGTTGATCGCCGCCTTGCCATGCACATGCCACGGCCGCCACCACAGGATGCCGCCGGCCAGCACCACGACGCAGACGGCGATCGGCGCCAGCGCTGATGCGCGCGACGACGCATCCTCTCGCGGCCGCAGCAGCATGCTCGGCCCGGCCGACGGCGGCTCGATCCGTGGTTGCGCGCCGGAATCGAATCCCGCCAATACTTCGGCGGGCGGCAAGCCCAGCAGCGACGCATATTTCTTCAGGTGGCCCTTGGCGTAGACCGTCGGGCCGATGCGCGCGTAATCGTCCCCCTCGAGCGCCTCGATGACCCATCGATCCAGATGCATTTCATCGGCAGCTTTCTGCGCGCTCAAGCCGCGCCGCTCGCGCTCGGCCTTGAGCCTGGGTCCGGGCAGGGCCGCAGGTCCATTCATCGATCGATGCCGTTGCGCATGTTTTGCGCCTGTTCAGATTTCGGAAATTCGGTCTGCACGCGCCGCGCATAGACCGCCGCGGCCACGGCGTCGCCCAATTTGCGCTGCGCTCGGAATCCCAACCACAAAATCTCGGGCGTCGGCGGATTCACCGCCAGATAGCGCTGTACGATATCGCGCGCCTGCTCGGCATCGCCGCGGTCGAACGCAACATTGCCCTGCTGCAGAAGCGCCTCGGGCATATTGGGCCGAATCGCCAACGCATGCGTGAAATAGCGGTCGGCATCGACCAGATTACCCGCGCTGCGTACGCAAACCCCCGCATTGACCAAGGCGATCGCTGGCGTCCGATACAACGGATTGCGCGCCACGTCGTTGAACATTTTCTCCCCGGCCGCGATCTTGCCCGTGCGGCAGAGGAATCCGGCATAGCTGTTGGCTATGTTCGGATCGTTCTTGCTCAGACGGGCCGCAGTCTCGTACGCGTGCTCCGCCTTGTTCATCTCATTCAGCCGTTCGTAGACCAAGGCCGCCGTGGCTTGAACGTCGGGGTTGGACGAGTTTTCCGACAGCGCTTTTTCGATGGAGTCGCGCGCGTTGGCCAGCTGGCCGAGCCTCATGTACTCGATGGCCAGCTGCATGTTCGCGATGGCGGCTTGCGCCGGCTGCTTCTTGTAGGTCCGCACCGGCTGCTGGTAGGCGGGAGGATTGTGGTGGCAAGCCGCCAGGAGGACACCCGCAGCAATCAGAACCGGTACCACGCGAAGCTTTCTAGAATTCAGCATCATTGAATTTCCGCCGGGGTGCGCGACACCGTTGTGAGTTTCGTTCCGAGCCGCACCAGGGTGCGATCCTTGACCTTGCCCGCCAATTGTCCGCACGCGGCGTCGATGTCATCGCCGCGTGTTTTACGTGTCGTCGCGATGACGCCGTGATCATTCAGGATGTCGCGAAATTTCAGAATGGTCGCGGCGGGGGAGCGGCGATAGCGCGTACCCGGAAACACGTTGAAGGGAATGAGATTGAGCTTGGCCGGGCGCCCCTGCATCAGGCGCGCAAGCTGGCGCGCATGCTCAGGCTTGTCGTTCACTCCGTCCAGCATGACGTATTCGAAGGTGATGCTGCGGCCGTTCTGCTGATCGATGTAATGCCAGCAGGCTTCGAGCAATTCGGCGATCGGATGCTTGCGGTTGATGGGCACCAATTCGTTGCGCAGCTCATCGTTCGGCGCATGCAAGGAAACCGCCAATGCGACGTTGCATTCCTCCGCCAGCTTATAAATTTGCGGCACCAAACCGGACGTGCTCAATGTCACCCTGCGCCGCGACAAATCGTAGCCCAAATCATCGAGAAAGATGCGCATCGCCGGCAGCACATTGCGGTAGTTGGCCAGCGGTTCGCCCATGCCCATGAATACGATGTTGGTGATCTTGCGACCGCCCTCGCCCACCGCCGCGCCGCTTGCCAGCGCCAGCTCGCGCTGCGCGAGCCACACCTGGCCGACGATTTCCGCGGCGCTCAAATTGCGGTTGAAGCCCTGCTGAGCGGTCGCGCAGAAGGTGCAGTCCATCGCGCAGCCCACCTGGCTCGAAATGCACAAGGTGCCCCGATCAGGCTCGGGGATATAGACGGTTTCGATGCCCTGCACCTGGTCCATGCGCAGCATCCACTTGCGGGTACCGTCTTTGGAAACCTGTTCGGTCACGATTTGTGGAACGGTAATCTCGGCAATCCCGGCCAGCTGCGCGCGGAACTCCTGCGCCAGATCGGTCATGCTGGAGAAATCAGCGGCACCGCGCCGATAAATCCATTTCATCAGCTGCCGGGCGCGAAACGGCTTGGCGCCGAGACGCGCCGCAACGAACGTCTCGAGCTGCGCGCGGGGAAACCCCAGCAGATTCACGCGTTCGCTCGACACTCAAAGCCCCCTGTTGACCGCCGCTACGCTAGCGCGTACGCGGGCAGATCTCAATTTCCCTGAAAAAATAGCTGATTTCGCGTGCCGCGGTATCGGCGGCATCGGAGCCGTGAACCATATTCTCATCGATGCTGCCGGCAAGATCCGCGCGAATGGTCCCCTTGGCAGCCTTCTTCGGATCGGTCGCACCCATGACGTCGCGATTCTTGGCGATGGCGTTTTCGCCTTCGAGCACTTGCACCATCACCGGACCTGAGGTCATGAAGCGCACCAGATCCTTGAAGAACGGCCGCTCGCGGTGCACCGCGTAAAAGCCCTCCGCCTCAGCTTGCGACAAGCGCATCATGCGGGCGGCGACGACTTTCAAACCCACCTGCTCAAAACGACGGTAGACCTCGCCGATCAGGTCGCGGCCGACGCCGTCCGGCTTCACGATGGATAGGGTTCGCTCAATGGACATTACAACCTCGCTGAATGGACGTTAAGCCAGCCTTGGGCCCAAGGCTGACAAAGACCGCGAAGTGTACTGGAGCGGGGCTGGTCAAGCAATCATACCTAGGACCGAAGTCCCTGTATTACCTGGAAAAACCGACGCTGGGTTCGTGTGCTCGCGCAGCGAGCAACTATCGGGCGGGGTCGCTTCGACCCCGTTAATTCGGCGCGCAGCGCCTAAACTAGACGTTAAAGCTCTCGCCGCAACCGCATTCGCCCTTGGCCTTGGGGTTCTGAAACTTGAAAGCCTCATTGAGGCCCTGCTTGACGAAATCCACCACGGTGCCGTCGATCAGGGGCAGGCTTTGCGGGTCGACCACGACCTTGACCCCCCGCGCCTCGAATACCGCATCTTCCGGATTAATTTCGTCGGCGTAATTCACCACGTAGGCGAAACCCGAACAACCTGTCTTTTTGATTCCAACCCGCAAACCGACGCCGATTCCGCGTTGCGCCAAATGAGTCCTTACCCTATCGGCCGCCGATTCCGTCAGTAGTATTGCCATGCTGCGCTGTACCTCACAAAAGTTCAGCTGGGGGACCATACATAACACGACCGCGCCTCCCTCGCACGGAACCAAAGCGCGTTTTTTATTAATCCTCCGTCACCCGGGAATGGCGCGCTCATACCTGCGATATGGGCGCTTCAGCTGCGGTAATCAATGGCCGGAACGGCCGCTGCAAGCCACGCATCTTCAATGATCAGCAAGCGGCCGGTTTTTTCGATAGGTACGGCAAATCGCTCCTGCAAAGCCTGCACGCTCTCCGAAAGGTTGGGCCTGACGAGCTTGCCGACCGCTTGCTCAGTCAGCCAAGCGGACACGGCAATCGTGTGCGGGTCGGCAAATGCCAGGAACCGTGCCGCCGCCACAGACCCTGCGCGAATCTGCAGGTCGAATTGCACCCAGGTACCTTGGCCAAGGTTTCCGGCCGCGCCGCGAAAAACACCCGGGCCGTGGAGTTCACCGGCGCCGGCCGTGTTCGTAAAATATCGGCGCGTCAATTCGTTGTAATTCACGCCGCGGTCCCGGCAATCTTGCGCAGACGGCCGACTTCGCGCCTCAAGACTTCGATCGCCGCATCGATGTCCGCCTCGGTGGTCGTGCGGCCCAATCCGAACCGCAGGCTGCTTTCGCTCAAGCGCTCGCTTAGCCCTAAGGCGCGCAGCACATAGGAAGGCTCGGCGAGGGCTGAGGTACAGGCCGATCCGGTCGACACCGCCACGTGCGGGCGTACCGCCGCCAGCAGGCTCTCCCCTTCCACCCCTTCGAAGGACACATTGAGAATGTGCGGTACCGAGCGCGTAGCGTTGCCGTTGCGCCGCACGCCGCCGAGGGCAGCCAGCCCCTGCCACAAGCGATGCTGCAGGTGTGCGACGCGCGCTGTTTCCGCCGACGAGATGCGCATGGCGAGTTCGAATGCCAGACCCATTCCCACGATTTGGTGGGTTGGCAGTGTTCCCGCCCGCAACGCGCGCTCTTGTCCGCCGCCGAACTGCAGCGCGGTGAGCTGCACGCGGCCTCGTCCGTGCATCTCGCTGCGCTGCGCGGCGATGAGCGCACCCACGCCTTTCGGACCATACGCTTTGTGTGCTGAGAGGGACATGAGATCGACCCCGAGACTGGGAAAATGGATCGGGCACTTGCCGACACTTTGCGCCGCATCGACATGCAGCCAAGCGCCGCCGTGCTCGGCGCAGAGCGCGCCGATGGCCGCGACATCTTGCACCACGCCGATCTCATTGTTGACGTGCATCAATGACACCAGCACCGTGTCCGGCCGCAGCGCTGCAGCCACTTGCTCCGGATCCGGCAGGCCCTCGTGGTCGGGAACCAAGTACGAAACCTGCCATCCCCGCCGCTCGAGTTCGCGGCAGGGATCGAGAACGGCCTTGTGTTCGGTGCGTGCCGTGACGATATGTCGGCCACGCTCGCGGTAGTATTGCGCCACGCCAAAAATCGCCAGGTTATTGGCCTCGGTCGCACCGGATGTCCAAATGACTTCAGCGGGAGCGGCGCCCACGGCCGCGGCCACTTGCGCGCGCGCCGCTTCGACCAGAGCGCCGGCGACATCGCCGTACTCGTGGCTGGTCGAGGACGGATTGCCGTACTCGGACTCGGACCGGAGCACCTCGGCCATGCGCGCCGCCACGCGCAGGTCCACCGGCGTGGTCGATGCATGGTCCAGATACACCGGCTTCATTTGCGCGAGCGTTGCACGGTCTGTCCGCGCCGGCCCTGCACCGCGCTGAGGATTCCGCGCAGGATGTTGAGTTCATTGCGGTCCAGCTGCGCGCGGTTGAACAAACGCCGCAGTCGCTCCATCAGATGTCCGGTCCGGTCGTCGAAATCGATTTCATTCAGCACCTCGTCAAGGTGCGCGTAAAAGTGCTCGACGTCGCCCGACGGCGCGAGCGCCATTTCCAGTTGCGTATGCGAGGCCGGCTGTTCGCGCGCCAAAAAGATCTCGTATGCGATGAGCTGCACCGCCATCGCCAGGTTCAAGGAGCAATAGGCGGGATTGGCGGGGATGCGCACCAGCACATTACAGTGATTCAAATCCTCGGTCGCCAATCCATAACGCTCCGAGCCGAACAACAAGGCGGCGCGATCGCCTTCCGGCAAGGCGACGATGCGGCCGGCCACATCGCGCGGCGTGGTGAACTCCCAATAATACGAGCGGGGCCGGGACGTCGTGCCGGCGATGAAGCCGCAGTCGGCGATCGCTTCAGCGACGCTGTCGACGACGCGTGCGTTGGCCAGAATATCGTCGGCGCCCGCGGCCAGTGCCACAGCTTCCGCATGCGGAAAGGCGCGCGGCCGCACCAGCACGAGATCGGCGAGCGCCATGTTTTTCATGGCGCGCGCCACCGAGCCGACGTTGCCCGGATGGCTGGGATCGATGAGTACAATGCGAACGAGCGTTGTCACAGATGATATTCTAGCGCCACATTATGCAACCCCTGCTCAATATCGCCATGCGCGCCGCGCGGCGCGCCGGCGATCTAATCGTCAAAAGCCTCTCGCGCC
>DATATA010000013.1:0-24320 GCA_036263775.1 Steroidobacteraceae bacterium | reverse complement strand
ATCGATGATCTGGGTGCGGCGGCGAGCCGCGAACTCCGGGTGCTGCGCAACATCGGTTGTACCGCCGATTTCATTCTCGTGGCGTGCGATGAGCACGCCGTCACGCGTCATGACCAGATCCGGCTCGATGTAATCCGCACCCTCTTCAATAGCGAGACGGTAGGACTCGAGCGTATGCTCGGGACGTTCGCCGCTCGCCCCGCGGTGCGCGATGACCGTAATGCTGGACACATGGACTCCGGTTTGCGGTTGCCGCGAGTCTAGCGTACTGCTGGGACCGAGGTTTCATCGCTAAACCCCTCGGTCCCCAAACCGCTCTACGCTAGCGTGGCGGTGCCAGCGGCAGGTCGAACGGCTCGTGCGCGGACATCGGGCTAGCCGACCCGGGTATCCAGGGCGGGCGCTGTGTTACCAATCCGTGACCCCA
This sequence comes from Steroidobacteraceae bacterium, assembly GCA_036263775.1. Taxonomy (GTDB): domain Bacteria; phylum Pseudomonadota; class Gammaproteobacteria; order Steroidobacterales; family Steroidobacteraceae; genus Bog-1198. Next base: position 23,893 of record DATATA010000013.1, on the reverse strand, counting down.
GTCGGCGCGTAGCGATGTGGGCTGCGCCGCAAACGCGGCGCCGATCGCAAATACTGCCGCGACGGCCACGGTGATTCTTCGGCGATGCATGACTTAACGTCCTTGGGCTACGCGAGTTGATGCAGAGCCGCAGGCGGCGCGGCCGAATGCGGCGGATTGATCGGCGGCACATCGAAAGCAAAGGCGGAACTGGCGACTGCGCAAGCGGTGATCAAAGCGGCTAGACTGAATTTCATTTGATTGCTCCCGGTAAAACTTGATTAAAAGATGCGACTCATAGGCACGTGCCCATATGGTTAAGCGACGTTTCGCTGCAATTCCCCTCACATTGCATAACAATGTATGCTTAGGGGAAAGCCCTACTCTTGAAGAAGCCGGCATCACCTATGGTCGCTCCTGAATGACGATGGAAGTCCCGGCCAACTTCACCCAGCTGCTGACCGATTGGCGATCGGGCCAACCCCAGGCATTGGATCGGCTGACGCCGTTGGTGTATGACGAGCTGCGCCGATTGGCGCGCAACTACATGCGCACCGAGCGTGGCAGCCATACATTGCAGGCGACGGCCGTGGTGCACGAAGCGTTTCTGCGCCTGGTTCAGGCCAATGTCGATCTGCAGGATCGGCAGCATTTTTTTGCCCTAGCCTCGCGGCTGATGCGCCGCGTGCTGGTCGACCACGCGAAGGGGCGTTCGCGGGCCAAGCGCGACGGCGGCGTACGCGACGAGACCGGCCCGCCCCTCACGGAAATCACCGTGCCGATCGACGTCGACATCGTGGCGCTCGATGAAGCCTTGGAAGGATTGCTGCAGCTCGAACCGCGTCTCGCGCAGGTGATCGAACTGCATTATTTCGGCGGCATGACCTACGATGAGATTGCCGCGGCGGTCGGCGCATCCCCGGCGACGGTCCACCGCGATATTCGGCTCGCCAAGGCGTGGCTGCTGAACGAAATCGGCACCTGAGCCCTATGATTCCACGCGCGCGCTGGCATCAAATCAAATCGGTGTTCGAACAGGTCGCCGACATGCAGGGCAGCGCGCGAACCGCCCATTTGGACCAGTGTTGCGGCGACGATTCGGAATTGCGCTCCTCGGTGCAGTCACTCCTGATGCTGGACGGCAGCAAGCAAGATCCTCTGCTGCATGCGGTCGGCGCAGCGGCCGAGTCCTTGCTGGAGGATCATCGCGACCGCTTGCTCGGCACGCGCGTCGGCCCCTATCGGGTCACGTCCATTCTGGGGCATGGCGGCATGAGCGTGGTTTACCGCGGCGAGCGCGACGATTCGCAATACACCCAGGTCGTGGCGATCAAGGTACTGCAGCACGCGACGGTGCATCCTCGGTTGCGCAGCCGGCTGCATAGCGAACGCCACATCCTGGCAACCCTCGACCATGGCTCCATAGCCCGGCTGATCGACAGCGGCGATCTCGATGACGGCACGCCGTACCTGGTGATGGAGTATGTCGACGGCGAATCCATCGACAGCTATTGCGACAACCGCACGCTGTTCATCCGCGAGCGTCTCGAGTTGTTCATTTCAGTTTGCGCTGCGGTTCACTACGCACACCGCAATCTGGTCGTCCACCGGGATATCAAAGCGTCGAACATCTTCGTCACCGCCGAAGGCAATCCGAAGCTCTTGGACTTCGGCATCGCCAAGCTGCTCGCGCCCGAAAATTTGTCGCATACCCTGCCGGTCACGCGCCTGCAGGAGCGCATTTTGACGCCCGAAAATGCGGCCCCGGAACAAGTCCTGGGCCGGCCCATCACCACGGCTACCGACATCTACGCCCTCGGGGTGCTGCTGTATCAATTGCTGACCGGCAGGTCGCCTTATCGCTTGTTGAGCTACAGCCAGCTGCAGCTGGAGCGCGCCATTTGCATGGACGAACCGGCACGGCCCAGCCAGGTGGTGATTGGCAAGATCAAGGGTGAATCCGACGCCGATCGCAGCCGTATTTCCGATCGGCGCGGCCTATCGCCGCAGCGTTTGTGCACTCGCCTCAGCGGCGACTTGGACGCCATCGTCAGCATGGCGATGCGCAAGGAACCGGATAAGCGCTATGCCTCCGTCGAAGCGCTCGCCGACGATTTACGCCGCCATCTGCTCGGCCAACCGGTGCGCGCGCGGCAGGGCGATTGGCGCTACAACACCGCCAAGTTTGTGCGGCGCAACTTGTTGGCGGCGGCGATCACCGCCGCGGTGTTCGTCGGCCTGGCCGTCATGGCCGGCGTCACGCTTTGGGAGAATCACCGGATTTTGCTGGCGCGCGACGCCACGGCCCTCGAGCGCGATCGCGCGCAGCAGGTTTCCGCATTCATGGTGGATGTGTTCTCGCAGGCGGATCCGTTCATCGCGCAAGGCAAAGAACCCACCGCGAAGGATCTTTTGGACAAGGGCGCGGAAAAAATCAAGGGCAACGTGAGTTTGCAGCCTGAAGTCAGAGCGCAGCTGCTCGAGAGCATCGGCCTTGCCTACCGAAGACAGCAATTGAACGATCGCGCCATACCCCTATTCGAACAGGCTGTGGCCATTCGGCGCAACGCACGCCCGGTTGACGATGCCAAGCTGGCGGCGGCGCTTGCCAATTTGGCCCAATCGCTGAACGATGCGGGCCGGCTGGGCGGCGCAGAGGCCAGCATCAAGGAGGCCGTGGCGTTGTCCCGGCCCGGCGACGGACATCTCACGGTGGAAACCGCCGATATTCTGTATCAGTACGGCTACTTCGAACTCACCGCCAAAAGCGATCCGCAAGCCGCCGGCAAGCTGTTCAGCGAGGCGTTGTCCATCTACCGTGCCCTCCCCGGCGATCAGCGCTACGGTATCGCGAGCACACTCGGAGCCCTGTCGGCGGCCGCGCAATGGACCGGCGATTTCGCGAACGGCGAGCAACTGATGCGAGAGGCGATCAACTTGTTCGGCGCGACTGTGGGCCGCAATCACCCGGACTATGCGGCCGTGATGGCGAATCTTGGCTACTTGCTCATGGTGGAAGGCAAATACGCCGAGGCCGAACAGACGCTGAACGAGGCCATGCAGATCGAGCGCGACGATTTCGGCAGCGATAATCAACGCGTGGCCTCCATCGAAGCGAATCTCGGCACCGTTTACGAGCGCGAAGGCGACCCGGTGCGCGCCATGAACATCACGCTGGATGCGGTGCGGATGGCCTCCGAGCGCTTGGGGCCCGATCATTACTTGGTGGGCTATTTCAAAGATGCGGTGGCCAAGCTGCATCTCGACGCCGGCAATTTGCAGGCAGCGGAGAGCACCGCGCGCCAGGTGCTTGCAATTTATGATAAGTCGCTGCCCGCCCGTCACCTCTTTGTCGCCGCCACGCGACATTTGTTGGGCGAGGTGCTCCTGCAGCGTGGTCAACTGACGGACGCTGAACGAGAGCTGCGCGCGGCGTTGGATATCGACTTAGGATCAGCCGGTCCCGGCGATTGGCGCGCCGCGCGAACCGAGGCGAGCTTGGGATGGTTGCTGATCGCGGAGAACAACGCGGCAGAAGGCGAACCGATGCTGGTAGCAGCGCGAACGAAACTGCTGAAATCCTTGGGGCCGCAGCATCCTGAAGTCGCGCTGGCGAGCGAGCGTCTTGCCCAGTACTACCGCTCGCATCATCGCGATGCCGATGCGGCGCGAGTTCTCGGCGAACTGAAGCAGGCTCCTGCCGCCGTCTTGCGGTAAACTACCCGCATTAGTGGAGGGTTCATTGATGCCAAACCGAAAACACCCCGCTGCGGCGTTGCTCGCAGCAACTTTTGCGGCGTTTATCGTAAATGTTGCGCATGCCGGTGCGCGCGAAGAAGGCCGCTTGCTCACCGCGACCGAAGTGCTCGAAGAAGTCCGAGCCATGCCGGACGTACGTCTGCCGGATACATTGCTCGCCCATGCCTACGGGATCGCCGTAATTCCCGATGTCACCAAAGTCGCCTTCATCTTCGGCGGGCGCCACGGCAACGGCGTGCTGGCGGTGCGCGATAAGCTGAATGCCCCTTGGAGCAATCCGGTTTTCGTTTCTCTGACCGGCGGCAGCTGGGGCTTGCAAGCGGGCGCGCAGTCCTCCGACATCATCTTGGTTTTCACCACCAAGACCGGCGTCGAAGGCATCGCCGGAGGCAAACTGACATTGGGTGCCGACGCATCGGTCGCAACGGGACCGGTAGGACGGCAAGGTTCGGCCGCCACCGACATGGCTTTCAACGCGGAGATTTATTCCTACGCGCGCACACGTGGCTTGTTCGGCGGCATTGCGCTCGACGGCAGCGTCATTGCCATCGACCGTTCGGCGAACGCATCGTTTTATCACAAGAGCGGCGTGACGGCGTCAGAGATCTTTTCCGGACAGTCGCCGGCTCCGCCGGCGACCGCTCAGCGTTTCCTCGAGCGGTTGGGTCAGGCAACCCGCACTCCCGTGCGCAGCTCGCCCGCTCCGCAAGCGGATGTGCCTGCGACTGCGGGACAGGCGGTCCCGCCCACCGCTGAGCCCGCGCGCACCTATCCGTTGGAAGAGGAAAAGAAAAACTAGCGGCGCCGAAGACATTCGAGCAGCGGCGGCTTGGCCTCTTCGAGCCGCTTCAGCCGCGGCACCAGATCGCGTAAGGCAACTCCGGCGCAAACCCCCACTGCGTCGTGAGGGTCCAGGGGAATGCAAGAGAGAGCAGCAGCATCGATACGATGCAGCGCGCGGCTGTCGTTGAGGCCATCCCATTCGCTTCCAACCGCTGGTTGCTTGTTGTGTATGATTCCAGCCCCCAACAGAATAACAAAGGATGCGATGCGTTGATATTTCGTTGTAGCGGAAACAGCGGTTTCTCCGCGGAGGTCTTTGGCCATCCGCAGCATGTCGAGGCGAGAAAACTGGAGCGCGAGGTTGAAGTCCGATTCACGGATGTGCCCTGCATCGTGCGGACCCCTGAAGGGGCGGTGCACGCACACCCAGGCGATGCGATCTTGACCGGCAACGGCGGCCATCATTGGCGCGTTTCGCACGCAAAATTCCTGCACAAATACCGGCCCATGGCGCCGACGGTCGCCGGCGAGCCCGGCCGCTACCGCAGTCTGCCGTACCATATTCTGGCACTGCAGCTGCACGAGCCCTTCGATGTTCTGCTGGCAGACGAGGTCTCGCAGCTCAAGGGTCACCCCGGAGATTGGCTGGTGGACTACGGGGATGGCAGTCTCGGCATCGTTGCCCACGACATATTTGCGACCACCTACGAGATTTTGAGCTAGGCCGATGGCGCTGCATCAGGCAATTCAACGGGTACTGCTGGTCGGCACACGGCTGAACATTCCGCCGCCTCCGCCTCCGGCCAGCCCGCCCGAGCGGCTGTTGCCGCTAATCGAGGCCCTCGCGCCGGCCCACCTCATGTTCGATGCGCGTGCGGTGCACTATGGCCATCGCTATCGCAGCGGTTTCTGGGCGATATATCTGTTGAGCGCAATAGCCGTGCTTTTCGCGGTGCTGCCCCTGGCGCTCGGCTGGGATGACCGCCGACATCTGCTGCACCCCACCTTGGGATTGTGGGCGCTCGCCGAGGTTCTCGTCATCGGCACGGTCAGCATGATCTATTGGTTGGGTCATCGGCGAGATTGGCAGGGGCAATGGCTGCGCGCCCGAACCGCGGCTGAATTGATTTGGTACCTGCCGCTGGTGGCTCCGCTCATCGACTTCACGCAGCGCGAACCTTCCGCGAACTGGTACATGCGCGTGTTCGATCCCGGCAATCACCTGCGAAGCGGCGATGAATTGGAGACCATCTGTTCCAAGAACGAGTCGCTGGCACGAACGCTGCTCGATGCGGCGTGGTCGGACCCGGCGTTCGTTTCCAAGTACGCCATCTGGACGACGGGTATCCTCGAAGCGCAGGCACACTACCATCACCGAGTCTCCATTAAGCAGCATGCGCTGCTGCATCGGGTTCATTCCGTCAACATTGGGCTGTTTGGGTTCACAGCGCTCGGCGCGCTTGCGCATCTGGCGGTTCATACCGTTTGGCTGTCGGTGCTTACAACCTTTTTCCCAGCCCTCGGCGCCTCGCTGCACGGCGCCCTCGCCCAATCCGAGGCCTATCGGCTCGGCTCCACATCGGAACGTCTATGGGGAGAGCTACAGGGCGCCATCGGTTCGATTCGCGCGACGCTGGACGGCCAGGGCGTGGCGCCGGACGCCGACCCCGTCAAGGAATCGGTCATGGCGGCCATTGAATTGATCCTGGAGGAACATCAAGATTGGCACATGCTGGTGCGCCCGCATCATCTACCTTTGGCCTGAAAGAGTAGTATTGCGGCATCTCAACGCAGCGCTAGTCGAGCGGGCCAGCGAGTCCTATCGCGGTGCCGGACTGTTCGCCTACAACTTTGCGCGCGGCAAACTGAGCGGCGATCCCGTGTTTCGAGCGCTGTTGGAACGCGGGCTGCTGCTGGGGCGCGCCCGCATCCTCGACTTAGGCTGTGGTCAGGGGCTCTTGGCGGCTTGGCTCAACGCCGCCCTGCACTGCTATGAAAGCGGGAGTTGGCCACAAGGATGGCCGCCGGCGCCGATGCCCACATCGACTCGTGGCATTGAATTGAGGAGCCGCGACGTGAAGCGCGCGCGAAGGGCCCTCGGAGCCAAATGCGAAATATTGCAGGGCGATATTCGGCACGCGGAATTCGGCAGCAGCGATGCCGTGGTCATGCTCGACGTGTTGCACTACATAACCAAAGAGGAACAACTACAGGTGCTGAAGCGGGTGCGTGCCGCATTGCCGGCGCGCGGCTTGCTGCTCTTGCGCATCGGCGATGCCGACGGCGGGCTGCGTTTTCGCTACAGCCAGTGGGTCGACAAGCTGGTGCTGCTGTTCCGCGGCCACCCATCCGTGACCACGCACTGCCGAAGCGCCGCACAGTGGCGAGAATTGTTACGCGAGTGCGGCTTCGAGGTTCAGGCCACGCCGATGAGCCAGGGCACGCGCTTCGCCAATGTTCTCTTGATCGGCTACGCGCAATGAGCGTTCGCGTAGATTGCAGCGCTGCGCCCACTATACTACCGGGCGCGCCAACCCAAGCGAGTACCCCCTGATGAATCCACCGATTCGAATTTGCATCTTGATTGCGGCCTGCCTGACGGCGTCGGTTGCGTCCCTGGCGGAGCCGAGCGCTGCCCTCAAGCCGATCACGCATGAAGCGTTGTGGATGATGAAACGGGTCGGCGCCCCTGTCGTGAGTCCCGACGGAAAGTGGGTGATCTACTCGGTTCTCGAGCCCTCATACGAGCCGGACAAGGCGGTGAGCGATCTGTGGCTGGTCGCCACCGACGGGGGCAAGCCGCCGCGAAGGATCACGAACACCAAGGCTCCGGAAGGCGATGCGGCGTGGTCTCACGACAGCAGCAGCATCGCCTTCACCACCAAGCGCGAGACGGACGAGGCCGAGCAAGTCTATATTCTCAATCTCGCCGAGGGCGGTGAGGCGCGAAGACTCACGAGCATCTCGACCGGCGCTTCACATCCCAAGTGGCGGCCGGACGGCAAGGCGATCCTGTTCGAGTCCTTCGTCTATCCGAATGCGCTGGACGATGAGGCCAACAAGAAAACGGCGGCCGAGCGCAAGGCGCGCAAGTACAACGTGCGTGCCTATGAACATTTTCCGATCCGCTTCTGGAACCAATGGTTGGACGACCGTCGGCCCACGCTCATGGTGCAGAACACCGAACCTGGATCCATGCCCAAGGACATCCTGTCTGGCAGCGCCCTGGCGCGAACCTCCGGATATTCCGGAACGGAAACCGACTCCGGCGTCACACTCGCACCGCTCTGGAGTCCGGACGGGCATGAGGTGGTATTCGTCGCCACGACCGAGCGGTGGAACGCCGCATTCAGCCATGTCGGCTATCACCTGTACCGCATGCCCGCGCAAGGCGGCGAACCTGCCATCGCGAGTCCTGCGTCAGGGGAATACCTCGAAGCGAGCTTCAGCCCCGATGGCAAATCGCTCTTTTTCAAATACGAGCCGCAGGATATGGAGGTTTATCATCTGCCCCGCCTGTACAAAGTCGCGTGGCCGGCGGCCGGTGAACCTTCTTTGGTCGCGCGCGATTTCGACCGCGAAGCCTCGCGCTATGCATTGACCCCCGACGGCAAGCTCGTCTATTTGTTGGTGCCCGAAGCCGGCAAGGAGAATCTCTATCGAGTCGCCGCCGCCGGCGGCGAGCCGGCCATGGTCATTGAGCCGGCCGCCGGCGGATACACCTCGCTCGAGATTCCCGAGAAGGCCCAAAAGCCGATTCTCATCGCGAGCTATGGCAGTTCCGTCAGCCCGAGCGAAATCGTGCGCATCGATCCGTCGCGCCGCGCGCATGCCAATCTCACTCATGTGAATACCGCCGCGGCGGCGGCGATTGATTGGCAGCCGCCACAGCATTTTTACTTTACCAGCGCCAAGGGCCGCAGCATTCACAATATGATCGTGCTGCCGCCGGCCTTCGACGCTGCAAAGAAGTATCCGATGCTGGTCTTGATTCACGGCGGCGCGGCGAGCAACAACCCGGATCAGATCGGATTGCGCTGGAACTATCACTTGCTGGGGGCGCCCGGGTACGTCGTCTTGATGACCGATTACACCGGATCGACCAGCTTCGGCGAAAAGTTCGCGCAGGCGATCAAGCTTGATCCGCTGCGAACGCCGGGCGATGAAATCAATCAGGCGGTCGACGAGGCCATCAAGCGATTTGCCTTTATCGATGGATCACGGCTGTGCGCGGCCGGCGCCAGCTACGGCGGCCATCTGGCCAACTGGATCGAAGCGACGACCACGCGCTACAAGTGCATCATCAGCCACGCCGGCGAGGTCGACCTGAGCAGTCAATGGGGCACCAGCGATTCGATATATGGCCGCGAAGTCACCAATGGCGGACCGCCGTGGCAAGGAAATCCCGTCTGGCACGATCAGAGCCCCCTGACCTACGCCGGAAATTGGAAGACACCGATGCTGCTCAGCATCGGCGAGCGGGATTTTCGCGTGCCGATCAACAACACGCTGGAAAATTGGAGCGCGCTACAGCGAATGCACGTGCCGAGCCGCTTGTTGGTATGGCCGGATGCCTGGCATTGGATTCTCAAACCCGAAGACAGCCGGCACTTCTACGAAGAGGTTCACCGCTGGCTTGCCACTTACTTGCAAGACGCGGCGCCCGGCCACTGAGCTTCGAGTGAAGGTCGCGCAGCGGCTAGCGCTGCGCGACCTTTTCTTCAATTGCCGGCTGATCTCTTGCTGCGGCTCTCGCCTGAATCGACCGCGCCCTCGGTTCTCTTGATGAACGCCGCGACATTGTCGTGCAGCAATTTCAGGGAGGAATCCTTGGCGTAGACCATGTGGCCCGAGTCATAGAATTTGTACTCGATGTTCGCCTGCAAATTCGCGGGAATCGGCAGGTGATGCATCTCGTAGATGCCCTGATAGAACGGCGTGGCCAAATCGAAGTAGCCCGCATTCAACTGCACCTTCAGGTTCGGATTGATCTTCATGGCATTCGCCAAGTCGGGCATCACGTTCGAGCCTTGACGCGAAGAGCCGAATCTTTGGTTCTGACCCGGCTGTTGGTGCACGAAGCTCCAGTTGCGGCCGGCGGAAATGCTGTGCTTGAAATCCCTGTCGCCGCCGAAGTGAAGATCCTTGCGCACATACTCGTTGAATGCCGAGACGTACGCCGACCCCAAGGCCGTCGACTGCGGATCATATTCGGCGCGCTGGCTCAATGGATCGATGTCGGGCCCGGAAAACCGCGTGTCCAACCGGCCGGTCGTCACATCCGTATCGCCTTGCAAATTTTGACGGAATTCCCCGCCGTCGATGCGCAGATCCGCCTTCAAGATGTATTCGATCGGCAAGCCCGTGTACTGATGCAGTTTTTCGGCAACGGCGCGCTTGTCGGCGGGACTGAGATCAGACCCTGCCGCCAGTGCGCGCCCGTAGTCCCCCATGGCGAACTGCTCCACCTCGGTCAGCAAGGATTCGAGGTCCTTATGATCGCCGGGTAGTTTCTTGTGATACCAGGCCGTGGCCGCATAGGTGGGAAGCACGGTCTGATAGGGCAGATCGACGCCGGGGTTGCCGGTGGGACGATCGGGACTAAGATCGAAATTGAGAATCTGCGACAGCAGAATGACTCCGTTGAAGTCGATGGCGCGCTCCGCTTCGAGTTGATTGACGAGCACGGCCGAGCGCGGCGTTCCATAGCTCTCGCCGAACAGATACTTGGGCGAATTCCAGCGGCCGTATTTGGTCAGGAACTCGGAAATGAATTGAGCGAAGGCATAGGCATCCTGGTCGACGCCGAAGAAGGCCTTCTCCTTATCCTTGCCGGCGATGCGGCTGAAGCCGGTGCCCGGCGCATCGATGAAGACGAGGTCGGTGGCATCCAACAAACTCGAAACATTGTTGATCAGAGAATAGGGAGCCGCCGGCGTGTGCGCATCGGTGGCAGTGACTATGCGCCGCGGCCCGAACGCGCCCATGTGCAGCCAAACAGTCGCGGAGCCCGGACCGCCGTTGTAGATGAAGGTCACCGGTCGGGAGCCGCCGCCATTTTTGAAATAAGCCACATAGAACATGGACGCTTCGGCGCTCGGGTTCTTGCCTTCGGCCTCATCATTTCCCGGGCTGGGATTGCGATCGGCCTTTGGGTCGCGCGGCACATCGTCCCAATCCTTCGGATGCACGATCAGCGTGCCTGCAATCGCTTGATACGCGATCGACTGGCCGCCGATCGTTACCGTGCCGGTGCTGGCAACTGATTCGGCCTTGAAGGGCTGGAATTTCCCGCCTTCTGATTTTTCCGCGTCGTTGTCCGGCTTTTTATCCGGCGGGTTCGGTGCAGCGGGCGCGGCAATCAAAAGCGCAGGCAACGCGAGCGCAAGCGCCACGCCTAGGCAAGCACCGAATTTGAATCGATTCATGTCAGTCCTCCAATGAATTCTCAAGTCTCTTTTACGAAGTCTAACGGGAACCGACCGCGAGAAGTAAGCACCTAATGGATTCCCTCAACCCGGATGCTCGCTTATAGTGAGGCGATGCGCCATCATCACCGTGATGATTTCCCCGGATATATAGGCTTGGCGCCGCTCAATTTGGATCATCCAGCGTTGGTCGAGATTTTCTGGTCGCGGGCTATTTCTTTGCAAATCTTTACCAGAGCGCGCTTGCGGCAGCGAGGACATCTCCATGAAGACAATTAAATGGGCGGCAGGGCTGGCATTGCCGCTGACCTTTCTTTGCGCGCATGCTGAAGCGCCTGTCTCGTCCAAGGATGGGTTGTATTTCGCGGCTGCCGTCGGCCAAACCGAGACCGACGAATACACACGCTATGAGCTGCTGGCGCCGGAGACCGCGAGCTTCAAAATCCATTATGAGGTCACGGCGACGACGCCGGGCGCAAAGTTCTTCTATAACCCCATCCGCAAAGGCAGCGCCGCCAGCGACGAAAGCGTTTATGACGCCATGCGGGGTACGGCGCTGCATTTTGAGGTGGTGAGCGGCGCGCAGGCGCGGAAGGACCCGTTGATGTCCCATGCGGATTTGGACACGGACTACATCAAGGTGACGCTGGCAAGACCGGTGCCCGTGCACGGTCAAGGCCGCGTGCTGATCATCAAGACCTATAAGGACGCGAAAAGCTACTACGCTGACGGCAAGAGCATCGTCTTCAATCGGCCGCTGGGAGTGAAGCGCAACAAAGTCGTGCTGCCCTCGGGGTACGAGGTCACAGGTTTGAGCGTGCCGTCGCAGATTTTGACCGAGAAGGATGGGCGTATTGCCATCAGTTTCTTGCATGCCGGAGCCGGGGAAGCGCCGCTGATCCTGCGCGCAACCAAGACTGCGCAAGTAGGCGCGGCTGCACTGCCCAAATCGCCAGGCGCGTCGCGCAGCTGGGAATCGCCGTTCGCCGGAGCAACCGCACAGGAACGCCTTTCTGAGCGCGCTCATCAGGATCGAGACATCGTGTACTTCCTGCAGCAGCCGGAAACCCACGCGTTCAGTCTGTATCACGACTACACGGAATCCAGACCCGGCATCAGCGGGTACGCCAACATCGTGCGTGAAGGCAGCGTCGCCAGCCATCCGTCGGCAACCATTCTGGATACCGGCGAGCAGTTAAAAGCGCTGGAAATGAGCGGCGCGGAATTGACGGCGTCGAAGATCAATGTAGGGGAAGGCGCAGCACCCACGGCTCGCGTGGTGGTAATTCCGTTTCCGGCGCTGCAGGGCGGACAGACGCTGCGGCTGCGTATCGCAGAGACGTATACGGCGCCGGTGAGCTACAAATTGGACGGCGATGAATTGGTGTTCGACCGGAGCCTGGGCCGGCCGCGAAACGCGGTGGTGCTGCCGTCCGGCTGGTACTGCACGAACAGTGCGGCGCCGGCGACCGTGACCCAGCTGCCCGATGAGCGGATCCGGCTTGATTACTGGGACGATCGGCCTGAAGCGGTGGACGTGCTTTTGAAGGCCAAGCGGCGCGCCGCCGCGGGCGTGGGACCTTAAGGCTTCGTCTGGCTAACGGTCGGCGACTGCGGGTCGTTGGGAGGCGGCGTGGACTCGACCGGAATCACCGGCAAGTGGTAAGCATCCACCTTCGTCTTGGATTCTTGTTCTTGCTTTTTCTTCTCTTCGGTTACCCGCAGCTGCTCGCGGCTGCGCTCGAAATCCTCGACTCGCTTCGCTTCGGCGGCCGGGTCGACTCGCGCCGCGAGACGCTCGATGGCGATGCGGGCGTTCAAGCAGTCCGAATCTCCGCGTGCCTTTTCAGAGTCGCGGTTGCACTTCAAGAGCACGCCGTCGAGCAGGACTCGATCCTCCATGAGATCCGTGACGGTCATCGGAGGAATGCGCCGCGGACTGCACGCAGCCGCTGACAATGCGACCGCGGCGACGCAGCCGCATACGAGTATTGATTTGATTGAAATTGGCATATAGCTTCCCGCCAGCAATGTTACCCAAAACAGCGGGTTACGCGACCCCTCGGCTGTGACGCGCCTCACGGCTTGACAATTTCCTACCGAAGCCCCGTCACGGACGGCGCGTTTGACCGCGCCGAAGCGCATGTGTACCGTTCCGGCATGCAAACGCCAAAAGCCGTGAAACAGGAAACGCCCGATTTCGAGACGGCCATGCGCGACCTGGAAGAACTGGTCGAGCGTCTGGAACACGGTGATTTGCCCCTGGAAGAGTCGCTGGCGGCATTCGAGCGCGGCGTCATGCTGACGCGCGCCTGTCAGAGCGCGCTGAAAGAAGCTGAACAGAAAGTCGAAATCTTGCTGAAAAAAGCCGGCGAGCCGGCGGTTGAAGATTTCATGCCCGAAGAACCAAAAAACGGCTGACACCACGTGAATGCCGACGCGATGGAAGCGCGAATGCGAGGCTATCAATCACGCGTGCAGACCGTCCTTGATGCCGCCTTGCCTGGAGCCGACTTGGTGCCGCAGCGCCTGCACGCAGCGCAGCGCTATGCGGTTCTCGGAGGCGGCAAGCGCCTACGGCCCTTGCTCGTCTATTGCACGGGCGAGGCGCTGGAAATTCCCGTCGCCATCTTGGATGCGCCTGCCGCCGCGGTCGAACTGATTCATTCTTACTCGCTCGTGCACGATGACCTGCCGGCGATGGATGACGATGATCTGCGGCGCGGACAACCGACTACGCATCGAGCGTTCGATGAAGCGACCGCCATTCTCGCCGGCGACGCGCTGCAGGTGCTGGCATTTTCGCTGCTCTCGCGTGACCGCACGCCAGGCGTGACGGGCGAGGCACGCTTGCGGATGATTCAAATTCTTGCGGACGCAAGCGGCACCGCCGGCATGGCCGGCGGCCAGGCGATCGATCTGGCCGCGGTGGGCCGTGCGTTGACGCTGGAACAGCTCGAGGCCATGCATCGACTCAAGACCGGCGCCTTGATCCGAGCCAGCGTGCTCATGGCGGCGGCCTGTTCGTCTGACTTGAGCGCGGCGAAATGGGAGGCGCTGGACGGCTATGCGCAAGACATCGGTCTCGCGTTTCAAATACAGGACGACATCCTCGATGTGGAGGGAAAAACCGAGGAAATCGGCAAGAAAAGCGGGGCCGATGCCGCTCGGGCCAAACCCACCTATCCCAGCGTGCTGGGGCTCGAGGCCGCCAAGACGCGCGCACGCGAGTTGAAGCTGCGCGCCTGCGAGAGGCTTGCGCCGCTGGGCGAGGTATCCCAGGTCTTGGCGTGGCTGGCCTCGTACGTGATCCAGCGGCGGGCTTGAGCCGGGATTCCAGGGCATGGCCGCCGCAAGACGCCCAAATCGAGCCTTTCCGCGCGGTTTCCGCCTGCCGGTCGCCGCCTTTCTGCGGGTCTCCCAGCCAAGCCGGGTCGAATGGTCTAAAATTCTTGCGTTACGCGATTTCGCCACCATGTTGCAGACACGATCGCTTCATCAGGAACCGAGTATGAATGTCGTCTTGCCCGTGAAAAAGCCGAAAAACCAGTCCGTGGAGGATGTCCAGGGGCATTCCGACACTCGGCGCATACCCATCAACAAGGTGGGCATCAAGGATATCTTCCACCCGGTGAAGGTAAAAGATCGGTCGCGCGGCGAGCAGCACACCGTGGCGAACTTCAACATGTACGTGAATCTGCCCCATAATTTCAAGGGCACGCACATGTCGCGCTTCGTCGAAATCCTGCATCGGCACGAGCGCGAGATTTCGGTCGAGTCATTCAGCCTGATGCTTTCGGAGATGACCGAGCATTTGGCGGCAAGCGCCGGCCATATCGAAATGACGTTCCCTTATTTCGTCATGAAGAAGGCCCCGGTGTCCGGCGTCGAAAGCTTGATGAACTACCAGGCTACGATTTTCGGCGAGCATCGCAATGGCGCGACGGAAGTCTGGCTCAAGGTCGTCGTGCCGACCACCAGCTTATGCCCCTGTTCGAAAGAGATTTCGGACTATGGCGCGCACAATCAGCGCTCGCACATCACTTTGACGGCCCGGCTCGCCGAGCACATGTGGCTGGAGGAACTGATCGAAATCGCGGAACGCGAGGCGTCATGCGAGGTTTATGGAATATTGAAGCGGCCCGACGAGAAATTCGTCACCGAGCGCGCCTACGACAATCCGAAATTTGTGGAGGACACGGTGCGCGATGTCGCCATGGCGCTCAATAAGGACAAGCGTGTCAAAGCCTACATTGTCGAATCTGAGAATTTTGAGTCGATCCACAATCATTCGGCCTACGCCATGATTGAGCACGACAAGGAAGCGGCCTCTTAGGAAACGCCCCGCTCCGCGCTCAGACCCCGCTCGGCATTCTGTAGACGGCCGATCATGCTGCGCAGAAACACTTGATTGAAGCGCAGCTGGCACTCCGCCGAGACCTGCTCGAGGAGCGTGGAGCTCACTTTCATGACGGTCACGGATCCCGATGCGAAGATCGTGGCCGTGCGCTTCGCACCGCGCACATAACTGGTTTCGCCGAAGCAGTCGCCGGTCTCCAGGTAGCCGAGTGCCTTGCCGTTTCGCTGCACGCCGACCCGGCCTTGAACGATGATGTAGAAACGATCGTCCATCTCGCCTTCCTTGACGATTTCCTCCGCGTCGGCATAGTCCTGCCAGCTGCTGGCGCGCAGCACCTCCCAAATTTCGCCGTGGGAAAACTCATGAAAGAACTTCAGCTTTCGCAGCAGGCTGAACTGCTCTTGCTGGTCGATGCGGTTGTACTGCGCGCGCAGCTTCTGGTGCACGCGCGTCAATTCCGCCGCGAAATCCAGGCCGGTTTTGTAGCGTTTCTCCGGATCCTTTTGCAGCGCCATCGCCGTTACATTCTCGAGTTCCTCGGGAATCTCCGGGCGCAGGGTGTGGATCGGCGGCGGCGTGGCAAAGACTATCTGATGCAGCAGCTTCTGCAGATTGCCGGCGCGGAACGGCCGGGTGCCGGTCAACAGTTCATACATGACGGCGCCCAGCGAGTACAGATCGGAGCGATTGGTCAGTTCAATCGATTGCACCTGCTCCGGGGACATATAAGAAGGGCTGCCTGCGATGCCTTCGATTCTTGAGATCTCGGAGTCTGCGACCAGCGCGATGCCGAAATCGATGATGCGCACGTCGCTGTCGAGCGTGAGCATGATATTGCTGGGCTTGATGTCGCGATGAATCACGCCGCGGCTATGCGCATAGTGAAGCGCGCGCGCCGCTTTGTATACCAGCTCGACTACATCGTCGATGCGCAGCAAGTTGTCGGGACGGCAGTAGGCTGCCAGCGTGCGTGCGCCGTGCACATGCTCGGTCACGATGTAGCAGTGGCCGCTCTCTTCGCCTGCGTCGTAAATCGGCAGGATGTTCGGATGCTGCAGCATGCCGACCATGTGCGCCTCCGACAGAAACATCTTGCGGGCAATTTTCTTGCGATTTTCATCGCCGCTGGCATCGACGTTGTAGACCTTGATGGCCACATCGCGGCCGTAGTAAGGATCGTGCGACAGATACACCACGCCGGTGCTGCCGCGCCCGACCTCATTGATGATGACGTATTTGCCGATTTTCTCCGGCAGCGAGCCGCGGCCTGCCTGGGCTTTCGCAAGATTATTGGAGCGAGTATTGGTCAAGTTAACCCAGGCGCTGCGGGACGTCATTCGACTTCAATGACGCGAGGATACTGGGCCGGCTGAAGCCAAACTGTGATTTGGGTCGAGGCTTAGGCGAAGTGGTCGTAACCCGAGACGCTGGGCGTGAAATCCTCGCCGTTGAGCGACCACGTAACGCCCGCTCCGGCATGCAGTTCACCAATCGGGGTCAACATTAAGTTCAATTGATCCGCCGCAGCGGCGATCTCGTCGAAACGAGCCGGGGGCACCGCCAACAGCAGTTCATAATCCTCGCCCCCACCAAGCGCCCAATCGCGCGCCTGACTCGAACTCGCCGCTTCGCGCATAGCCTGCGACAAGGGCAAACTTTCCACGCACACGTGCGCGGCGAGGCCGCTGGCGTTCGCGAGCTTCGGCAAATCGCCGATCAGCCCGTCGGACAGATCCATGGCCGCGCTGGCGATGCCGCGCGCGGCTATGCCGAGCTGCACTCTCGGCGCCGGGTAATCAAAGCGCGCCACGAGCGTATCCACTGCGGCAGAACGCACCGCCGGCGGCTTGTTGAGAAATGCCAGGCCCGCGCCCGCATCGCCCAGCGTGCCGCTGACGGCCAAGAGGTCGCCGGGCTTTGCGCCGCCACGGCGCAAAGCCTTTCCCACCGGAGCATGGCCGAGAATCTGCGCACTGATGGCGAGCGGACCCCGGGTCGTGTTGCCGCCCACCAGCGCGACCGCGTGCGCCTCCGCGAGCGCAAAAAAGCCTGCCGCGAATTTCTCGAGCCACCCAGAATCCGCGTCAGGGATGGTGAGCGCCAGAGTCGCCCACGCCGGTGTGGCGCCCATGGCGGCCATGTCGCTCAGGTTGACCGCAAGCGCCCGGTGGCCAATCGCCCGCGCATCGGCGCCTTGCAAGAAATGCCGCCCGGCGACGATCGTATCGACCGAGGCCACCAAGACCGACCCCTTGGGCAGATCGAGCAGCGCGGCGTCGTCGCCGATGCCGAGTATCACGCCCGAGTCGGGCCGAAGCGGCTTGAGAAAAAATCGCCGGATCAAGTCAAACTCGCCGAGCTCAGATTCCATATTCGTGCGGCCGCGACTCCTGCGCGGCGCGGTCCAAGACCGCGTTGACGAATTTGTGGCCGTCGGTCGCACCGAATTGCTTGGTGAGCTGCACCGCCTCGGACAGCGCTACCCGGTACGGCAACTCCGGGTGCGACTGCAGTTCATGCAGGCCCAGCCATAGGACCGCATGCTCGATCGGATCCAGCTCCTGCGGCGCGATCTCGCAGAGTGCCGACAGGCGCCGATCGAGGGCCTCGCGATTCGGGGCGATGGCTTCGATCAGTGCTCGGAAATATTCGATGTCGACGCGCTCAGCCTCGGGATCCACGGCGAATTGCTTTTCGATGTCCTGCCACGGCAGCGGGTTGATCTGGATTTGGTAGAGAGCTTGCAGCGCCAAGCGGCGCGCCAGACTTCGGGCTCGATGGGCAGTGGCCCCCGCAGCCACTTAATTGTCCAGGCGCCGCAATAGATTTGCCATCTCGAGCGCCACCAACGCGGCATCGGCACCCTTGTTGCCGGCTTTGCCGCCGGCGCGGTCGACAGCCTGTTCCGCCGTATCGGTGGTGAGGACCCCAAAGGAGATCGGCACGCCGGATTCGAGCGCAATTCTCGCAATTCCGCCCGCGCACTCGCCCGCGACATAGTCAAAGTGCGGTGTTTGACCGCGAATCACGGCGCCCAGGGCAATCAGGGCTGCATAGCGATGCGACTGCGCCAGCTTGCGCGCGACGATGGGAATATCGAAGGCGCCCGGTACGCGGACGATGTCGATTTGCTTCTCGCCGACACCATGCCGCTTCAGGGCATCGAGCGCCCCGCGCACCAGCGGCTCGACCACAAACTCATTGAAGCGCGCCGCGATGAGCGCGAACCGCAAATCGCGCGCCAGCAATTCTCCTTCGATTATTTTCGGCTGATCGTTCGGCACAACTCGTTCCTCGCATTGGCAGACCGCAAGTATAAGCTTAAGCGGCGCTCAATCATCGCCATCCACGTAACTGGTGATTTCCAGGTCGAAAGCGGCCAGGCCCTGCAGTTGTTTCCTGGCGCTCAAGACGCGCATGCGCTTCAACCCAAGATCCTTGAGTATCTGGGCGCCGATTCCGTAGGTTCGCACGACGACTCCCACACGCTGCCGCGGCGGCGTGGCATCCAACAGCCTGACGCTGTCGATAAAATTGCGCGGCGACTCTTCCGGCCGCAAGATCACCACGACGCCGGAATCTTCCTTGGCCACCCGCCGCATCGCCGCGCGCAGAGGCCAGCCGAGCTTCTCATTGACGACCCCGACGACATCGCGCAGCGTGTCCTTGACGTGGACGCGCACCAGCGGCGGCAGCGCCGAATTCAAATCGCCCTTGACCAGTGCAATGTGCACGGTCTTGTTGACGTGGTCCTCATAGCAGCAAAGCTGAAATGCACCGTACTCGGTATCCACGGGCTCATCATAGATTCGTTCGACGGAGCGCTCATTCTTCAAGCGGTAGCGAATCAGATCCGCGATGGTGCCGATCTTCAAACCGTGAGTTTTGGCAAACCGCTCGAGATCGGGACGGCGCGCCATGGTGCCGTCCTCGTTCAAAACCTCCACGATCATGGCGGCGGCGGAGAATCCTGAAAGCCTCGCCAGGTCGCATCCCGCCTCCGTGTGGCCCGCACGCGTCAGCACGCCGCCCGGCTGCGCCATCAACGGGAAAATATGTCCGGGTTGGCGCAGATCCTCGGGCCGCGCATTCGGCGCCACGGCCGTTTTGACGGTGTGCGCCCGGTCATGCGCGGAGATGCCCGTGGTCACGCCCTCGGCGGCTTCGATCGACAAGGTGAAGTTGGTGCGGTGGGTGTGGTCGGTGTCGCTCACCATGAGCGGCAGGCGCAGCTGGCGGCAGCGGTCGCGAGTCAGGGTCAGGCAAATGAGCCCGCGGCCGTAGCGCGCCATGAAATTGACGTCCTCGGCGCGCACGCATTCGGCGGCCATGATCAAATCGCCCTCATTTTCCCGGTCTTCATCATCCATGATGACCGCCATCTTCCCGCGGCGCAGGTCTTCGAGGATCTCATCGATGGTGTTGAGGGCCATGGAACGCCTTAAGTCTTGCTATTGGATATGAGTCTTTCAAGATAACGCGCGATGAGGTCTATTTCGATATTTACCTCATCGCCCACGCGCAGCTCGCCCAGCGTTGTGACATTTAGGGTATGCGGGATGATGTTTACGTCGAAACGCGCGCCCTCGACCGCGTTGACGGTAAGGCTGACCCCGTTGATGCAGATCGAGCCTTTCGCCGCCACAAACCGCGCCAGCTGCGTCGGCAGTTCGAACACCATGCGCCAGGAACGTGCATCCTGCTCGAGCCGGCTCAGCACGCCGAGCGCATCGACGTGGCCGCTGACGATGTGGCCGCCGAGGGCATCGCCGGCGCGCAGGCTGGGCTCCAAATTCACGCTCGATCCTGCGATTAATTTTCCCAGCGTGGTCTTGGACAGGGTTTCGCGCGACACGTCGGCAAAAAAACCGGAGCCTTGCTTGCGCGTCACGGTAAGGCATGCGCCCTGCACGCAGATGCTGTCGCCTACGCTCAAGCGCGCGCCGTCGAGGCCGGCGGCATCGACGCACAGCTCCAAATCACCGCCTCTCTTGGTGGTGGCCGTAACGCAACCCTTTGACAAGATAATCCCGGTGAACACGATCTAATGCTTCTTGAGCTTCAAAACCAGCCGCATATCATCTCCCAACTGCTGCACATCGCGAAATTCAAACGGCGGCAAGGCCTGAGCTCCGAGCTTCAGGCGCATCAGAGGCGCCGCATCCTCACCCAGCAATTTTGGCGCGACGTACAGCACGAGTTCATCGACCAGTTGCCGGGCCATAAAGGCTCCCGCCAATGTCGCACCGCACTCGAGCAGCAGTTCGTTGACTTCGCGCCGAGTCAAGTTTTGCACGACCGCATCGAGGTCCAAGCCGCCTTCCGCGCGCGGAATCCGTTCGATTTTGACGTCCTGGAAGGGACCGGCGGGCACTTCGGGCGCCGCAAAAATCAGCGCCTCATCATTGTTGAAGATCCTGGCACGGCGCGGCGTCCGCAGCGCCGTATCGATCAGCACGCGCAGCGGCTGCCGCACCCAGGGGCCGTAAGTCAGGCGGACATTGAGTTGCGGGTCATCGCTAAGTATCGTGCCGGATCCGGTGAGCACCGCGGAGCTGCGGGCACGCCACACCTGTACGTCGGCGCGCGATGCTTCGCCGCTGATCCATGCCGGACCGCCGGGCGGAGCCGTGCGTCCATCCAGGCTCATCGCCAGTTTCAAGCGCACATAGGGGCGGCCGCGCTCGTGCCGCGAAAAGTAGCCGACGTTGAGGCGGCGCGCTTCATCCGCATAGGCGCCGACCTGCACGGCAATGCCGGCTTTCTGCAAGCGATCGATCCCTGAGCCGGCAACCTTCGGATCGGGATCGCGCGTGCAGCACACCACGCGCCCCACACCCGCTTCAATCAGCGCATCCGCGCAGGGCGGCGTGCGGCCGGTGTGGCTGCAGGGCTCCAAGGTCACATAGACCGTGGCGCCGCGGGCCTGCGATCCTGCCGCCCGCAGGGCCATAACTTCGGCGTGCGGCTCGCCCGCGCGAACATGCCAGCCCTCGCCTATCACGCGCTCACCGCTTGTGATCACGCATCCGACGCGCGGATTCGGGTCCGTCGTGTAAAGAGCTCGTGCAGCCAGATCCAAGGCGCGCACCAGATGCAGCCGCTCGTGCGGTGTCGCCGTCTCGGTCATTGGTCCTCATCGTCGGCCGTATCGCCCGGCAACAGCGGCAATTGATCCTTGCTGGGTTCGCGGCGCCGCCGATGACGCCGCAGCTGATCGATCTCGGTGCGGAATGCATCCAAGTCCTGAAAGCTGCGGTACACCGAAGCAAAGCGCACGTATCCCACCTCATCCAGGTGCCGCAATTCCTCCATGACCATTTCACCGACGCTGCGCGATGCGATTTCGCGCTCGCCCAAGCTGCGCAATTTGTGGCAAATGCGTCCGACCGCAGCTTCGATGGCTTCCCGCGATACTGGACGCTTCTCCAACGCCTTCTGCATGCCGGTCAGCAATTTCTTTTCATCAAACGGCTCACGGCTGCGGTCGCCCTTGACCACGGTGGGCAGCAGCAGCTCTGCAGCCTCGAAGGTGGTGAATCGCTCCGTGCATGCCAGGCACTCGCGCCGTCTGCGAATTTGCCGCCCCTCGCCCGCCAGGCGAGAGTCGATCACCTTAGTCTCGGTGTGACCGCAAAAAGGGCAATGCATCGGAGCTGCTCATCGATCGCTAACCGTAGACCGGAAATCGCCGGCACATCGCCACCACCTCGGCCCGGGTGCGCTCGAGCACGCGTTCATCGCCTAAATGATCCAGCACATCGGCGATCCAGTTGGATAGCTGCTCGCTTTCGCGTTCCTTGAAGCCGCGCGTGGTCACTGCGGGCGTGCCGATGCGCAGGCCGCTGCTGATGGATGGAGGACGCGGATCGTTGGGTACCGCGTTCTTATTGACCGTCATATGCGCCCGGCCCAAGGCGGCATCCGCATCCTTGCCCGTGATGTTCTTGTCGATCAAATCGAGCAGAAAAAGATGATTGTCGGTGCCGCCCGATACTATCGTGTAGCCGCGCTGCTGCAATACCCTGGCCATCGCGCGCGCATTGGCGATCACTTGCGCTGAATAGGCCTTGAATTCCGGCTGCAATGCTTCGAGAAAGGCTACGGCCTTGGCGGCGATCACATGCATGAGCGGGCCGCCTTGAATCCCCGGGAACACCATGGAGTTGAATTTTTTGTGCAGCTCGGCGTGCGGCCGGGCGAGGATCAGTCCGCCGCGAGGACCGCGCAGGGTCTTGTGCGTGGTCGTGGTGACGACATCGGCGAAGGGCACGGGATTCGGATACTCACCGGCCGCGATCAACCCGGCGACATGCGCCATATCGACGAACAAATAGGCGCCGATCGCGTCGGCGATGGCGCGAAAGCGCGCCCAATCGATGATACGCGAGTAGGCCGAAAAACCCGCGACGATCATCTTCGGCCGATGCTCCTTCGCCAGCCGTTCAACTTGGTCGTAGTCGATGATGCCGGTTTCGGCGACGACGCCGTATTGCACCGCCTTGAAAACCTTCCCCGAGAAATTGACCTTGGCGCCGTGCGTCAAATGCCCGCCATGATCCAGGCTCATGCCTAGAATCGTATCGCCGGGACTCAACAGGGCGAAATAGACGGCCGCATTGGCCTGGGAGCCGGAATGGGGCTGCACGTTGGCGTACGCCGCGCCGAACAGCTGTTTTGCACGATCAATGGCCAGCGATTCTGCGATATCGACGAATTCACAGCCGCCGTAGTAGCGCTTGCCCGGATACCCTTCCGCATATTTGTTCGTCAGCACCGAGCCCTGGGCCTCCAGCACGCGCGGACTCGCGTAGTTCTCGGAGGCGATGAGTTCGATATGATCCTCTTGACGGCCGCGTTCGCTTAGCAGAGCTCGCGCAAGCTCGGGATCGAAGCCGGCAATGGCCATTTGGGCGCTAAACATGAACGGATCTCCAGAGATAGCCGGTAATTGTAGCTTATTGGACTAGGTTCCCCTAGGAGCCTGGGTCCTGATGAAGCCGCACCGTGACAAGCCGGCTTGAGTCGCGGATAATTCCGCTGTTTCCCCGCGAATTCACGCAATTAATTCAATACAGGCAGTCGATGGCTCAGTTCATATACACCATGAACCGGGTTGGCAAGGTTGTGCCGCCCAAGCGCATTATTTTGCGCGATATCTCTTTGAGTTTTTTTCCGGGCGCCAAGATCGGCGTGCTCGGATTGAACGGCTCCGGAAAATCCACGCTGCTCAAGATCATGTCGGGCGTCGACAAGGACATCGAGGGCGAGGCGCGCGCTCAGTCCGGAATCAAGGTTGGCTATTTGCCGCAAGAACCGGTGCTCGACGAAACCAAGACCGTGCGCGAGGTCGTCGGTGAAGGCGTCGGCGATGTGCAAGGCTTGATCGACCGCTTCAATGCCATCAGCGATAAGTTCGCCGAACCGCTCTCCGACGACGAAATGAACAAGCTGATGGAAGAGCAGGCCAAGATGCAGGACAAGATCGACGCGGTCGGCGGCTGGGAGTTGGAGCGCAAGCTGGAAATCGCCGCCGACTCGCTGCGTCTGCCGCCGTGGGAGGCGATGGTCGGCAAGCTATCGG
>DATATA010000011.1:0-10627 GCA_036263775.1 Steroidobacteraceae bacterium | reverse complement strand
TTCGCTAATAGTCGTACTTCCCGCCGCGCTCCAAGGCGCGCTTATAGGCATCGCGGGCGTGAATGGAGTCGAGAAAAGCCATCGACTTCGGCCGCGTGGCACTCAAGCCCGCGCGTGTCACGGCAATTTCCAGCGGAAAGCTCATCTGTACATCTGCCGCCGTGAATTGATCGCCGGCGAACCAGGCGTGCGAGCCGAGCTCGGCTTCGATGTAATCCAGGTGGCGTTTCAAGTTGGGTGCGATGAAGGCGTTGGTCACGGTCGCGGCGATGCGGCGGGAAATCGCGCTGATCGGCCAGGGCGCGGGATTCGTGGATATCCGATCGAACACCAGCTTGAACAACAGCGGCGTCATCGCCGAGCCTTCCGCATAGTGCAGCCAATAGGTGTAGCGCAATCGCTGCGCCGTGGCCGCGGGCGGTATCAAGCGGCCGTCGCCGTATTTTCCCATCAGGTATTCGATGATTGCGCCGGATTCCGCCACGGTAACCTCGCCATCGCGTATTACCGGCGATTTCCCCAGCGGATGGACCGCCAGCAGCGAGGGCGGCGCCAGCATGGTCTTCGCGTCCCGCTCGTAGCGCTCAACCTCATACGGTATGCCGAGTTCCTCGAGCAACCACAACACCCTCTGCGACCGCGAGTTGTTGAGATGGTGTACGACGACCATCCCACGATTGTAAACCCTAAGAGTCGGCCGGCGCGAACCAATCGGCCTTGACGGAACTGAATTCCGGCAACGCTTCGCAACGCGCGGCGACCGCGCCCAATGCGGGATAAGCCAGGGAGTCTCGATTGATGCCCAACGCGTCGCTCAAGAAAGTATAGACGCAGGTTGCGGTGATATCGGCCTGGGTGATGCGGTTGCCGACGAGCCATTTGTCGCCCCGGACCTGGCAAAGCCGATCCAGTTCGGCGAGCGCCGCGTGGGTTTGGTTATGGCAGCGCTCGACCCAGGGTCGATAGCGCTTCTCGGGCGGCCGGAATGCGGTTTCATACACCTGCGTCACGCCCTTTTCCGCCCCGCCGATGGCAATGGCGATCACGCGCAGCGCTTCCCGGCGCAAATCCCCCGAGTGCGGCAGCAACGCCCGTTCGGGCCCCACGGTTTCATCCAGGAAATCCAATATCGCAGCGGACTCGATCAGGGTTTCGCCGTCCGCCTGAACCAATGTAGGTACCCGGCCCAAGGGGTTGAACTGGCGAATCAGCTCGAAATCCTTGCCGACGGACCAGTTGCGGTGCTCGAAGGGCAACTTCAGCAAATTCATGCTGACCGCCACGCGCCGCACGAAGGGCGAATCGAACATGCCGATGAGAATCATTCAGTGTCCGCCTTTGACCCGCAGGCCGGCCTCGGCGAGGGCTTCCGCCAACTGCACTTCGATGCGCGCAGCCTCGCCGCGCTTGATGTACTGCAAATGCATGGTCGGTCCCGTCAGGACTTCAATGCCCCGTTTCAATACGCTTCCCGCCGCACGAATGCCCGCCTTGTGCTGATCGAAACGCTGCGCCGGGCTGTACTTGCTCATGCCGACGTAAATGCCGTACGGCCTATCTCGGTCGCTGTAGTCCAAGAGCACCAAGTAGATGTTCGATCGCCCCTTGGCACAGGCATTGAACTTCAGCGAAGTTTCGTAGACCGCGGGCAGCCAATCGATATAGCGCATCGGCAGCCATTCCGGAATGGTGGCCGCCGCGCAGGTCCACAGCTGTTCGAGCGCGCGCTCAATGTTAATGGACATTGCTCCGCGCATCCAGAGTTCATGAATGCAGTGGGCGCCGATCGCGCCGTCGGCCGCCGCGTACGCTCGCCTCAGCCGATCGGCGATCTCGATCTGCGGCATATTCTGCAGCGGCCGGCCGGCCGGCGGAGTTTTGGCGTCGGTGCGCAAGCTCCATGCATTATAAGGGATCGGCTCCGCGCGCAGCGTTCAGGGGATACGCAGCGCGTCTCCACCTGCCGTCCATCTAATCTCGCCCCTGCAGGGCTCCAACAACTGCTGCACGCCGGCGATCAGCCCCATGGTCCGCAGCAATGCAAAGGCTCTGACCGGCACATCCGGGATTGCGTCGCGCACGCGCGATGCAGCCGCCAGGAGCGTTCTGCCTTTCGTCACCACGTCATCGATCAGCACCACACCGGCAGGGTGAAACGGCGGCGGATCCATTTGAAATGAATCGTAGTGCAAGGCGACACTGGGGCGCGCGCCTTGCACGGCCGTTGCAGATTTGCGCACCGCGTGGATCCGGTGCAGTCCGGGCCACATCATGGCTCCCAAGCCCTGCTGTACCAGGGCTTTCGCAAGGTCCGCCGCCACCCAGATGCCGCGCGACTTCGGTGCGCTTCCGGGCACCGGCACCAACACGTCGCCGGCGAGAAAAAAGCCGCCGAGGCGCGCCGGCAGCCTTGCTTGCTCCCGCACCCGTACGGCGTACTGGGTCATGAAGCGCGAGTCACACTCCTTCAACAGCGCGCGCAACAGGCGCGAACGCTCGCAGATCAGCCCGTTGCCCGCGGGCGAATAGACGTAGCAAGAAGCGAAGACGACCGACCCAATCATAGCGAATGATCGTTGTCTCGCTTGCGCGCCGGCGCATCGGGCACAGCCGCTCCTTCGGCCAGCGCTTTGCGATACTCAAGCCACGTCCGCACGGAGTCCAATTGAATCTCTTTGTGGTTTTTTGTTTGCACCCGTTGCACCGGTTGCACCGGTTGCGCCGGTTGTGCCGAGCGCTGCAGCCGCGCCTCGACTCTCTCCTGGTGCTCCGCGCGAATGCGCTCCGCGACGACGCTGCGATAGCCATGGCGTTCCATTTCATATGCCGCGCGCGGAATGTGCGCCTGAGGCTCGCGATCGATGCCTTGCGCCTGCAGGGTTCGGTGATCTATGCGTGCCGCGACGTGTGCTTGCTCGAGCGCGGCATTGGCAGAGGCCGCCCAGCGTTGCCGAACGTGCAGCAGTTCGCCGATCGCCGGACCCAGGCCGGCCTCGCGGCGCTTCGCATCGTTCCACTCCAGCGCGGTTTTGGCCCCCAATCCCTCGAGCGTCACTTCGCGCGTGGTCGCAAGCAGGTGTGCGTGGAAATTGCGCGGATCGCTGCCCGGATAATCCCGCGGCGCATGAATCGCGACATCGAGCGCGAAGCGATAGCGCTCGACCAATTCGCGCGAGAAGCCGGCGACCAAGTTCAGCCGGCCCTCCGGCGACAGTTCCGCCGGCAGCGCCACCAAATACTCCCGCGCCACTCGCGCATTTTTGCGCACTTCCGCCTGTTCCGCGGTGTTCCACAGAGTGTCTCGATCCTTGGCCCAAGACACATCGTCCGCGGCAAAATCGCTCGGCAGGACGATCTGCTTGTGCAGGACGTCGCGGCGCGCGGTGTGGTCGTAGGTTCTGCCGCTGCGCTCGTCACGAAGCCGCTCCCCGGCTCGATAGGCAGCGGCGCTGACCGCACTGCTGCCTTCTCCACGCCCGAAAGTCTTCAGATTGAGAAAATAGACGGCCATGTGTGCCGCTAGCGCTTTTTTATCAGTCCGAAGAATTCAGGATCGAGTGCATAGCCGGCGGCGATCGCGCTGAAGCCTTGGCGCACGTGCGAGAGTTGAATCGCTTCGGCCTCCTCGCCCTGGGTCGGCATGAAACCGCCCGGCTCGCAATGCAGCCCGTCGTCGCTGAACATCCGGCCGCAATTCTTACAGTGATTCGCCCAGTACGAATTGCGTTGACCCTCGCCGCTCGCCAATCGAAAGCCCGGCGACAGGCCGGTCAGGCGCCGGCTCACCGCCCGCGGCAGATCCGCGATATAGAACAGGAAGGCATTGGCGCCGGCCGTCTGCCATCTGCCATCCACCACCATTTCGTGATTCGGCGGCAGCGCCAGGGCGAGAACTCGATTCCATTGGCCGCAGTGCGCGCACTGCGCCTGCGTGTGCGCGATGTAGTAACGCGGTGAGCGGATGTTGGCATCGGATATGTGCATGCCTATCGCCTCGCGAAATCAACCTTGAGCCACATCCGCGACGAAGCCCCCTTGAGATAACCGCAAAGGTCCGGCAACTGTTCGAGTTCGGAGGCCATGACCGCGGTTTCCGTCACATGCTGTTCGGTGATGCTGCGGGAGCGGCGCCCGGCGCGGCTTGAAAACCCGCTCTCGCGATCCTTGCCGCGCGACACCTGGCGTCTGACCACTTCCCGTTCGCCGATCAGGCGCGAGGCAAATTGCGAGGTGCCGCCGTGTTCGCTGCCCGAGCAGCGCAAAATCAGGGTGTTGCTGCAATTTTCTACGATTGTGTTGCCGTCGCCCTGACCATACGTGGCGGAAATTTGCGAAATCGATTGAAAGCCCAATACGCAGCGGCATCCGAATTTCCGCAGCCGCGCCAGCGCATCTTTGAGTCCGTCGATGGCACCCAGCGCATCCAGTTCATCGATGACGAACCACAGCCGTTGGTCCACCTGTTGCGATTGGCTCATCGCCTCGAAGATCGCAAGGTGCATCCAGGTGGCGATCATCGATCGTAATGCGGCGATCTGGCCGGCGCGGTAGGGAATGAACAACAGGTTGGGAAACGTTCGGTTCCTGACCCACTCGCGTACCGAGAAAGGCGCGGCCCGCTGGCGGTCAAGGTACTCGAAAGCTGCGATCGCCGAACCCATCACCGAGCGGATCGATCCGAACATCCGCGCATTCTCGGGATCGAGAAAAGGCTGTGCGGGCGTCCCTGCCACGATGGGCCGAAGTTCCTCTGCCGGCGCGATCATGGCCAACCGCCACAGATCACCGGCCTGGCGTGAAGTAAAGCGGCAATGCCGCAATATGGCACCCAGGAACGTCCGGGCATAGCCGCGCCATTCGCTGGCGGCGGCATCACCGCAATCCGGGATCAGGCCGCGCGCCAGCAGTTCCACATCGAAGCTGTCCTTGATCTCCGCGAACACATCCCATCGCGCGGACTCAGGTTCGAACGGATTGAGAACGATGTCGCCGCGATAGCGGTCATAGAAGCGCTCGAGGTACCCCGCGTCGGGGTCCGCGAATACCGCGCGATCGCCGCGCGCGATTGCTGCACCCAGCAACTCGCGAATGGCCGTGGACTTCCCCGTGCCGGTCGTGCCGATCACCTTGAAGTGCTTGGACTCATCCGTCGGCAGGATAACTACGCCCGCGAACAGCAATTCCGCCGTCGCCCGGTTACGCCGGCCGCTGCGCCGCTGCCGCCGAGCTCCATCCTCGATCAAGACGCCGCGCTTGTGTGTCTCGCGCGCCGCGGGCCGCATGCCTCGCGCGATCAATTTCGCGCCTCCCACGGCAGCCATCGTCAAGGCAGCGGTCAACACCACGGGATGCATGCCTCAGTAGCCCTCGATCACGTAGTAGTCGCCGCGGTCGCCGTAGGCCGGCGCTTTGCGGTCCACCCGGACACAGAGCCGCTTCGATTCGCCGCAATGCCGCCAGTCGATGCGGCCTCCTTGCTGTTCGAGCTCGGTCAGGCTGGCCGTGAGTTCGTCGCGCCGCGCACGCAGCACCGCGACATCGGCGGCGGATGGCAACACCCAGCGCGCAACGGCAATCGGAGCTGCGGTGCACAGTATCGCGGCCGCTAGGCACCAAACGGCGCCGCGTAACGCGTGGCCGCTGCGAATTTTTTTCAGTGCCCGACTCGCGCGCGTCACTTCCGCGCTCAGCATCCGCAGTTCCTGCACCAGGGTGCGTCGGATTTCATCCCGCACGACGCCGTCGAGGTCTTGGGTATGGACCCGCAGGCGTTCGAGCTGCCCTTCCGCCAGTTTCTGGTGGGTTTGCGCGCTCTCCATGAGCAGGCCCAATTTAAGGGTGGCATCGTCGAGCGTGGCGGCGCGTTCACTCACGGCTCGCACCCAAAAACCGTTGCGGGCTTGTGTCGGCAGAAGGTGCGGCGGCTTTGGCATCCTGCCAGGCGTTCCTCGCCTGCAACCGCACCCGCGCCCAAGTCGGATCCGAGGCGTACTTGAGATAACCGGCCAAATCAGGCAGCTGTTCCACCTGGGATGCCAGCACCGCCGATTCGACGCCGAAGTGCTGGCTCCGGGATACCGAACCGAACATTTCGGTGAAACGGCGGCTGCTCGACTCGGTGGTGCGCAGGACTTCGCGCTCGCCGATGAGCTGCGAGGCGAAGCGAGCGGTGCCGCCGCCCTCGCTCGATGAGCAGCGCAAGATCAAGGTGTTGCCGCAATTTTCCACGATCGTGTGTGCGGCACCCTCGCCGTACGTCGAGGAGACTTGCGCGATCGATTGAAAGCCCAGGACACACCGGCCGTTGAATTTTCGCAAGCGGGCGAGCGCGTCCTTGAGGCCGTCTATTTGCCCCAATGCATCCAGCTCATCGACCACGAACCACAACCGCGCATTCTCCTCGCCGTGATCCATGGTTTCGAAAATTGCCAGCCGCATCCAAGCGGAGATGGTCGAACCCAGCGCGGCGATCTGTCCGGCCTTGTAGGGAATGAACAGCACGCCCGACTTCTGATCGTCCACCCAATTCCGAATCGAGAATTGCGGCGACTTCTGCTGCGAAATATAGTCGAGCGCGCCTACCGCCGAGCTCGTCACCGAGCGGATGGAGTCGAACATGCGGCTGTTGTGCTCCTCCAGGAACGGCTGCGCGGGAGTGCCCCGCACGAGATGGCGCAACTCGCCGGCATCCGCTATCACCAGCAGCCGATACAGCTCGCCTATATCCGAAACGCCCCCTTCGCGCGCTTGCCGGGTGACCGACGTGAAAAATGTTCTCGCATAGCCGCGCCAACTTCGATCCGCGCCTTCATGATCGGGTATCAGCGACCGGGCCAGCTGCTCGACGTCATAGGGATTCCTGACCTCGGCGAACAGGTCCCATTTCACCGAGCGCTCATCGAAGGGATTGAGAATGACGTCGCCCCGGCTTTTTTGGTAGAAGCGGCGCAGATACCCTCCGTCCGGATCCGCGATGACCGCGCGATCACCGCGTGCCAAGGCGCTGCTCATCATTTCCCGTACCGCCGTGCTCTTGCCCGTGCCGGTAGTGCCGATCAGCTTGAAATGTTTGGCCTCATCCCGCGCCGGGACCGGGACGCCGGCCAGCGTGATTGCCGCGTCCCTGCCCCGCTGTTTCGAGAACGCAGCGCGGCGGGTCGGCACCTGCTCTTCGACCTGCGAACCTCGCTGATGGAGCTTACTGCTTGCGGCATCCTCGGCGATCACGCGGCCGCCGGTATAGCCGAGAACCACGCTCGCGGCTGCGGCAACGGCCACCTGGATGACGGCATGCGAGGCGAACACGGCTGCGCCGGCTGCCGCGATGCCGGTCAAGGGCAACGCGACGAGCGGGGACTTGACGTATTGAGAAAATGTGGCACGCGCCTTGGCCAGCCCGGCGATCATCGGCCCTTGCACGGCCGCGTAGCTCAAGGCGAGCCCCGACCAGCCATGCAGCAAGTCCATCATCCGCGCTTGCGCTCGGGTTCGAACCAAATTTCTTTGATGAATCGTTCGTGGCGCTCGACGCCGAATTGAATGACGATATCGACCAGCAGGTAAAGCAGGCTCTTGATGTCGCTGCGCGCCAATTCCCGGCCGCCTGGATTTTGCTTCACCAGCAGCACCAATTGCTCGAACGCGAGTTCCGCGCTCGTGGCATGCACGCTGGTGATGGATCCCGGATGCCCCGAATTGACGTTGCGCAA
This sequence comes from Steroidobacteraceae bacterium, assembly GCA_036263775.1. Lineage (GTDB taxonomy): Bacteria > Pseudomonadota > Gammaproteobacteria > Steroidobacterales > Steroidobacteraceae > Bog-1198. Next base: position 2,918 of record DATATA010000011.1, on the reverse strand, counting down.
ATAATCGAACGCCTCTTCGGCACGCAATTCGGCCAGGAGGATCCGGTCGGGCTTCATTCGCAGGCAAGATTCCAACAGCTGCTTCGGCGTGACGCGCGCCGCGCCCTGATCATCCTTGGAATAGAACAGCCGCACATGATTCGGATGCCGGTCCAGCACCAGTTCTTGCGCATCCTCGATGGTCACCAGACGTTCATCGCTCGGAATCTCCCGGATCAGCGCCTTGGTCCAGGTGGTTTTCCCCGATCCGGTGGGTCCCGAAACCACGATGTTCTTGCGGCTGCGCACGGCGAGGCGCATGAACGCTTCGAAGTCTGAACCGGCCAGCAGACGCTTGAGTTCCTGTTCGGTGGCATCGAGCCTGCGGTCGGCCGGTTGAGCGCGCCGGAAAATGCCGCGGCTTGCCAACTCCTCGATGCTCCAAACTTGCGCCGCCGGCCGGCGAATGGCTATTGCCACGCATCCGGCGCCGGTCGCCGGCGGGATGACGATCTGCACGCGTTCCCCCGTGGGCAGCGATGCCGACAGCAGCGGCGACACCGAATCGATGCGTTGCTGGGTGAAATTGGCGATCAGCTTCGCCAAGCGATGGCACCAATCGAAATCCGCGAACGGCAGCTCCTCGCGGCGCCAGCCCGCCGGTGTTTCCAGAAATGCTTCGTGGGGCCGGTTGATGCACAGCTCCATCACGTCGCCGCCCAGGAACGGGCGCAAGGCACGCAGGTTTAGGGCGAGCGCCGAGGCTTCAGCGCCCGCACTAATGGAGGGAGGCGGTGGACTTGAGTTCATAGACGGACCTGAAATCCAGATCGCGTGCGACCAGCACTTGAATCCGGTCGCCCTGCTGCTTCAGCACCGTCGGCGGGATGTTGATGGTGCCCTTCAATACTTCCGTCATTACATCCTGCGTCGCCGACGGGTTGACGATCAGGGTGCCGCTGCTGCTGCGGCTCGACTGAACGGCCGTTTGAATCGCGCCATCGATCACTGAGACCAACATGGCGGCGCCGAAACGTTCCCAGAAATGGCGGTCCACGGTACCGGGAAGGCCGGCTCGGCCCAATTCATCCGCGCCGGGCGACGCCAGGGGTACGATGACGCCGCTCGGCGTGCGCGCCTCGTTCCACAGCACGAAAACCCTCGCCGAGCCTTGCTGCACCTGCCCGCGGGTCTCGCCCACCAGCTTCGTTCCCCGCTCCAGCAACACCACGGCCCCGTCGACGCCGAAAGTATCGGTGGCCATGACGCAGGTGGTCATGCCGGGCAGCGTCGAATCAATCGCCGTCTCCAAGGTGCAGTCGAGAAATGCCCCCTTGGGAAGCAACAATCGCTGGGTCGGCAATACCTGCGCGTGGACCGCCGCGGTCACGCTGGGCCGCAACAGCCCGCCAAGCTCGCCGGTTTCCTGGGGAGCGGAGATGGCCGAGGGCGGAATCGACCCTACGGCGGCGATGGGCGGCGAACTCTGCGCTGAGAACACGGCACCGGACAACTGGCGCTCGACCGCAAGTTCGGCCGGGGTTTTTGCGGGCGGCGCGCCATACGCGGCCGGCACGGGTGTGGCCGCGAGCGGAATCTCACGAAGCGGGACCTCTCTGAGCGGGATCGACTCCGTCGCGGGCCGCGGCGCCGGATCCTTGGGTAGCGCCGTCCGCTCCACAACCGGCGGATCGATCCGCCCGAGGCTGGGCAACGGCATCTCTCCCTGAGCGCGCTTTGCCGACAGCGCCTGGGCGCTTTGGCGCGCATGACTTGGACGGCTCATGGCATTGGCGTAGTACCAGGTGAGCATGCCGAGCCCGAGAACGCTCATCAAGCCAATGGCGAGAATATTGCTGACGCGCGATTGCATCGACGGCGCGTGCGCCAGCGTTGAGCTACCGCGTTCACCGCGGACCTCCGTGGCTTCCGATTCCGGCTCCGTCATGGCACGCTTCCTTGCACCCGACGCTCGACTTCCGGCGCCACCGTGCCCGATTCCAAGCGCTTGCCGCCGCCGGCGTACGCGGCATTCACCACGCAACCGGTAAGTTTCCCGCGGCGGACGATGAAACGCCGCGCCACCCGATGAATCACGATGTCGCCGGCATCGACGCTGAAATTCAGCAACGACTCGCCATCATCGCCGTTGCGCACGAAAATCGCCGGCAGGTCGGCATTCGGCGCAAAGGTCAGACGCGTGTGCACGCCGTCATCGGACGCCGCGACCGGCCGTAAGGCCGGCTCGCCGCAATACCAGTAATCGATGTTCTGCGGCCGATGGCTCGATGCCGTTTCGAGCTGAGAATCCAGAAGCTTTCCGGCAGCGTCGGCGGCGGCCTTCGCCGGCGTCCGTGGATAGGTGAATCGCAAAGAGTAGATGGCGTCGTCATCGTTTGGGCGCTGCGCGACGGCGCTATAGTCGATGTGGTAGTGCCTGCGCGTCGTGAGCACGGTGATATTGGTCGCGACCTTGGCGGCTTTGGGTTTGAGGAATAAATGATTTTCCTGCCCTACGAATGCCAGGCCCTCCATGTCTCCGGCGCCCAAACCCACGAATGTCTCGCCCGGCTCGAACTCCAGATCGATTTGATAGCCCACGAGGCCCCGCAATTTGTAGACTTCGGCCGCGTCATAGGCGGCGGTGCGGATGCGGCCGTCGACATCGCCCCTCGCCGGCACGGTTTCCGATCGCACACCGTGGCTCAGAATCGGCGCCAGCAGGACCGTGCACAACAGGCGCCGCGTGCTTGCCCGACGCGCACTCATCGGGCGGCCTCACTGATGACTTCAGGCTCGGTGCGGAAATCGATGATCTTGAATCCCAGCGGGTTCCATCGACGCGTTTTTGGGTCTTTCGCAGGATTCGTGTAGGCGTACTGGACGGTGGCAATCCAGTGAGTGAATGATTCCTCGGCTCCGCTGCCTTGACGCGTGGC
>DATATA010000001.1:0-17511 GCA_036263775.1 Steroidobacteraceae bacterium | reverse complement strand
CCGCTGATGATCGAGGTGGCAGCTGTAGACGATCTCCCCGGCGGCCGCGTCGGTGCCGGGGATGATCCCGGTGACCACGGTCCAGTGCCCGGCGCCTACTTCTGCCTTGACATGGGCGCTCAAGCGCACGGGATGTCCCGCCGCGATCTGCGCGCGAAGATCGCTCGCTGTGCCGCGCGACACCATGAAGGCAAAGCCGTGCGTCAGCGACCCATCCAGGTGGCCCCACCTCACCACGGCGGTATCGAGTCCCGACCAGGCCGTGCTCTGGTTGGGCATGTCGCTGACGATGCCGGCAGCTCCATTCTTCTCCACCGCCAGATGCTGCACCGTCGACAGCACGCCGTCCGCGAGCACGATTTTGCCGCGCACGTCCTTGCCGGCGTAGTCCGACTCCGAGGTTCCCGCGCCCACATCCACGAGCGGCGCTTCGACGTCGGCGCTGTGGCTATAGTCGGCCAAGCGTATGGGGTCGGTGGCCCAGTCGCCGAGCAACGTGTGCTGCGGCTCGATCTGCCACAGCCGGCCGGCCTCCACATTCCAAGCAATGTGCGAACGCATCAGGCCGTACCGAAGCTTGCCGTCGATGGGAAATTGTTCGGCGTGGACACCTTCAAGCCCGTATTCCTGCGCGCGCTCCAGAATGAAATTCGCCGCCTGATCGAATTCAGGCGTGGCCGGAACACGGTGCAAGCGCGTCAGGGTGCGCAGGTTTTCGTACGGGGCGGTGCCGCTGGCTTCATGGCGCAAGCTCGACCATTCTGTATCCGAAAGGAACGGGTGCTGGGCCCACGAGGGGCAGGACGCTGACAACAGCACAAGGCCGAGAACGGATGGGAACAGGCTTCGATTCACGAGAATACCCCGCTGGTTTTTACGCGCAAGGATACGCGATCGGACGGATATACTCGCGGCTGCGAGATAAGGAGTGCGCACACATTCAAGCCTGGCTGCTTTGGGGTTTGCTCTACGGCTCGATCGGCCTGGGCTTTTTCATCTATGGCCGCAAGCAACGGGCGCCGATACCGCTCCTTTGCGGAGTCGCCTTGATGGTGTTTCCCTATTTCGTCAGCAATGTGCTGCTGCTCGTGGCCATAGGCGCGCTGCTCATCGCCATTCCCTACTTCTTTCGGGACTAGGGGCCCTGTTGTCATTGGGAATAAAATCGGCGCCCCGTGAGTCTTAACCCTATGGATGACAAGCGCGCTCGATTCGAGGGGCAGGTTTTGCCTCATCTCGACGCCGCGTATCGGTTCGCTCGGTGGCTGTGCCGCCCCGGCGAGGCCGAGGATGTGGTGCAGGACGCGATTTTGCGCGCATTTCGCGGTTTCGATACCCTGCGGGGTTCCGATGCCAAGGCGTGGCTTTTGACCATTGTGCGCAATTGCCACCTCACGGCCGCCAAGCAGCAGCAACGGCGTGGCCTGGTGCCGCTTCCGGAAGAGAATGATGCAGCCGATGGTCACGCCATGATCGCCAACGACGCCAATCCGGAGACTGAGACGATCCTCTCCGACCAGAAAAAAGTCCTGGACAAGCTGGTGGCCTCGCTGCCCGAGGAACATCGCACGGTGTTGATGTTGCGGGAAATCGAGGAAATGGACTATGCGCAGATCGCCGCGGTCACCAATGTGCCGATCGGCACGGTAATGTCCCGCCTCGCACGCTCGCGCGCGGCGCTCAAGGCCAAATGGATGCAAGAAGTCGAAGGGGTGCCGCATGCAGTGCGCTGAATCGCTCCGGGTGCAAGCCTATTTCGACGGCGAAGTCGATGCGCTTTCCGCCGCCGAGATCGAGCGGCACGTCGAGCATTGTGGCGAGTGCCGTGCACTGCTGCAAGATCTCCATAAGGTGCGAACCGCACTGCGCGGCGGTATCACGTACGCCGCGGCACCGCCGGTGCTGCGCACGCAGATCCTGCAGGCGCTCGACCAAGAGAGCGCCGCGGAGGGCCGCCCTGCCGGGGAGGTCGGCCCTGCTGCGGAGTCCAGATCGACGTTCTCGCGCGCAAAGCCGCGGCCGGCGCCGCAGCCACGGGTTTGGCGCGGACGCTCTTTCTGGACGGGCGCCTTCAGCGGCCTCGGCGGCGCCGCGCTGGCAGCAGCGATCGCGTTTTTTGCCGTCATGCCGGCGTTGAGTCCCTTGAGCAATGAATTGGTGAGCGCGCACGTGCGCTCTCTGATGCCGGCGCATTTGATCGACGTGGTGTCCACCGACAAGCACACCGTGAAGCCGTGGTTCGCAGGACACGCCGACGTTTCGCCCGTCGTGTCCGACTTCGAGTCTCAAGGGTATCGTTTGATCGGCGGGCGCGCGGATTACATCGAGCATCAGCGCTCGGCCGTGGTGGTCTACCAGCACGGCGCGCACGTCATCAATGTGTTCACCTGGGCCGCCCGCGGCCGCTTGCCGGGCAATACCACGCGCAGCGGCTACCATCTCGCATTCTGGCAGCAGGGCGATATCCAATATTGCGCCGTGTCGGATACCGGCTGGGACGAACTCTTAGGTCTGGTGCGCTTGTTGCGCGAGCAAGCTTAAGGCTGCGTTCCTTCCGGCGGGGATCCCTGCGGTGGCGCAGAGCCGGGTGGTGGTGCAGAGCCGGGCGGCGGCACGGATCCGGGCGGCACAAAAATGGCGACGCCGTGACCGGTCTTTTTATAAATTCCCAACGATCCGCCGACTCCTACCCCGACCGCGGAGTTGCTGGATACGGAACTGGATCCGACGCCTGATCCGACCGAGCCGGTTTGCCGATCGGAGAAACCTTCCAGGATCACACCGTTCGCGCCCACCTTGGCCGCCTGCTCCTTCAAGCCGGCGATGACTTTGTCGACCGTCTTCTGTCCGCCGCTCGTAAAGGCGCTGTGCTTCGAGGTATTGAGGATGGCGATTTCTTCGAACGTCACCGGCGGGCGCCAATAAACTTTCACTTCCGCGGGCGAAACCGCAGGACGCACCCTACCCGTCACGACAACAGAGTCCGTGGCGCAACCCGCCGCACTCAATCCGAATCCGATCACCCCGCAAAGCGCGAGCCGACGGCTCGCGGCTGATTTGATTTTCCTCATGGGCCACTCCTTGATGCGTAAGTCCTGCGGTCAAAAGCAACGCAACGCATTTTGCGCGCCGGCTGCGCGATCGGCAGTAGGACAAGCTCCTATATGGAATAAATCCGACCGCGCCGCAGTCTTCTTCCCGAACGGCAATTAAAAGGAGCATGCCATGTCGGATGATCAATCGTTGTTATCGCGCCGCAATGCATTGAAGTGCCTGGCGTTCGGCGGGGCGGGAACCCTGTTTGCGTTGTCGGGCGGAGTTTTCACGCCCATCAATTTGGCCCTGGCGGCCGACGACAAGGCGGTCTCAAAGCTCGGCCGACCGCTGTTCGTTCAGATCAGCGATACGCACATCGGCTTCAACAAGGATGCCAATCCCGACGTCGACGGCTCCCTCACGCAAACCATCGACATCGTGAACGGCATGGCGGAACAGCCGGCGCTCATCATCCATACCGGCGACATCACTCACTTGTCCAAGGCGGCCGAATTCGACACCGCCCAGCAGCTCTTCTCGCGCCTGCGCACCACCGAAATGCACACCGTTCCCGGCGAGCATGACACCACGGACGCCACGGTCACGGAATACTTCAATCGCTTCGGCAAGGCGTCCCAAGGCAAGGGCTATTACAGTTTCGATCACGCCGGCGTGCATTTCATCGGGCTCATCAACGTGCTGCAGTTCAAACCCGGCGGCTTGGGCAATCTCGGCGCCGAACAACTGGCGTGGGTGGCCGCGGATCTCAAAGGCCGGTCGGCCAGCACGCCCATCGTGGTGTTCGCGCACATGCCGCTGTGGACGGTCTATGAACCGTGGGGCTGGGGAACGGGCGATGCCGACCAGCTCATGGCGCAGTTGCGCCGCTTCGGCTCCGTCACGGTCTTGAACGGCCACATTCACCAGATCGTGCAGAAAGTGGAAGGCAACGTCACGTTCCATACCGCGCGCTCGACCGCTTATCCGCAGCCGGCCGCCGGCGTAGGCGCAGGGCCCGGTCCCCTCAAGGTCCCCGCCGAGCAGTTGTCCAAGATGCTCGGCATCACCAGCGTGTCGGTGGTGAAGCATCCCGCGGCCCTGGCCCTCACCGACACCACGATCGCTTAACTCAATCCTAAATCTCAAACTCGAAGGAAACGTCAATGGATCTCACTCGATATCGGTTGCAGCTGGTCGCAGCGGCAATCTCAATGGTGTGCACGGCTTCGCAGGGCGCAGTTCCCAATAGCATCGAAGTGAAGGACTTCATGTTCATGCCCACGACCTTGACGGTCAGCGCCGGGGACAAGGTGACCTGGGTGAACAAGGACGACGAACCGCACACGGTGGTGAGCGACACGGGAATGTTTCGCTCCGGCGCGATGGATACGGACGAGAGCTTCTCGTTCAAGTTCGACCAGCCGGGCACGTATCACTTCACCTGCTCGATTCACCCGCGCATGGTCGGCACCATCGTCGTCAAATGATCAGGATGTCGAAGTGCACGTTGAGCGCGGCGGGCGTTCTGGATCATCAAGCACGGCATCAAAATGTCCGCGATGCCCGCGTGGGCCAAGACCTTGGATGACGATGCGATCTGGGACGTGGTCGCGTTCGTGCGCAAAATGCCGGGCATGGGTCCCGCAGACTACCGGCAGCTGGTGCAGCGTTAACCGTTGCCGGCGTGCAGCGCCGCTGCGCTAGTCGCGGAAATTATTGAACTGCAGCGGCACGCCGACCTCTGCCTTGCGCAAGAATGCAATCGCCTCTTGCAAGTCGTCGCGCTTCTTGCCGGTCACTCTGACCTTGTCGCCCTGGACTTGCGCCTGGACTTTGAGCTTCGAGTCCTTCATCAGGCGCGAGACCTTTCTGCTGGCCTCGGCATCGATGCCATGTTTGAGTATCACGAGTTGCCTGGCCCGGGCCAGATTGACTTCCGGGTCCTTCACCTCCAGGCAGCCGACGTCGATGCCGCGCTTGGCGATGCGCAGCTTCAGGATCTCCAGCATTTGCTTCAGCTGAAACTCCGCCGGCGCCGTCATGGTCACCGTGGTCTCTTCGAGTTCGAAGGCCGCGCCGGTGTCCTTGAAATCAAACCGCTGCGTCAATTCGCGCGCCGCCTGATCGACGGCATTGGTGAGCTCGTGCGTGTCGATTTCCGATACCACGTCGAACGAAGGCACTTCAGGTCTCCGCGAGCAGCTGGTCCAAGGTGTTCTTTACCTCGCCGACGAACTGAACGTAGTGATCGCCGGTGGCGGGACCCGTGTAACCGGTGTGGATCTTGCGCACATTGCCCTTGCGGTCGATGAACACCGTGGTGGGAAACGCCACGAAACTCTTGAACATCGGCAATTTCTTGGCGGCCTCGTCCTTGTCCGAGATGCCGGCGATCAGTGTGGTGTATTCGATGCCGTAGTGCTGGCGGAAACGCCTGGTGGCCTCGACGGCGCGCGGGAAATCGCCGAAATGCTCGAATTGCAGCGAAACGATTTCCAATCCCTTGCCGCGATAGTCCTGGTAGAGCGGCTCGAGAAACGCCGCCTCGTCATGGCAGTTGGGACACCAGCTGCCGGCGAGGGCCACGATCAGCACCTTGCCGCGAAATTGCGGATCCTTGGAAGAGACGGTTTTGCCCTCGAGGTCCGGGAAAGCAAAGTCGAATTGCTTGACGCCTGCCCGCATGGCGGTCACGCCGTAGGCATCGGGAAGCTGGGCGGCGTCGTCGCGCTTAGCCGTCAATTTCTCGTGAAACGCAAGGCCCGACCACCAGTCGCCGTCGAGGCCGCCATCCGCGGTGATCTTTGCCTTGTAGAGAAATACGTGGGCGCCGTCGAAGGTCGACAGATACAGCTCATCGCCTTTCACTTGTCCGGCAAGATAACGATGATCGCCCGTGGTGGTGAGGATCGTGCCGCTGACGGCATCGTGAGACTGGCTGAATTCGCCGAGCGCCACCTCAGGCACGCCGCCGTCATCGATGAATTTCACCGCCCATCGGCCTGAGACATCCGCGTTGTCGCTGGCCGGAGTCTTGAAGAACCGATAGCTGTCGCCGAGCGTTGCCCGCAGCGGCACATGCTGGTTCTTCTCGTTGAGCTTGACCAGGAAGACCTCGCCCTTAAGGGTCTTTCCGGAAGCATCCGCGGTCAGGATATTTTCATAGCCCGGCATGCGGATTTCGAGGTGCGAGCCATCGATCTTGACCTCGCTCAAGAGCAGCCGCTCCGGGCCGTTGATGAGGTAGCCCACGGGCTTTCCGTCCTTTTGCGCAAGCTCCAGGCCGAACGGCAGGTCGCCGCCGGGCGTTTGCAGCACGGCGCGGTAGGTACCCATTTTCACGCCCTTGTTCACTTCAGGCGCGGCCGTTGCCGGCGCCTCGCTGCGCTGGCACGCGCACAGCGCCACGGCGGCCAGGGCCAAAATCAGCGGCGATTTGAATGTATCCATGCGGCGGCCCCAAGAGATTCTCTAACGATACCCGCGTGCCTGCAAAGTGAATAGCTTCGCATATTGGCCGTCGGCCGCCATCAGCGATTCATGGCTGCCGCGCTCGACGATGCGCCCCTCCTCGAGCACCAATATCTGGTCGGCCATGCGCACGGTCGAGAAACGGTGCGATATGACGATGGCGATGCGATTGCGGGTCAGCTCGCGGAAGTGCTCGAAAACCTCGGCCTCCGCGCCGGCATCGATGGCCGCGGTGGGCTCATCCAAGACCAGTATGTCGGCGTCGCTGCGCATGAAGGCGCGCGCCAGCGCGATTTTCTGCCACTGGCCCCCCGACAGCTCGCGCCCGTCCTTGAACCACTTGCCGAGCTGGGCGCGATAGCCGCCGGGCAGCTGTTCCACGAACTCGGCCGCCAACCCTTTGGACGCGGCGCTGCGCCAGCGCGCCTCATCCTCGAAGGCGCGCACGTCGCCCGCGCCGATATTCTCGCCCACCAGCATTTGATAGCGGGCAAAGTCCTGAAAAATGACGCCGATGCGCTGTCGCAGCGCCGTTTCGTCCCATTCTTTGAGGTCGAGCCCATCGAGCAAGACCCGGCCGCGCGTCGGCTCGTAAAGCCGCGTCATGAGTTTGATCAGGGTGGTTTTGCCGGAGCCGTTCTGCCCGACCAGCGCCAGACTCTCGCCCGGGCGGACGTGCAAGTTGATGTCCGAAAGCGCCGGCGCCGCGGCTCCGGGATAGACGAATTCGACGTGCTCGAAGCGAATCCCGTCGCCCGGATCGGGCCCGGCGTTCCGGCCGCCCTTGACGCCGGCGCGGCCGACCGGTTGTTCCAGGTACTCGAACAGGTTCGACAAGTACAGATTGTCCTCGTACAGGCCGCTGATCGCGGACAATGCGGCGCTCACCGCTGCCTGTCCCTGGCGGAACAATTGCAGGTACATGGTCATTTGGCCGACCGTCATCGCGCCGAGCACGGTCTCGATCGCGATCCACACATAGCCGCCGTACAACGTCGCCGTTCCCACCAGCCCTAAGCCGAAACCCCAGGCGTCGCGGCGCAGGGTCAGGTCGCGGTCCTCGCGATACAGGCGGGTGAAAATTTCCCGGTAGCGATCCAAGAATCTCGGCCCGAGATCGAACAGCTTCACTTCCTTGGCGTAGTCCTCGCGCGCCAAGACGGATTCCAAATAGATTTGCATGCGCGACTCGGGTGCGCGCCAGCGAAACAGCCTGAACGCCTCGCCCGAGAACTTCGCTTCCGCAAGGAATGCCGGCAACCCCGCCAGCACCAAGAGCAGCACGGCCCATGGCGAGAAGCGGTACAGCAATCCGCCGAAGGAGATCAGCGAGACCGCATTCTGGCCCAGCCCGAAGGTGCGCATCACCAGGCTCAGCGGCCGGCTGGAGGCCTCGCGCCGCGCCCGCGTCAGCTTGTCGTAGAACTCGGAATCTTCGAATTGGGTCAGGTCGAGGGTGAGCGCTTTTTCCAAGATCATGACATTGACGCGCTGACCCATTTGCGCGCGCAGCAACGACTGCGACAGCGAAATGCCTCGTTGCGCCATGGCGGTGGCGGCGATCAGCAGCGCTTCGAGGGCGACATAGCGCACCACATCGGCAAGGTAGGTTGTGCCGGTGCGACGGTGCAGATCCGCGGCGTGAATCACCGCATCGACGATCTGCGCGCCGATGAAGGCGACGCCCGCCGGCAGCGCACCTGCCACCAAGGTCAGCAACCCGAGCGTGATGCTCAAGGTCTTGTTGGTGCTCCAGACCAGGGACAGAGCGCGGCTGCTGTACTCGAATACGCCGGCGGCTCTTAATTTTGGTTGGGCGCTGATGAAATGTCCCCGCGGTCTATAATAGTCGCTCGCAATCCACAGGTATGGCGGAGTGACCGTGAAATTCAAGTCCTTGCTCGATCGCTGGAAGAAAACCGCGGCGCCGGCGAGGACCGCGAAGCAGTACGCCGTGCGCCTGCCGCTGGACGATGCGGCGAGACTACAGGCCCTGGCCGAGCTGTATCCAGGACAGTCGATCGAGGAGATCGTGACGGATTTATTGAGCACCGGCTTGGACGAGATCGCCGCCGCCATCCCGTACGAGCGGGGTCCGAAAGTCATTTCGCGCGACGACCAGGGCGACCCGGTGTACGAGGATGTGGGCCTTACGCCCCGATTCGTCGCTTTGACCCGCAAATACAAGAAAAACCTGGAAATTGCCGGGGAAAAGTGACTCATCGCGGCTGATTTGCAGTTGACGTTGGGCTCTCGAGGCAGCGATACTGCCTGCATGTCGACCGCATGCACTCTTCGCAACACCTGGTGGTGGCGTCTCCCTTAAGGGAGTGGGCTGGTCGTTTAGTTTATTTGTCGTTCTCCAGAAACCCATCTCCGCGATCAGTGGCGATGGGTTTTTTTATTGTCTTTAAGAGCGCCGTGAATGAAATCGCCTTTTGACATTGCAGCCGATCTCGATACGCCGGTCTCGGCGTACCTGAAGCTTGCGCCGTTCCGGCCTCGATTCCTTCTCGAGAGCGTCGAGGGCGGCGAGCGCCTCGCGCGCTACTCCTTCATCGGCTTCGGCGATTGTCTCGAGGTCAAGATCGGCGCCGACGGTGTGAACATCGGCGGTACGAATTCGCCGCGGCCCGAAACCAAGCAGGAATTCTTGAGCGTGCTGCGCGGCGCATTGACGCGCGCGCCGAGCCCCAGCCCAAAAATTCCCGGTGTTCCTCTGCTGGGCGGCTTGGTGGGATACACGGCGTACGATGCCGTGCGCTATTTCGAACACCTGCCGCATCGAAGTCTCGATCGCACCGAAACGCCGCACGCTCACTACGTGGCGCCGCGCTCTCTCTTGGTGTTCGATCACTTGACGCGCGGCGTCGCGCTGCTGCACGACGGCAGCGACGCTGAGCGGCAAACGTTGAGGCGGGAGGTCATTCAAGCGCTGCGGGGCGCGGTGCCGGCCTCGCTCGCGCCGGGAACATTTTCCAAGGCGGTCCCGTCGCTGACCGAAGATGCGCATGCGGACCGCGTCAGGCGCGCCCAGGAATACATCGCGTCCGGCGATGTTTATCAGCTGGTGCTCGCGTCGCGATTCGAAGGACGCCATGGAATCGCGCCCTTCGAGGCCTACCGCGCGCTGCGCCTGCTCAATCCGTCGCCCTATATGTTCTTCTGCGAGCTCGGCGACATCACCGTCGTCGGATCCTCGCCGGAAGCCTTGGTGAAGTGCCACTTGGGACAGGCGCAACTGCGGCCCATCGCAGGATCGCGGCCGCGCGGCGTCGATGAGGCGAGCGATGCGGCGCTCGAGGCCGAACTGCGCGCCGACCCGAAGGAAAATGCCGAGCACGTGATGCTGGTGGATCTCGCGCGTAACGATTTGGGACGCGTCGCCGTTGCCGGCTCCGTGTCGGTCGACCCTTACCGCGTGATCGAGCGCTACAGCCACATCATGCACATCGTCAGCGGCGTGAGGGGCCGCCTTCGCCAGGCGCAAGACGCGTTCGACCTGTTTGCCGCGACCTTTCCCGCCGGCACGCTGGTCGGCGCGCCGAAGGTGCGTGCGATGCAGCTCATCGACGAGCTCGAGCCGGTGGGCCGCCAGCTCTATGGCGGCACCGTGGGCTATTTCGGCCAGCATGGCGACATGGACCAGGCGATCACGATCCGCACGCTGGTGTTTCGAGGCGATACCTACAGCTACCAAGCGGGAGGCGGTATCGTCGCCGACAGTTCCCCCAAAGCCGAATACGACGAGTTGATGGCCAAGAGTGCCGTGCTGCGGCGGGCGCTCGAGCTCGCGGCCGAGGGCCTGTAAATGTCCGCACGGATTTTATTGATCGACAACTATGATTCCTTCACCTACAACCTCGTGCAGGCGTTCCTCATTTTGGGTGCAGAGGTCGATGTCCGCCGCAACGATGCGATCGGCGTACAACAGGCGCTCGCGGAAAAATATACGCACCTGGTCATCTCGCCCGGACCCGGCACGCCGAAGGATGCGGGCGTTTCCATGCAAATGATCGAAGCATTCGCAGGACGCCTCCCGATATTCGGGGTCTGTCTCGGGCACCAATCCCTGGTCGAAGTTTTCGGCGGCAAAGTGGTTCGCGCCGGGCGTCTGATGCACGGCAAGGTGTCGCCGGTTCTGCACGATGGCAAAGGCCTGTACGCCGGCATGCGCCAGAGCTTCGAGGCGGGCCGCTATCATTCGCTGATCGCTGCACCCGACAGCATTCCCGGCTCGCTCGAGGTGACATCGCGGACACCTGAAGGGGAAATCATGGGCGTGCGCCACCGATCGTTGGCAATCGAGGGCGTGCAGTTTCATCCCGAGAGCGTGCTCACGCCGGACGGCCCTATTCTCATGGGTAATTTTCTAAGGGCTTGAAGTGAATACTCCCCGCCAGATCCTGGAGCAGCTGCTGGAGCCGCGGAATTTGAGCGAAGCGGAAGCCGCGTCGCTGTTGCGCCAATTGACGGCGCCGGATCTGTCGCCGGTGATGGCCGGTGCGCTGCTCGCGGCGCTGCGCGCCAAGGGAGTCACCGCCGATGAGGTGCGCGGCTTTGCCGGCGCCATGCGCGCCTTGGCGGTCAAACCCGCACTGCCGGACAGCATAGATGCCATCGATATCGTCGGCACCGGCGGCGACGGCTCCGGCAGCTTGAATCTGTCCACCGGCGCGGCCTTGCTCGCGGCTGCTTGCGGATTGCCCGTCGTCAAGCACGGCAATCGATCGATCTCGAGCCGCAGCGGCAGCGCCGACCTGATCGAAGCGTTGGGATTCACGCTGCCGCTCGATGAAAATCGCGCGGCCGAATGTTTCGTTGCAACGGGATTCACGTTTCTCTTCGCGCCATATTTTCATCCCGCCATGAAGGCGCTCGCGCCTATCCGCACCGCGCTCGGCGTGCGCACCGTGTTCAATTTGCTGGGGCCGCTCACCAACCCCGCGGCTCCGCGTTTCCTGCTGGTCGGCGCCTACGACGCGCCCACTGCGGAACTCATGGCCGGCACCTTGGCGGGCATGCGCATCGAACGCGGCTGGGTGGTGCACGGTGCTTGCGGATGGGACGAGGCGACGCCCGTCGGTTCCTTCGCGGCCTTCGACGTGCAGAACGGGGAGGTCCTGCGCCGCGAGATCGATCCGCAGGAGTTCGGCATTGCGAGCTGCTCGCCGCGAGAGCTTGCCGGCGGCGATGCCAAGGCGAATTTAAAAGCGTTGATCGACGTGTTCGAAGGCCGCGATACCGGACCGCATCTCGATACCCTGGTGCTGCAGTGTGGGCTTGCCTTGATGATCGCCGGACGCGCGCAGTCCATCGGGGGCGGCATGGCGCTGGCCCGCGCGGTCGTCGGCAGCGGCAAGGCCTTGGCATGGCTGCAGCGGCTCAAGGCATTTGCGCTGCACTCCGCGCAGAGGTCCGCGACATGAGCGGCTTCTTGGACGAGATGGCGCGCTCGAGCGCTACGCGGGTGAAGCACGCGATGGCGCTCGAGCCGTTTGCAGAGCTCGCGCAGCGCGCACGAGGCGCGCCGCCCGCGGCTCGTTTGAAATTGTCGGCCGCCGGATTCGATGTCATCGCCGAGCTCAAATTACGATCGCCGGCGGCCGGGCAGCTGGGTTCGCGAAGCGACGACTGGCGGGGGCGCGTGAAGGCCTATGCGCGAGGGGGCGCGGCGGCCGTGTCGGTGCTGACGGAGCCGTCGCGTTTCGACGGCTCGCTCGAGCACTTGCAGCAGGCCTGCGCGGTGCTGGCGCCGTTCGGCGTGCCGGCCATGCGCAAGGATTTTTTGGTGGACCCCTACCAGGTGCTGGAGGCGCGCGCTGCGGGAGCAGGCGGCGTCCTGGTGATCGTCCGGATGCTGTCGCGTGCGCAAATGATGGAGCTGCTCGATGCCTCGGCCGAACACCGATTGTTCGTGCTGCTGGAGGCCTTCGACGGCGCGGATCTCGCGGCGGCTCGGGAGCTGCTCGCCGCCCGCGCCGGGCGCCGCTCCGCGGACGGCGACGAGATTCTGGTCGGCATCAACAGCCGCGATTTGCAGACCCTGGACGTGGTGCCGGAGCGCTTCGAGGTCCTGGCCCAAGAGCTGCCCCGCGATCGGCCGGCGGTGGCCGAAAGCGGTGTGGCCTCTGCCGCGGATGCGATGCGCATGATGCGCTTGGGCTATCGGCTGGCATTGATCGGCACGGCGCTCATGAGCCGCGACGACCCTGCGCAATTGCTGCGTGAAATATTGGCGACGACACGGACAGCTCGAGGCTAAATGGCTACACTCGGCGCCATGTGGATCAAGATATGCGGCATCACCGGTGCGGATGCAGTCAGCGCGGCGGCGGATGCCAACGTCGACGCGATCGGCTTCGTCTTTGCACCGAGCCCGCGGCAAGTCACGCCCGGACAGGCCGCGCAGCTCGCGGCGCTGGCGCCGCCCGGCATTTTGCGCATCGCCGTCGCCCAGCACCCCTTGCAGATGAAGGTCGATGAAATCTGCCGCATCTTGAAGCCCGATTATTTTCAGACGGATGTCGAGGACTTGCGCGAGCTGAAGATTCCCGCGCACATCAAGGTGCTGCCGGTCGTGCGCTTCGGCCGCAAGACACCGAACCCCTTGCCCGGACGCATGCTGTTCGAAGGTCCGTCGAGCGGCATCGGCGAGCTCGCCGACTGGGGCCGCGCGGCGGAACTCGCGCGCCAAACCGACGTGATTTTGGCGGGCGGCCTGTCCCCGCAAAACGTGGCCGAAGCCATTCAGGCGGTGCGCCCCTTCGGCGTGGACGTGAGCAGCGGCGTCGAGTCCGAGCCCGGCGTCAAGGATCCGGCGAAGATTCACGAGTTCGTGCGCGCCGCGCGCGCGGCCGCCGCGCATCTGGAGAAAGAATGATGAGTTCGCCGCTGCGAGCAGCCGCCGCCGCGTCCGTCGGTCTGCCCGACGCCAAGGGCCGCTTCGGCGCTTTCGGCGGCCGATACGTGCCCGAAACCCTGGTGCCAGCGCTCGACCGGCTGCAGGCCGGCATCGAGCGCTACTTGCACCAATCCGATTTTCAAAGCGAGTTCATGCACGAACTCAACACCTGGGTCGGCCGGCCGACGGCGCTGTCGCCCGCACCGGCCTTGGGCACGCGTTGGGGCGCGCAGGTGTACTTGAAGCGCGAGGATCTCGCGCACACCGGCGCGCACAAGATCAACAATGCGGTTGGCCAAACGCTGCTGGCGAAGCGCTTGGGTGCCAAGCGCATCATTGCGGAAACCGGCGCCGGTCAACATGGGGTCGCGAGCGCGGCGGCGGCGGCGCGGCTCGGCATGCCCTGCACGGTGTACATGGGCGCAGTCGATGTCGAGCGCCAGGCGCCGAACGTCGATCGCATGAAGCTGCTGGGCGCAACGGTGGTGCCGGTGACGGGCGGCGATCGGACGCTGCGTGCCGCCATCGACGCAGCATTGCGCGACTGGGTCTCCGATCCGGACGGCACCTATTATTGCCTGGGTTCCGCGGTGGGCCCGCATCCCTATCCTTACCTGGTGCGCGAGCTGCAGTCGGTGATCGGCCGCGAAGCGCGCGCGCAAATGCTGGAAGCCGCGGGCAGGCTGCCCGATGTCGCGGTCGCCTGCGTCGGCGGCGGATCGAACGCCATCGGATTGTTCCATCCATTCTTGGGCGATGCGGCCGTGCGCCTTATCGGCGTCGAGGCCGGCGGGCGCGGCTCAGGGCTGGGCGACAACGCCGCGTCACTGACCTTCGGCTCGCCCGGCGTTTTGCAGGGCAGCTACACTTTGATCCTGCAGGACGCCTTCGGTCAGGTGAGAGAAACCCATTCCGTTTCGGCCGGGCTCGACTATTCGGGCGTCGGCCCGGAGCACGCCTACCTGATGAAGACCGGACGCGTCAGCTATGAGTCGGCCACCGATGCGGAATCCCTGGACGCGCTCGCCGAGTGCGCCAAGTACGAAGGCATTTTGCCGGCCATCGAGAGCGCGCACGCATTTTTCGGAGCGCGGCGCTATGCGGAGAAGAATCCAGGGGCGGCAATTCTCATTGGCTGTTCGGGGCGCGGCGACAAGGACATGCCCATTCTGCAGAACACGCTGCTGAAAGCGCGCTCCTGATGAGGACGATGCTCACGGATCCGCGCCGATGACCGCGCCGAGCGAACGCATTTCCGCCGCGATTCAGGCGGTCGCCGTTCAAGGCCGGCCCGCGTTGGTGGGCTATTTGACGGCAGGTTTTCCAAGCCGCCGTCAATTCAAGGAAAATCTCGCCGCCGTCGCCGGCGGTTGCGACGTGGTGGAAATCGGCGTGCCCTTCACCGATCCGATGGCCGACGGCACCACCGTTCAGCGGGCAAGCTTCGCCGCCTTGGCCGATGGCGTGACGCTGCCGTGGATACTGGATGAATTGCGCGACATCGAGCCGCGCCCCACCGTTCCGATTCTATTGATGAGCTATTTGAATCCGCTGTTGGCATTTGGAATGGCGAAGCTTCCGCGCGCCGCCGCGGAGTCAGGCGTTGCCGGCTTCATCGTGCCGGATCTGCCGTTCGAGGAGAGCGGCGAACTTCACCAAGCGCTCAACGCCGAAGGCTTGGCGCTGGTGCAGATGGTGACGCCGGTGACGCCGCCCGAACGGCTGGCGATGCTGTGCCGGGAGGCCAACGGCTTCATTTATGCCGTGACCATGACGGGCACGACCGGAAAATCCGTCGAGGGCAAATACGCGGATGTGCCCATCGAGGTGCTCGAGTACATGGATCGCGTCAAGCAGCTGGCCCAAGTTCCCGTGTGTGCCGGTTTCGGCATTCGCTCGGCCCGGCAGGTGGCGCGCTTGGCGCCGCATGTGGATGGCGTGGTCGTCGGCTCAGCATTGGTAGAGGTGCTGGAGCGCGGCGAGAATGTGGCGGCCTTTTTAAAGTCGTTGCGGTGATGAAGCGAGTGTATCGTGCCGCATCCCTCCTGCAGGTCGCGCACGCCCGCAATGTGTTGATCGCAGCGGGCATCGACGCTGAGCTGCGCAATCAGTATCTCGCGGGCGCGCTGGGCGATTTGCCGATGCTGGAAACGTGGCCGCAACTCTGGGTCGACGATGCGCTCGAGCCGGCGGCGCTGCGTGCGCTCAAGGCCGCGGCGACGGCACCGTCGGGCGCTCCCTGGATCTGCACGCAGTGCGGCGAGGAACTCGAACCGCAATTTACGACCTGCTGGCGCTGCGGTGCGTCCGCAACGAGTGCATAGCATGTGCCAACAGTGAACCGTCTCGACTGCTAGGCGCTAAACAGCTCTGTAGCAGTCCAATACAGCGTTAATATTCAAATAGTTGCAATCGCGTGTCGGACAAACACCTACAGGATTCAGCGCGAATTCCGAGCTGAGGTTCAGCCCTCAGCCCTGGCGACCTCAAGCTGCACAGGCTACAAATTGTCGCGTGTGGCGTGTAACGATTACACGAGCGCGACCAGCAGGAGATTTGTAATGAACAGCGTGAGCTATAGCCTTCCGGACCGTTCCGCAGCGCCCCCAATGCCTCCCCTATCCCCCCTGACTCCCCTATCCCCCCTGCCTGCCGCGGACTCGTCCCTTCTATTCGGGAATTCGGTGGCGATGCAGGAAGTGTTTCGTTTGATCGAACGGGTGGGGCCCACCGAGGCCAGCGTCCTGCTCACGGGCGAGAGTGGCTCCGGCAAGGAACTCGCCGCACGGATGATTCACGAATGCAGTCCGCGCCGAGGCAAACCCTTCGTCGCCATCAATTGCGGCGCGATCCCCGCGGGTTTGATCGAGGCCGAATTGTTCGGCTACGAGAAAGGCAGCTTCACGGGCGCGGTGCGCGCGCACGCCGGCGTGTTCGAACGCGCCGACGGCGGCACGCTGCTCCTCGATGAGGTGATCGAGATGCCCTTGGACATGCAAACGCGGCTGCTGCGCGTGCTCGAATCCCGCAACTTCTACCGGGTCGGTGCGAGCACCGAATACAGCTGCGACGTGAGGGTCATCGCCGCCACCAACCGCTGCCCCTTGACGGCGGTGCAATCCGGCCAGCTGCGCGAGGATCTGCTCTACAGGCTGGCGGTGTTCCCGATCGACATGCCGCCGCTGCGCAATCGCGGCGATGACGTCGAGCTGCTCGCGAATCGCTTCTTGGCGGAACTCAATGCGCAGTCGATGACGCAGAAACGCCTCTCACCCCATTCGCGAATGACGCTCAAGGAGCATTCCTGGCCGGGCAATGTGCGCGAGTTGAAAAATTGCATCGAACGCGCCTTCATTCTCGGCGACAGCATGCTGGAATTGGCGCCGCTGATTCAGAACGCCGCCCGCAGCGAAGGAGCGGAACAGCCGCTGAACGGGGGGGCCGCGGTCCGCGAACGGTTGGAAATTCGCGTCGGGTCGCGCATCTACGACATGGAACGCTCGTTGATCGAGGCCACGCTGGACTACTTCAAGGGCAACAAGCGCCGCGCGGCCGATGCACTGGGCTGCAGCCTAAAGACGCTGTATAACAAGCTGAACGGATATTCACAAAGACAGGAGTGCGCGAATTCCTAAACGCGCGCTTTTTGAGGGGAATTTAACGTGTCAAGAGTACTGATCGCAGACGATCATGCGGTAGTCCGAGCCGGGTTCAAGCAATTTCTAGAGGCGGATACGAGCATCAATGCGGTGGGTGAAGCAGCCAGCGGCAACGAGACCCTCGACGCCCTGCGTGAATCGGAATGGGATCTGGTGCTCCTCGACATTCACATGCCTGACCGCAGCGGGCTCGACATCCTGCGTCACATTCAGACCGGCCATCCCAACGTCAGAGTGCTGGTCATGAGCGGTCTGCCGGAGCAGCAATACGCCGTCAACGTGCTGCGCGCCGGCGCGAGTGGCTATCTATCCAAGGACAGCGCCCCCGAAGAACTGATGAAGGCGGTTCGAACCGTGTTGTCGGGGCGGCGCTACGTCAGCGCCGCGCTCGCTGAAATCCTGGTGGCGGATCTGGATGGAGATCCGGACAAGCCGCTGCAC